>NZ_VFNP01000002.1:3486084-3803001 GCF_006715635.1 Streptomyces sp. SLBN-118
CCTCCAGCAAGTTCGTCCTGCTCGCGCTGGTCGAGCACCTGCACGAGCTGTCCGTACGGGAGCACGAGCTGTCCCTGGCGAAGAAGGACTGACGCGCACGACCCCGACGCGCAGGTCAGGCGGGCGGGAGCCCGTCTCAGCCGCCGGACCGCGTGTCCAAAGCGGCCCGGGACCGGTATACGCTCCGATACGTGGCTGAGATCCAGATTCCCGCTGACATCAAGCCCGCCGACGGCCGTTTCGGCGCGGGCCCCTCCAAGGTGCGTACGGAGGCGCTGGACGCCCTGGCCGCCACCGGCACCTCTCTCCTCGGCACGTCCCACCGCCAGGCCCCGGTGAAGAACCTCGTCGGCGCGGTGCGCGACGGCGTACGCGACCTCTTCCGGCTCCCCGAGGGCTACGAGGTCATCCTGGGCAACGGCGGTTCAACCGCTTTCTGGGACATCGCGACGCACGGCCTGATCGAGAACAAGTCCCAGCATCTGTCCTTCGGCGAGTTCTCCTCCAAGTTCGCCAAGGCCGCGAAGCTCGCGCCGTGGCTGGCCGAGCCGACCGTCATCAGCTCCGACCCGGGCACGCACCCGGACCCGGCGGCGGAGGCGGGCATCGACGTGTACGCCTTCACCCACAACGAGACCTCGACCGGCGTCGCGGCCCCCATCAAGCGCGTCCAGGGCGCCGACGAGGGCGCACTCGTCCTGGTCGACGCCACGTCCGGCGCGGGCGGCCTGCCCGTCGACATCGCCGAGACGGACGTCTACTACTTCGCCCCGCAGAAGTCCTTCGCCTCCGACGGCGGCCTGTGGATCGGCGTCTTCTCCCCGGCCGCGCTGGAGCGCGCCGCTCGCATCCACGGCTCGGGCCGCCATGTGCCGGAGTTCTTCAGCCTGCCGACGGCGATCGACAACTCCCTGAAGAACCAGACGTACAACACGCCCGCGCTGGCCACGCTCTTCCTGCTCAACGAGCAGCTGAAGTGGCTGAACGGCCAGGGCGGCCTGGACTGGTCGACCGGCCGCACGGCGACGAGCTCGCGGACGCTGTACGGATGGGCCGAGGCGTCCAAGTACGCGACCCCGTTCGTGGCCGACCCGGCGAAGCGCTCGCAGGTCATCGGCACGATCGACTTCACGGACGACATCGACGCGGCGGCCGTCGCGAAGGCGCTGCGCGCGAACGGCATCGTCGACACGGAGCCGTACCGCAAGCTGGGCCGCAACCAGCTGCGGGTGGCGATGTTCCCGGCGATCGACCCGGCGGACGTCGAGGCGCTGACGGCGTGCATCGACTACGTGATCGAGAAGCTGTAGCACCACGGAGATGTACGGGGACGGGCCCGGCGGCGTCACGCGTCACGCTGCCGGGCCCGTCCTCGTTTCCGTCGGCCCGGTGGGCGCCGGGCCGGGCGGCTGTCTGCCGGATGGAGCATCGCCGCGCGCGGACCGGGCTTCCGCTCCTGATGCTGGGTCGTGAGCAACCGTCCCCGCCGTCAGGAGCAACGCCCGTGTCGTCACGCCCCCGTTCTCGCCTCCGTTCCCGCCCCCGCGTCCGTAAGTGGCGGCTCCTCGCCGTCGCCCTGCTGGCCGTCGGCTGCATCGCCGGGCCGGTGGCAGCACCTGCCGTGGCCGGGGACGCAGCCGGTCAGGACGACGCACTGCAGGAACGCCTCGAAGAACTGCTCCGGGCGCCCGGCGGCCCGCCCGGAATCATCGCCGTACTGCAGCGCGGGGACAGGACGAAGATCTACCGGGCCGGTGTCGCGGAGCTGGGCACCGACCGGGGGCCGCAGCCGACCGACCACATGCGCATCGCCAGCACGGCCAAGGCGTTCAGCGGAGCCGTGGCCCTGCAACTGGTCGACCGCGGTCTGCTCGGCCTCGACGACACGATCGGCGAGCGCCTGCCCGCGCTGCCCGAGGCCTGGCACGCGGTGACGCTCCGGCAGCTGCTGAACCACACCAGCGGCCTGCCGGACTACACCAAGGACCCGGAGTTCCTCGCGATCCTCAACGCCGACCCCCACCATCTCTTCGACTCCCGCCGCCTCCTCGACTTCGTCGCCGACGAACCGCCGGCCTTCCCTCCGGGGTCGCAGTACCAGTACTCGAACTCGGACAACATCGCCGTGGCCCTGATGGCCGAGGCGGTGACCGGCAGAAGGTACGAGGAGCTTCTGCGGTGGAACGTCTACCGCCCGCTGGACCTGCGGAACACCAGCCTCCCGCAGGGCTTCCGCCTCCCCGAGCCCTATCTGCACGGCTACGCCGTCGACCCGCCGGAGCCCCCGGAGGACGTCAGCACCGTGCTCAGCGCGTCCGGCGTCTGGGCGTCCGGCGGCATCGTCTCCACCCCCACGGACCTGACCAGGTTCATCCGCGCCTACGCGGGCGGCGACCTGATCTCGGACTCGACGCGCAGCGAGCAGCTGGCATGGCGCGAAGGCGCCTCCGAGCCGGCGGGCCCGGGCGCCAACGCCACCGGCCTGGCGATCTTCCGCTACACGACGCGGTGCGGTGTCGTGTACGGCCACACGGGCAACTTCCCCGGCTACACCCAGCTGATGGCGGCGACGCCGGACGGGAAGCGGTCGCTGACGTTCTCGATCACCACGCAGGTGAACAAGGACAACAAGCCGGAGCTGCTGGAGGAACTCCGGTCGGTCCAGGAGGACTTCATCTGCGCGCTCCTGCGTCGGTAACGCCCGCGGCGGGGCTGGGTGTGCGCCCGGGCCGCACATCCAGAGCCCCGGTTACGGGACAGAGCGGGGTGGAGAATGCCCCCGAACGTGACGCGCAGCGCAGAACGTGCATTCATGGAGGTATGAGTACGAGTCCGGGTCTCATGCCCTTCCAGAAACAGTGGGCGGTCCTGCTCACCAGCTACAAGCGCGACGGCACCCCCGTCGGCACCCCCGTCAGCATCGTCGTCGACGGCGACCACGCATACGTCCGCACCTATGCCACGTCCGGCAAGGCCAAGCGGATGGCGAACAACCCGGAGATCGAGCTCGCGCCCTGCACGGCGCGCGGCAAGCCGACCGGGCCGACGATCAAGGCCAGGGTGCGGCAGCTCGACCCGGGCAGCGAGGAGAGCAAGCACGCGTCGAAGATGCTTCTGCACGAGCACCCCTTCATGCACGGCGCGCTGGTCCCGATCGCGCACAAGGTGATGCGGGACCAGACGCTGCACTACGAGGTGCGCGCGCTCTAGCGGTGTCCGGCCGAGCGCGAAGGCGCCCGGCCGCGCCTACCCGCGCCGCAGCAGCCTCTTGATCCCGAGAACGAGCGCGGTGCCACCGGCGAGGACGATCATCCCGTACGTGAAGTTGCCGGTCCCGCCGCCGCCTCCCCCGCCGACCGAACTCCCGCTCTCGGAGGGAGACGTGCTGCCCTTGTCCGGCGAGGACTTCTTCCCGAGGTCGACCCGCAGCACCTCGCTCTGCTCGCCTTCCGAGCCGAACATCAGCGCCTTGCCGTCGAGGGTGTACGTCACCGACTCGGCCTGCCCCTGAATGGGCGCGCGAACGCGGTGGTCGGCGCCGAGGCGGCCGTTCTTCCACTCGTATCCGCGCGCGCTGAAGTAGGAGCGCAACACCAGTTCCCTGCCGTCGGGCGAGAAGGCCCCGTCCGTCACCCAGGGCACCTCACCGATCCGCCGGAAGGTGTTCGTGCCCGAGGCGGTGAGCTTGGCGGGCCCCTCGTACAGCCCGCCGCCGTCCTCGTTCTTCGACGCGATGTAGACCCGCCCGGTCGTGGGATGCACCATCAGCGCCTCGGCGTTCCGGGCGCCGTCCTCGTACGTGACCGTGTACTGCGTCGCCCGGACGGTCATGTCCTTGAGGGCCTTCGGCTCGGGGAACGCGTAGATCCAGACGTGGTCCCAGCTCCCGTTGAGGTTGTCGCCGATGTCCCCGACATAGACCTTCCCGTCCGGGCCGACCGAGACGGCCTCCATGTCGCGGGGCTTTCCGACCCCGCTGAGGGTGATCGTCGCGACGGTCTTGCCGGTCCTGGAATCGACGGCGAAGACGCGCGGCTCGTCCTGGTCGTTGTGCGTCCAGTACACCCCCGGGTGCGCCCGGCTCGCGGCGAGCCCGCTGGACTCCGTGATGCGCGGGTCCTTGATCGTGAACCCGGGGTCGTCGTCGGCGAAGGCGGGGACGGCGGCGAGCACCAGGGCCGCGAGGGACGCGGCAAGGGCTCCGGTGGCCCCGGTGACGTACGGAAGCGAACGCATGCCCCCCAGCCTGCCACCTCGCCCTTGGCGTCTCCGGATCAGCCGCCGTGGTCAGCCTCACATCGCAGGTGCGGGGCTTGATCGGACATGATGACCCCCATGCGTTTCATGTTCGTCGGCGACTCCATGACCATCGGACGCGCCGGCGACTACACCTGGCGCTACCGGATGTGGCGGCACCTTGCCACGACCTTCGACGGCCCGTACGAGATCGTCGGCCCCCGGACCGAGCTCTACGACACGGCGGCGAACGCCCCGGTCTCCCACGCCTACGCCGACCCCGCCTTCCCGGCCGAAGCCCGGCGCCATCTGTCCGGCTGGGGCGAGGGCTGGCTCCACATGGCCCCGGCCATCCGCGAGACGGTGGCCACGGAGCGGGCGGACATCCTGCTG
The DNA here is from genome assembly GCF_006715635.1 of Streptomyces sp. SLBN-118. Lineage (NCBI taxonomy): Bacteria > Bacillati > Actinomycetota > Actinomycetes > Kitasatosporales > Streptomycetaceae > Streptomyces > Streptomyces sp. SLBN-118. Next base: position 3,490,714 of record NZ_VFNP01000002.1, read on the forward strand.
GTCTCGCTCGGCCTGATAGACCTCGGCTTCTACACGAACAGCGCCCAGACCGCCCTGAACGCCCGGCAATTCATAGCCGAGGCCCGCGCGGCCAACCCGCGTGTACGGATGGTCCTGCTGCCGGTCATCCCCAACGTACGGGCCCGCTCCGACGCCCCCTTCGCGGTGGAGTGCGACCGCTTCAACGAGCTCCTGGCCAAGGCTGTCGCCGACCTGGACACGGCATCCTCGCCGATCCAGCTGGCGTCGCCGCCGCAGTCGTACGCCCTCGACACGGACACGTACGACGGGACGCACCCGGGCCCGACGGGCGAACACAAACTGGCGGCGGCGTTCGCGGACACGATGCACCAGGCGTGGGGACTGGGCGGGCCGTACCGCGCATCGGCTGTGCTGTCAGAGCCGGGCGCCGCCCGCCGTCACCGTCTCGTGTAGCAACTCCGACTCCACGAACGGAACTTCGACCGACGGCCGCGACCGCCACTCCAACGGCCGCGTCAGCCCGCCCAGCGCGGGGCACCCTGGTGACGCGGCGCCCCGGCCGCTCCGGGTGAGCGCCCGCGAACCGCAGGCGCGAGGCGGGGACGAGGAACGCACAGTCATGAGGCCCTGTCACCGCGCCACGGCTCCCGGCCCTCCTTCACGACGGCGGCGACAAGGCAAGGGCGGCGGAGCCTCCGGGCGGGGGCGAGTCGGCGTTGCACTCGCTCCCGCCCGGAGGCCGATTCGCTCAGGCCGCGGCGGGCTGGGGTTCAGGCGCCGTGTGCGTCAGGCGCCCGGCCCGGTGGAGTCCGTAGAGGGATCCCGCGCAGGCCACGCCGAGGGTGACCAGCGCCAGCCAGGGAAGTGCAGACATGCCGGCCGCGCGGGCGGCGTCGAGTGCCGCCCCGGTGAGCAGGTTGCCCAAGGTGATTCCGACGCCGCAGATGGTGTTGTAGAGCCCGTAGTGGGTGGCTACGAAGCGGTCGCCGGAGAGGCGGACGATCGTGTCCATCTCGAAGGGGTACGCGATCATCGTGCCCAGTGCCAGCAGCAGCGCGGCCAGTGTCGGCGGTACGGCGGCGAGGAGCCGGCGTCCCATTCCCTCGTCCGGCACGGGCACGGCCGTCGCCGCGAGCAGCGGTACGAACGCGAGGCCCATGCTGAGCAGCCCCCAGGCCAGGGCCTGTCCGGGCTCCAGCCTCTCCTTGCACCACTCGGTCACCTTGGTCTGGCCGAAGATGGTGGAGAGACCGGAGGCGGCGAACAGCAGCGCGACGGCCGCCGTCCCGAACTCGCCGTCGCCGCCCAGGCGTCGTACCTCCAGCGGCAGCGCCAGATAGACCTGGAAGGACAGGACATACGAGCCGATCATGGCCGTGGCGAAGAGCAGGAACGCGCGGTTGCGCAGGATGCCCCGCCACTGCCCAAGCACGCTCTCCCTGGCACCTGTGTCCGTGCCCGCGGTCCGGTCCGCCGCCCTGCGGGCCGGCAGCGAGCGGATCTGCACGACGCTCAGCAGTGCGAAGATCGCCGCCGAGACGAGGCACGTGATCCGGAAGTCCAGGCCGGTGAGCAGCATCCCCACCAGCGGGCCGAGCAGGATGCCCGCCTGGTAGAAGACGTTGAACAGGGCGAAGGCCTCGACGCGGCGCTCGCCCGCGTCGGCCGCGAGGTAGGCGCGCACGGCGGGGTTGAACAGCGCCCCCGCGAAGCCGGTTGCCGCTGAGGCGATGATCAGGGCCGCCACCGAGTCGACCAGGCCGAGCGTGGCGAAGCCGACGGTGCGCAGTATGCATCCGGCGACGATCAGCGGCTTGTAGCCGAGTCGGTCGGCGAGGGTGCCGCCGACGAGGAACATGCCCTGCTGGCTGAAGTTCCGTACGCCCAGCACGAGTCCGACCAGCCAGCCGGCGAGACCGAGCGTGCCGGAGAGGTGGGCGGCCAGGTACGGCATCAGCATGTAGAAGCCGAGGTTGATGGTGAACTGGTTCACCAGGAGCAGTTGAACGCTCCGCTCGTAGGAGCGGATCTGCGTGAGCATCGCCTTCACTTCTGGCCACCTCCGGTGCCCTCCGCCTGGGCCGTCGGGGAGAGCGGGTCGCTCACCTGCGTGCAGCGGGTCCAGCGGGCGACTTCCTTCTCGTCGAGGCGGCCGATGGCCTCCGGTTCGGGCGCCGGAGTCACGCCCAGCAGTCCGTGCTCGGCGCAGTACTGGTCGTCGTAGACGGTCTCCAGATAGCGCTGGGGCCCGTCAGGGAAGATCGCCACGACACGTGTGTTCCGGAGGGCCGTACGCGCGACCCAGCCCGCAACGAGCGCGACCGCGCCGACGCTCCAGCCCCCCGTGGCGTAGTGCGAGGCAGCCAACTGCCTGCAGGCCCAGACGGATTCGGCCGGCGCTACCCAGTGCACCTCGCTGAAGTTCTCGTACGCCACATTGCGCGGGTAGATGCTGGAGCCGAGTCCGCGCATAAGGCGGGGCCGGGCGGGCTGTCCGAAGATGGTCGAGCCGATGGTGTCCACGCCCACCAGCCGCATCTGCGGGTACAGCTGGCGCAGGACGCGGGAGATGCCCGCGGAGTGGCCGCCCGTGCCGACGCTGCAGACGAGGACGTCGATGTGGCCTATCTGCGAGGCGAGTTCGAGGGCGAGGGGGGTGTAGGCGGCGACGTTGTCGGGGTTGTTGTACTGGTCGGGGCACCAGGCTCCGGGGTGCTGCGCCATGAGTTCGGCGACGCGGTCGCGGCGGGCCTGCTGCCAGCCGCCGGTCGGGTGCGGCTCGGGGACCATGTCGACGATTGCACCGTAGGCAGCGAGCAGCCGGTTCATCGACGGTTCGAGGCCGGGGTCGGTGACCAGCGTGACGGGGTGTCCGTGGACCATTCCGGCCAGTGCGAGGCCGAGGCCGAGGGTGCCGCTGGTCGACTCGATGATCGGACGTCCCGGCTGCAACTCACCGCGGGCGCGGGCCCGTTCGACCATGTACAGGGCCGGGCGGTCCTTGATGCCGCCCGGGTTGAAGCCCTCCAGCTTGGCCCAGAAGCCGCGGCCGGGCGGGGTGAAGGGCTGGGAGACCCGCAGGACAGGGGTGTTGCCGACGAGTCCCTGGAGGGTGGAGTCGGCGGGGATGAGGTCACTCGTGGTCAGGGAGTGCATTTCTTTCGCTCTCGTTCGGTGACTGACGCGTACGGATGCTCATCTCGCGCGGCGGCCCGAGCACGGCGCGCGGCGGTTCGGCCAGGGCCGAGCCGCGGGGCGGCATCTAAATGCGCCACCGGCGGTTGGCGGTGAGAGCGGACCGGCCGTTGCTCGGCAGCAGTCTTCGGACGCCGCCGGAGGGCTCGTGCGAAGGAGTTCCTGTGGCGTCCGTCAGCGGCAGCGCGGTGACGGCGGGCGGCGGGATCCGAGCGGGCGACTGCGGGAAGACCGCCTGTCCGGGGCAGAGATCGTGGCAACGGTCGGGAGGCTCGATTGCGTCGAGGATCTCGCCGTCGTGGTCCTCCGCGGACAGAGGGGCTTCATTCGACGCCGCGGCTGGGCGTTCGGGCGTCTCAGGTGCATGGCGATGATGGCCGAAGCACGCCAGCAGCATGAACAGCAGGGCGTACAGCGTGCCCCGGACGAGTTGGCTCCCGCGGAGCAGACGTAACCATGAGGCATGGGTACGCGAGGGGGCAGGGGTGGGGGGCACGGGTTCTCCAGGCGGCAGTCACTACCCGTACGGGAAGACTCCTGGTCGGGGCAGTGATCGGTGGGGGGTCGGGAAAAGAGCCGTCGACCGTCCCCGCGCCACGCTGTGGGGCGCCGTGCGCGCAGGAGGTCAGACGCCATGGACCGGTCGCCGGGAGAAGGCATGGCACGGCCTCGGGCCGAGTCCAGGATTCCCGGGCAGAAGTCGACCGGTCGTAAGGCGCTGACCTAGATACGAAGAACCGCGGAGTCCGCCACTTGAGTTATCGGGGCTGCGAAATCCCGTACCGCGGCATGACGGGCGGGCACGGCGCCGGGCACATCGTCGCCGTCCTCCGAGCCCAGCGGAGACAGACAGGGCACCGCCACGGCGGGACCCTGTGGAGGCTGTCCCAGCGCACAGTCCTCGACAGCGTGCTGATGTCCGTGGCCGTCGTCATGGCCCTTCGGCTGCGCGTTGGCCAGATGTCCCGACGTGGCACTCGCAACGTTTTCACGCTCGACGGTGGGCTCAAAATGAGTACCCGATACCGAGACGCCCTCATCGGCGACGAGGTGACTCATCGTGGCGTCAGGGTTGACGGCGTGCGTGTACAGCAGGCCGAAGAGGAGTAGACCCAGTCCCAGCACACGCCACAGAGCCGCTGATGAGCGGCTCCTCGACGCACGAGAAGGAGACCAGGCCGTAATCATGCCGTGATCCTAACCGGATCACGGGGACTCGGGCACGCCGGCTCAGGAGAACACAGCGTGAACAAGCCACATGACGGCGCTGGCGCCACCCGGTGGGATCAATCGCACCGAATGCCGGGAACTTCGCCGTTCCGCAAAGGTCCCGCCCGGCTCCGCGCGGCGGCCACGGAGGGCAGGGAAAGCATTCTGCGAACTCAGGCACTCAATCCCGAAGAGTCGGCGAACTCGTCGAACAGGTGGCGCAGCGACTGTGACCACGGACCTCGATTGGTTCAAGAGCAGCTACAGCGGCGACCAGGGCGAGTGCGTCTAATTGAGGCCGTCAGGCACACTGCCTGACGGCCCTCAGAACACGAACGGGCCAGGCGCCTGCGCGGATGTGGCGTTGCACGTCGCCGTGATGCCGAAGACGACGACCGTCAGCGACTTCCCCTCCAGGCTGTCCCCCGCGGCGACCGTCCCGGTGAGTGGGCCCGTCGACACGTCGCCCCCGGCCGGGATGGCCGGGTTGGAGTTGCCGGTGAACGTCGCCGTGCCGGAGCCGTTCTTGGTGAGGCCGAGGGTCGACTTGACCGAGTTCGCCGAGATGGCGATGGGGGACTTGATGGCCGAAGTCGACAGGCTGATGGTCGCCGCCGTGCCGTCCTGGGTGGCCGTGAGCGTTGCCGTGCCGGAGCCGAAGGAACCGCAGTCGAAGGAGATGGTGGCCGTCTCCGGCGTCACGGCGGTGGCGATGGGCGCCATGACGAGCACGCCTGCGGCGACAGCTCCGCCCAGTAACGCGCCTGTTGTGAATGTGCCGTACTTCATGAGGAGTCCCGCCTTCGTGTGGGGGTTACGGGCTGGCGTCACCGGCCGCCACGTCGGTTCGCGGCTCAGCTCCCTGACGAGCAGTCAGCGACACTGCCATTGCGGCATGGACACTTCAAAATGGCAAGGCGGATTCCGCAGGCTTCACCGCGGACCGGCCAATTCCGGCCTTCACATCTGCGCGGCCGATCCGCGCCTCATATCCCTCAACTCCCCTGACAGAAAAGGCCTGTTGTAAAACTTCAGGTAGATCTAGGCTGACGCGGTCACAAACCCCACAGGAAGGCTTCACAATCATGCGCAAGCTCAGCCGTATCGCCGCGGTCGTCGGCGCCGGTGCCGCCATCGCTCTCGGCAACGTCTCCAGCGCCCAGGCCGCCAGCACCTGGTACGCCTACGCGCACACCTCCAGCACGGCCTACGGCACCTTCACGGACGACGGTGACGAGTTCAGAGCCTGTGACACCAAGGCGGACGGCCTCGGCGTCTGGCTGAAGATCACCGCCACCTGGTACGCGGGCCCCAACGACGTTCCGTACACCGGCAGCTTCGAGCGGTACTTCACCCCGGGCGACGGCAACTGCACCGAGTACCACCACGGCAACCTCGTCGAGGACCGCACGGTCAAGCTGACCGTCTGCCTCGGTAACACCGTCAACGGCCACACCAGCCGTTTCGACTGCGGCGCGACCATCACCGCCAAGTCCTGACGCCCGCCGGGGCGCCCGCCCCGGGCGCCCCCTACGCGCGCGTGAGCCGGTTGGCGAGCGTCGACATCGTGTACGTACCGATGCCCATGACCACCTCCAGAGCGTTCTGCTCCGTATAGCCGTGCCCGAAGAACGCCTTCAGCTCCGCCTCACCCACGCCACCCGCCGTGCGCAGCGCCTCCAGCGTGAACTGCCGTACCGCTTCGAGCCGTTCGTCGTCCAGCGGCTGCCGCTCGCGCAGCGCGGCGATCACATGCTCGTCCGCGCCCAGCGCCCGCAGCTTGCCGGTGTGCATCTCGACGCACACATGGCACTCGTTCCGCGCCGCGACCACCATGACGACCACCTCTCGGACGACCGGGTCCAGGGTCGTCTGCTCGAACATCGCGCTGAGCTTCAGGAAGCCGTCCAGCAGCTGCGGCGAGGAGGCGAGCTTCGCGACGGCCGGTGGCAGATGACCCAGGTGCTTGATCGTGGACTCCATGGCGCGACGTGACGCGGGCGGAGCCGATTCCAGGGTGTGTTCGGTGAACATGCAAGGTCTCCTACAATCGACAACATGGTTGACGACAAGAAGGTAAATCAGGTTGTCGAATTGCGCAACGGGCTAGGTGATACGCCTGGTTACGAGCTGCCCCTGCTCCTCTTCGCCGGGTTCCGCTCCCTCATCGACCGCCTCCACGCCGAGCTGGCCCAGCAGGGCCACCCGGACCTCCGGCCCGCGTACGGCTTCGCGATGCAGGCGATCGGCGCGGGCGGCGCGACCGCCAGCGAGGTCGGGCGGCGGCTCGGGGTCTCCAAGCAGGCCGCGGGCAAGACGGTCGACCGCCTCGTCACCCTCGGCTACGCGGAGCGCACGGACGACCCGTCCGACGCCCGCCGCAAGCTCGTCCGCCTCACCCCGCACGGTATTGACGCGCTGGCCCGCTCTGCGGCGATCTTCGACGAACTGCGGGCGGAGTGGGCGGGCGCGGTCGGCGCGGGGCCCGTACGCGAGATCGAGGAGACGCTGCGTACGGTCGTCCCGGCGGACGCGTTCCGGCTGGACGCGGCGGGGTGGTTCGGCGGAGCGTGACGAGTCCTCGCCACGGTGTGACGTTGTCACGGTGCGTATCGTTGTACGAGGCGACTGCATGCAACCACGCGGCAGTGGGGAGGAGCGCCACGATGACCGTCGTAGAGAGCGGCAGGATCGACATGGCCGACGACAACGCCGAGCGCTTGGACGAGTGGTTCAAGAGGCTTGAGCAGATGCCCGTCCCCGAGGGAGTCAAGGTTGAGATCGTCGGGGGTAACGTCTTCATGTCGCCGCAGCGGAACGTCCATTGGCAGATCATCCGCAGGATCGTCAGAGCGCTGGAAGACAAGTTCGGCATGGATGTAGAGGTCCTGTCGGACGTACGCATCGATTTTCCCGGCCCGCAGAACGGCTTCTGCCCTGACGTGGCAAAGCTCCGCGACGGAGCGGTGGAGGACAGCCGTGGCCGCTGGCGCTTCGAGGACGTGGAGTTCATCGCCGAGGTGATTTCCACGGGCACAGCACTCAACGACTACGGCCCGAAGAAAATCGCCTACGCCGTCGCCGAGGTCCCCGTCTTCTTGATCGTCGACCCGTACACCGGTAAGTGTCTCCTCCACACCCAGCCCAAGGACGGGGACTACACGACCGAGACGAAAGTCGCCTTCGGGCAGCCGCTCGACCTCACCGCCACCCCCCTCGGGCTCACCCTCTCCACCGCCGAGTTCCCCCGCGACTGATCCCCTTATCCGCTTGCCTGGAGCGCGCTCCAAGGCGTTGGCTGAAGAACCATGAAGTACACACAGCTCGGACGCACCGGACTCAAGGTCAGCCGACTCGTCCTCGGGACGATGAACTTCGGACCGCAGACCGACGAGGCCGACAGTCACGTCATCATGGACGCCGCGCTCGGCGCGGGGATCAACTTCTTCGACACCGCCAATGTGTACGGCTGGGGCGAGAACAAGGGCCGTACCGAGGAGATCATCGGCTCCTGGTTCGCCAAGGGCGGCGACCGCCGCGACAAGGTCGTCCTCGCCACCAAGGTCTATGCCAACATGGCCGGCGACGGCGAGCCCTGGCCCAACCACGACCGCCTCTCCGCGCTCAACATCCGCCGGGCCGTCGAAGCGAGCCTCAAGCGGCTACGGACGGACCACATCGACCTCTACCAGTTCCACCACATCGACCGCCGCACCCCGGTCGAGGAGATCTGGCAGGCCATCGACACCCTGATCGCCCAGGGCAAGATCCTCTACGCGGGCTCGTCCAACTTCCCCGGCTGGAAGATCGCCCAGACCAATGAGATCGCCCAGAAGCGCGGCTCGTACGGCCTCGTCAGCGAGCAGTGCCTCTACAACCTCGCCGAACGCCGCGCCGAGATGGAGGTCATCCCCGCCGCGCAGGAGTACGGACTCGGGGTCATCCCCTGGTCGCCGCTGCACGGCGGACTTCTCGGCGGCGTGATCAAGAAGGAGAACGAGGGCAGGCGCCGGGCCTCCGGCCGCTCGGCGGACGCGCTCTCGAACACACAGGTACGTGCGCAGGTCCAGGCGTACGAGGACCTGCTCGACAAGCACGGCCTGGAGCCCGGCGAGGCCGCGCTGGCCTGGCTGCTCACCCGGCCGGGGATCACCGGTCCCATCGTCGGCCCGCGCACCGCGGACCAACTGACCTCGGCGCTGCGCGCCGTGGAGCTGGAGCTGAGCGACGAGATGCTGTCCGGGCTGGACGAGATCTTCCCGGGTCCGGGGCCGTCCCCGGAGGCCTTCGCCTGGTAGGACCGTAGCGGCGCGGCCGTGGGGCGGTCAGGGCTACTGGCCGACCACGGCCGCCACGGCGATGATCGCGAACATCAGCACAAGCACGCCGGCCATGATCTGGTTTCTGGTCTTGGGATTCACCCTTCGAGACTAACCGGCCCGTCCGAGCGGCCAGGCACCGACCGTCTCGTACCGCGGCTGCTCGCCGCTCACTCCGCTCACCGGCAGGTTGCTGCGTACGAGCGCGAGATCGCCCACCTCCCAGGGAGTGCCCTCGAACGCCTCCAGCTCCTCGACGAACGGGCGCAGGTCCGCGTTGTCACGGCTGCGGGCGATCGTGAGATGAGCCTGGTAGCGGCGGTGCTCGTCCATAGCGATCCCGGCACGCCGAGCGGCCGCGTCGGCGCGCTCGGCGAGCAGCCGCATCTTCTCCAGGCCACCCGCCGCGCCCGCCCACAGGGCACGGTGCCCGAACCGCCCGCCACGGTGCAGCCGCAGCGGGAAGGCATCAGTCCGGTGCGCGGCCCGCCCGAGCCGCTCACGCAGCTCGGGCAGCAGGGCGTCGTCGACCTCACCCATGAAGGCAAGCGTGAAGTGCCAGCCGGGACGCCCGGTCCATCGCAGGGCGTCCGCGCCGGGGAGGGCTTTCAACCGGTCGACTTCCAGGGCGAGTTCGTCCACGGCGGGGGTGGGCGGGAGTACGGCGGCGAAGAGTCTCATGATCCGAGTCTGACGCAGATGAGGTGGGCTGCGGAGACGTTCCCCGACCCGCACCAGGACCGGCACCCGGACCAGCACCCGCACCGGCACCCGCACCGGCACCCGCACCCGCAGGGCGACGCCCTACGCCGCCGTCTCCAGCTCCTCCCTCGGCACGAACTCCACATGCCTCCGCCCCCGCCGCAGATCTATTTTCAGGCGCAGCCCGCCCACACGGGCGAGCATCACGCCAACTCCTGTCGCAGCCGCCAGCGCCACCGCACCGCCCGCCGCGAAGCCGATTCGCGGTCCGTACGTGTCGCTGATCCAGCCGACCAGGGGCGCGCCCAGCGGCGTACCGCCCACGAAGACCATCATGAACAGGCTCATCACCCGGCCCCGCATGGCCGGTTCCGTCGCCATCTGGATGCTGGAGTTGGCCGTGACATTGACGGTCAGGCCGAACATCCCGATCGGCACCAGCAGGACCGCGAAGATCCAGAACTGCGGCGCGAACGCGGTCACGATCTCCAGGACACCGAAGAGCATCGCCGCGATCACCAGCACCCGCAGTCGCGAGGTACCACGCCTGGCCGCGAGCAGGGCGCCCACGAGGGAGCCCGCTGCCATCAGGGTGTTGAGCAGCCCGTATGTACTGGCACCCGAGTGGTAGACGTTGTTGACGAAGGCCGAGAGCCAGATGGGGAAGTTGAAGCCGAACGTGCCGATGAAGCCGACGAGGACGATCGGCCAGATCAGCTCGGGCCGTCCCGCGACGTACTTCAGTCCCTCCCGCAGCTGTCCCTTGCCGCGCGGCGCGCGTTCGATCTTGTGGAGGTCGGCCGTGCGCATCAGCAAGAGGCCGGCGAGGGGCGCGATGAAGGACAGGCCGTTCAGCAGGAAGGCGTAACCGCTTCCGACGGCCGTGATCAGAACACCGGCGACGGCCGGGCCGACCAGCCGCGCGGACTGGAAGTTGGCGGAGTTGAGGCTGACCGCGTTCGACAGCTGCTCCGGGCCGACCATCTCGGCGACGAAGGACTGTCGTGCCGGATTGTCGACGACGGTGACAAGGCCGAGCAGGAAGGCCGTGAGGTAGACGTGCCAGACCTGGACATGGCCGCTGAGCGTGAGCACGGCGAGCGCCAGGCCGGTCAGGGCCATCGCCGACTGGGTGGCGACGAGCAGCTGCCGCTTCGGCAGCCGGTCGGCGAGCACTCCGCCGTACAGCCCGAACAGGAGCATGGGCAGGAACTGCAGCGCGATGGTGATGCCGACGGCGGACGCGGATCCGGTCAGGCTGAGCACCAGCCAGTCCTGGGCGATGCGCTGCATCCAGGTGCCGGTGTTGGAGACGACTTGCCCGGCGGCGAAGAGCCGGTAGTTACGGATCTTCAGCGAGCTGAACATGGTTGTAGGGGAGGGTGCGGGTGCGGAGGGTGCTCCGGGTCCCGGACTCAAAAGGGTTCGCCTCCTTGGCTGTGCGGATCAGAGGTGCGCGAGCTTCTCCAGTACGGGGGCGGCGGCACGCAGCTTCGCCCACTCGTCCTCGTCCAGGCCCTCGGCGAGCGAGGCCAGCCAGGCATTCCGCTTGCGGCGGCTCTCTTCGAGCATGGCTTCGGCCTGCTCGGTCTGGCTGACGACCTTCTGCCGGCGGTCATCGGGGTGCGGCTCGAGCCGGACGAGTCCCTTGGCCTCGAGCAGCGCCACGATCCGGGTCATGGACGGCGGCTGGACATGCTCCTTGCGTGCCAGCTCACCCGGGGTGGCGTGGCCGCAACGGGTGAGGGTACCGAGCACCGACATCTCGGTCGGGCTCAGCGATTCGTCGACGCGCTGATGCTTCAGGCGCCTGCTCAGCCGCATGACGGCCGAGCGCAGGGAGTTCACGGCGGCGACGTCGATGTCATCACCATGGGACAGGTCTGGCATATTTGTTAGCGTAACTCATTACCCATCCTAAATACCAGTCGAGGTCCCGCCAGATGAGTTCCTCACTCATATGAGTGAGGCGCAACCGGAAAGTGACCACCGGCAACAAGGGTCCGGCAACTCTGGCTGCCATGGGATCGACAGTGCTCAGCCTCCGGATAGACGGTGAGCTCCTCGACCGGCTCAGGCACCACGCCGCCAGACGCGGAATGAGCGTCCAGGACTATGTGGTCCGGACGCTCGTCCGCGGTGACTTCGACGAGCGCTTCAAGGCGGCCGTCGACGAGACAGAGAAGTTCTACGGGCTCACGTGAAGCGGCGTAAGTGACGCAGCGGTGAAGCAGCGCAGGTGAAGGCGCCGGGTCAACCGCCTTGCGTCAGACCCAGCGCCGGCATCGGGACCATCGTGGCGAGCGGCGTGAGGAACAGCGCCACCCCGAACAGCCTCGGCGCCCTGCTCACGCTCGCGCTGATCATTCGCAAGGCGATATCTCCGCGCGTAGACAACCGAGGTGAGAGGGGGGCACGGGGTGCGAGGGGCCGGAAAGGCGCAACCTAGACTGGCCGTATGGCGAAGTGGACCCCCAAGCACGAGGCACCCGAGCCCCTGGAGGGGCCCGTCGTCGCCACCATCACCGGCGGCACGATCCTCTGGTTCGTCCTCTTCCTGGTCCAGATCCCCTTCTACAACTGGTTCGCGGAACGTGACCTGACGTGGTGGGTGTGGACCTGTCTGGCCGGCGGCGGTCTCGGCCTGATCGGCATCTGGTACGTACGCGGGCGGGACGCGGCGCTCAAGCGGGCCGCGGAGGCGGTGGAGCCCGCGCAGACCTCCGCGGGCGAGGCGGACGCCGCCACCACGCGCGACGAAAGCACGTGACCCCTACGGCACCCGTCCCGTAGTACCGAAGGACGATTCGCGTCCTGCACCGGTCTGATCTGCCCCGCACTCGGCGGGTGAACGGGCCGGTCCCGCCGTACCGTCGAAACCATGACGCAGCGGGCAAGGATCGGCATGGACGGCCCCGAGCCGGGCAGCCCAGTCATCGACGCGGGGGCCGAGCTGGACCCCGTACACCCCCAAAAGCCGCCGAAGTCCGTGCGCGCGCCGCGGGCCCGGGGGCTGACGACGGCCGAGGTCGCCAAGCGGGTGGCGCGCGGCGAGGTCAACGACGTGCCCGTCCGCTCCTCGCGCTCCACCGTCGACATCGTCCGCGCCAACGTCTTCACCCGCTTCAACGCCATCATCGGCGTGCTGTGGATGATCATGCTCTTCGTCGCGCCGTTCCAGGACAGCCTGTTCGGCTACGTGATCATCGCCAACACCGGTATCGGCATCATCCAGGAGCTGCGCGCCAAGAAGACCCTGGACGGTCTGGCGCTCATCGGCGAGGTCAGACCGACGGTACGGAGGGACGGCACCGCCGCGGAGATCCCGACCTCCGAGATCGTCCTCGGCGATCTCGTCGAACTCGGCCCGGGCGACAAGGTCGTCGTAGACGGCGAGGTGGCCGAGGCGGACAGCCTGGAGATCGACGAGTCGCTGCTGACGGGTGAGGCCGACCCGGTGATCAAACACACCGGTGATCCCGTGATGTCGGGGTCCTTCGTGGTCGCGGGCAGCGGAGCGTTCACGGTGACAAAAGTCGGGCGGGAGGCCTACGCGGCACAGCTCGCGGAGGAGGCGTCCCGGTTCACGCTCGTCCACTCCGAGCTGCGCAGCGGTATCAGCACGATCCTCAAGTACGTGACCTGGATGATGATCCCGACCGCGATCGGGCTCATCATCAGCCAGCTGGTCGTCAAGGACAACAACTTCAAGGACTCGGTGGCCAGGACCGTCGGCGGCATCGTGCCGATGATCCCGGAAGGACTTGTGCTGCTGACATCCGTCGCCTTCGCGATCGGGGTCATCCGGCTCGGCCGCAAGCAGTGCCTGGTGCAGGAACTCCCCGCGATCGAGGGCCTGGCGCGGGTCGACGTCGTCTGCCTCGACAAGACCGGCACGCTGACCGAAGGCGGCATGGACGTCACGGAGCTGCGGCCGCTGGCCGGTGCGGACGAGTCGTACGTACGCAAGGTGCTCGGTGCCCTCGGTGAGTCCGACCCGCGGCCCAACGCCTCCCTCCAGGCGATCATCGACACGTATCCGGACAGCGAGGACTGGCGGTGCACGGAGTCACTGCCGTTCTCGTCCGCGCGCAAATACAGCGGGGCCAGCTTCAGCGAAGGCAACGGCGAGAGCTCCACGTGGCTGCTCGGCGCGCCCGACGTACTGCTGCCGCAGGACGACGCGGCCCTCGCGGAGATCGAGCGGCTCAACGAACAGGGCCTGCGGGTCCTGCTGCTCGCCCGCGCCGCCGTCGAACTGGACGCCCCGACCGTCGCCGCCGGGGCGCGGCCCGCGGCACTGGTCGTCCTCGAACAACGACTGCGCCCGGACGCGGCCGACACACTGCGCTACTTCGACGAGCAGAACGTCAACGCCAAGGTCATCTCCGGCGACAACGCGGTGTCCGTGGGCGCGGTGGCCGGGAAACTCGGCCTGCCCGGCGCCCAGAACACGGTGGACGCGCGCCAACTGCCCACCGAACACGCGCCGATGGCCGAGTCCCTGGACGCCCACTCGGTCTTCGGCCGGGTCACGCCGCAGCAGAAACGCGACATGGTCGGCGCACTGCAGTCCCGTGGCCACACGGTCGCGATGACGGGCGACGGGGTGAACGACGTCCTCGCCCTGAAGGACGCGGACATCGGCGTCTCGATGGGCTCGGGCTCGGAGGCGTCCCGGGCAGTGGCCCAGATCGTGCTCCTCAACAACAGCTTCGCGACGCTGCCTTCGGTGGTCGCGGAGGGGCGCCGGGTGATCGGCAACATCACGCGGGTCGCCACGCTGTTCCTGACCAAGACGGTCTACTCCGTGCTGCTGGCCATCCTGGTGGTCTGCTGGCAGGTCGAATACCCCTTCCTGCCACGGCACTTGACGCTGCTGTCCACGCTGACGATCGGCGTGCCGGCCTTCTTCCTGGCCCTGGCCCCGAACAAGGAGCGCGCGAAGCCGCAGTTCGTACACAGGGTGATGCGGTACGCGATCCCGGCGGGGGTGATCGCGGCGGTGACGACGTTTGGGACGTACCTGCTCGCGCGCTCCTACTACAGCGGCCCCGGCTCCCTCGACGCGGAAACGAGCGCGGCGACGCTGACGCTGTTCCTGGTCTCGATGTGGGTACTGGCGATCATCGCCCGCCCCTACACGTGGTGGCGAGTCTGCCTGGTGGCGGCGATGGGCGCGGGCTTCCTCGTCGTGCTGATCGTCCCGTGGCTCCAGGACTTCTTCGCGCTGAAGCTGGTGGGCCTGGCGCTGCCGTGGACCGCGGTGGCGATCGCGGCGGCGGGGGCGGTGCTGCTGGAGATCGCGTGGCGGTGGGTGGACCAGAGGTTCGGGGGGGTAGCCGCCGACGACTCGCACCCCGGACGTGCCGTTTGACCTGCCCGGTTCATGAAGCGGGCTACCGCCATGCCTCCTCAGAGAGGGCTGAAGCGAAAGACCTGGTCGGTGGCTCCGGTGCACTCCGCCTGGATCGCCTCTGCACCGTCGGTTCGGGGAGGCAGGATGCCGATGCACATGCCGCTGTCCATGGGCCGCAGGCGGTAGCCGCTGCCGGAGGGTTCGAGGCGGTAGCGCAGGCCGAGGGCGTCCGTGCAGTCGCCCGGCGACAGCAGTTCCGAGCCTTCGACGGGGGCTTCGTCGACGCCCAGGCAGCCCCTTCTGGAATCCGAGTTGTGCCACTGGATGTGGTAGATCCCGTTGCCGAGCGATTCGAGATAGACCCGGGGCTGCGGGGCCCCGGCGCAGGGGCGTTGTACGGCGATCTCGCGATCTGTATTGCCGTTGCGCTCCCTGCCTTCGGTGATGCACAGGCTCGACGAGCTCGCCGGGTGCATGCTCACATAGCCGGCCTGCGGCAGGTCAGCAGGTGCGGGGGTGGTGGGGGCCTTGCTCGGGGTCTTGGTGGGCCGGGACGTGGGCCCCGGCTTCGGCGGAGCGGTCGTCTTGTCCGTCCCGGACGGGGAGGCATGGGGCGACGAAGGCGGCGAGGGGGAGGGCGAAGCCGTGGGTGGCGTGGCGTCCAGAGGGCTGGTGGTGCCGGAGCCGCGGTTCGGCAGTGTGGTGTCGGGCGTGGTCCCCCCTGGCCAGAGGGCAAACAGGAGAGCACCGGCGGCGGCGAAGGCACCGGTGAGTGCCATCGGCCGGTAGCGGCTGCGGGATCTGGGGGCACCGGGCTCTGACGGCGTCGCCGATGCGCCATGGCGGGCTGCAGTAACCTCCGCGACTTCCCGGGCCTCCACGGCTTTTGAGGCTTCCGTGGCTACCCCGGCCCCGCCCTCGGAGCCCCGGGAGCCCTCGATGCCGGCGCCTGTCTCCGTGCTCGTGCTGACGTTGGTGACGGGGTCGGTTCCCGTGTCAGGGCGCGTGGACTTGGACGCCACGTTTCCGAGGGCTCCTGTGTCGGCGACCGTGCCATCGGCCGTGCCCGGTTCCGAAACTGCTGAGGCTGCTGCCACCTCACCTGCCCCGTCCCCTGCCGGTGCGGCGCTTTCGGCCCTCATCGCCAGTCGGCGGCGGGCGTCCAGCCAGGTGTCCACCGTGGCGCCGTCGCCGCCGCACGCCCGGACGAAGGCAGCAAGCAGTTCTTCCCGGGGAAGGTCCTCCCTTGCCAGCACACCGGAGATCGTCGCGCGTGGCAGGGCGTCACCCGCGTCGTTCGCCCTGCGTTCCAACTGCCGGTAGCTGAGGTCGGCCCAGCTGCGTAACTGCCGCATCGTGGCGACTAATTCCGCCGGTGTCTCTGCCGCCTTTGGATCGGGCCCCGTCCCCATGATTCCCCCTGATCGCTCACACGTCCCGAAGAGACTAGTGCGACCGCGAGTTGGCGGGGGAAACACTGAGCGATCACGGTGAGGGACGACAGACGCCTGCATTGTTGCCTCGGCTTCAGTCACTGGTGATGTGGCGGTAGCTGACGACGCCGGACGGGTCTGCGAGCGGTGCGGCAGTGACCGTTCGACCAGGGCGTGGAGCGTGGATGACCTTGCCGTCGCCGAGGTAGAGGGCGACGTGGCCGCCGCCGTGGGAGATGACCAGATCGCCGGGGACCAGGCGGGCGCGAGTGGTGGCCTCGCCTGCCCGGATCTGGCCCCAGGTGGTGCGCGGCAGTGTCACTCCGGCCGTCTTCCAGGCCCGCATCACCAGGCCCGAGCAGTCGAACCCGCGCGACCCGGTGCCACCCCAGACGTAGGGCTTGCCCAACTGTGCCTTGGCGAAGGAGATCGCCTTCGCGGCGCGCCCCTTCACCGCGGGGATGGGCTTACCCGGGGTGTGGGTGGTGTCCGGCGCGGGCCGCGAGGTGTGCCCGCCCGTGGATTCGGAGTCTGTGTCGTCGGCTACGGGCGGCAGGCGCAGGGTGTCTCCGGCGTAAATCAGGGTGGAGGTACCCAGGTTGTTCACGCGTTGCAGCGCCTTGACGGCCGTACCGTACCGGCGGGCCAGCGCGTAAAGGCTGTCACCGGGCCGCAGCGTGACCTTCCCTCCGGCTACGGGCCGGGCCGGCTTGCCGACCTCCTCGGGCTGGGCGGGTTTCCTCGCAGGCGGCATCGGTTCCGCTTCCGCGGCCCCCGGCCCGCTCGGTGTCTGCGGTGCGAGCGTGAGCGGCGGACGGGCGCCGCCCGGGGCCGACTCTGACGGACCGTGCACGGCCAGGAGCGCCCCTGCCAGCCACGCGAGCACAAACATGACCAGCAAGGGCACCACTGCCATTTGCCTGCGAACGCCGCCGGTGTCGCTTCCGCCCGCCCTCCGGGGCCGCGGCTTCCGGTGCGACACCGGGGCCTGCGTCGGCCTGGGCGCCCGGGCCGACGCCTGCGCCTGACTCGGCGTCTGCTGCGCGGACCTGGGCAAGGTCTGCTGTGCCATCACAACCTCCTTCAGGGACCGCGGAGTTCGCGGCCCGGCAAGGAGGCTCTTCCGACTCGAAGGTGTCCCGCCAGATCTTCGGGCGTCCGGGACAGTCCGGGTCCGTCCGACGCTGGAAAAGCCCCTGGCGGCGGCGGGCGAAATTCGTGCGGACACCGCGTCTGACCTGCACGGACATTGCCGGACTGTCCCGTCCGCAGCATTCCCTTGCCCCGGCCCGAACCGTGCGGCGAGGCTTCTTTCACCGCCCCGCACCGCCGTGTGACGCCTCCAGTCGAAGGCGTCACCACGCCCCTGCCGGGCCAGCCCTGCCACCACCGGTGTCGACGACCGCAGGCAGGCGCGACTGCAGCCGAGGCGCCTGAAGGAGCAGCCACGGCTCCATCCCACTCATCCATTGCCAAGGAGCATCAGCATGCGCAGCACACGAACGCGGAACACTCGCCGGATGGCGGTAGCCGCTGTCGCTACGGGCTTGCTGGCCGGCGGCATCACCGCCGGCACCCCGGACGTCTTCACGACCGACAAGCCGACCGACATGGTCTCCAACGCCGCGGCCGAACAGCTCCACAAGCAGTCCAGGGCCAAGGGCCAGACCTGCTCGACCGGCGCACTGAAGATCAAAAACAAGAAGTTCGTCAAGACCGTCTACGAGTGGCCCGACAACCCCGGCGCCCAGGACAGCATTCCCGGTCCCGGGAAGAGGATCTTCGAGTACAAGATCGAAATCTCGAACAAGGTCAGCGCCACCTTCGGCATGACCTACCAACAGATCACCGCTGGTCTGGGATTCGAGGTCGCCAACACCAGGACCGTCACCGACAGGGTCGAAATCGAACTGCCGGAGAAGGCGCAGTACCGGGTCCGGGCCGGGATGATCTACAAGCAGTACACATTCGACGTCTTTGAGGAGCGCGGCTTCCTGAACTGGTACGGGGACTATCTCGTCTGCCAGTCGGACCTCCACCCCACCTGGGTGAAGAAGGGCACAGCTACCGCCCAAAATCCCTGGATGGAGACCTACAGGCGCACCAAGGCTCCCAAGCGCAGGGCTCACCAGCTGCCCGCATCCACCCACCGGATCTTGGAGCCCACCAGGTAACCCAATCCCAAGCCGGCAGCACAGCGACTGGAACTGCGGGCTCTCCCTCGGCCAAGGGAGAGCCCGCGCCCTGTTCGGTGCCACAGCCGCTGCCTGGCTCCCGGTGGGTTGCTTCACCGGGAGCGGGCAGCCGGCGAACCGGTCCCGGCGCGCGCGTGGACCCACGCAAGTTGGGCAATCCGGTGGCGACGCGTCCCACAGTCGGCAGGGCTCGTGCAGCCTTGGCACGTCATCCGCGCAGGGTCACTGCCTCCTGGGTCTCTCTGCTCTCGGGGGTGGGTGATGCCTTCGGGGTCGGCGTGATCGTGTGAAGTACCCACTCCAGCGGCCCGCGCCTGAGGGAAGTGCCGCGGAAGACATACGCCCACAGGACACACCCCACCAGTGAGACCCCGCAGAAGACGCCCAGGGCCTGCCAACCGTGCTGCGGTTGCAGCTCGGCCCGCGCGAGGACGTGAACGGCGTACACCGTCAGGCCCATCGTCCCGACGACGGCCAGCGGGCGCAGGAGCACTTCGAGCAATTGAAGGCGGCAGGCGGCCACCGCGAGGCCGAGCAGGATCAGGCTGACACCGATGTTGGCGACGGTCTCGAAGGGCGTCTGGCTGTAGGGATCGTCGACCAGCAGCCAGGCCCAGGAGGTGCTGGGTATCGCCCCGGCCTGTCGGGCAAGCACGGCTTGCACCGGATCGGGGGCGTTCACCGCGAAGGCGTGGCTGCGGGCTATCGCATCCAGCAGGGCCGCGCGCCCGCCCCCCGGCCCGAGAGCCAGCGCGGACAGCCCATGCCCGGCCAGGACGGCCAGTGCTCCCCAGCCGATGACCCGACGGGCTGTTCCGCGCCGGGTCAGGTTCGCCACCCGGCCCAGCGCCATGCCGACGATGACGTAGGGAAAGTAGGTGAGCCAGGGGTAGGCGCCGGACACCAGCAGTGTGTCGAGCGCCTCGATGAATCCGGACCAGCTGGTGACCGCGTCGAATCCGGGGTAGCGGCCGCGTCCGATGGCGCGGTGTCCCAAGTACGGCCCCAGCCAGTACGAGAGGACCGGACCCAGCACCACGGAGACCGCCGCGACCGCGATCAGTGCGCGGGTGCGCAGGCGGGCCAGCGGTTCCGCTGTCAGGAAGTACACGGCGAAGAACGTCAGGATCACCGCGATTCCCGACCTCAGCTCCGTCAACGCCATGCCGAGCACCGCGAGTACGGCACAGCGTACGAGCGTGGCGCGCAGCGTGCCGGTCAGCGGTGGGCGGGGCTTGGTCCCGCCCCGCGACAGGGTCAGCGAAAGTCCCGCGATCAGGGTGAAGATGGCGGGCGCGCGCCCGTCGAAGGCGACCAGCACATAGCCTGCGCCCTCGGGCTTCACCAGGGGTCCGATGTGCGCGGCGAACATGGCGAACACGGCGATGGCGCGGGCCGAGTCCACACTGAGCAGCCGCCTGTTGGCCGAGGTCGCGTTACGTTCCTGCCGTTCCTGCGCTTCCTGCATCCTTGCTGCCCGCTCCCCGCGTCTGTTTCGTATCAACGGGCGGCCGTCAGGGACGGTCTGCCGACCGAGGCCGACGGAAAGTCTGTGCGCCCATGAGCATTAAGAGGGCGATCAAGCTGTCCGGGTTGCCTGGTGCAACGGCCGGTTCGGATTCAGGTGTCGGCAGCCGGTCTCAGCGTTCACGTCCGCGCCCCGGCCCGGGGACGTCGCTCCTTCCACTCCGAATCGTGGCGGCATCGCGCTTCAGCTGGGCGAGGACAGTCCGGACAGCTCGTCGTGCGGTGCGCTCCGGGCGATGGAGCGCGTCGACATGACGTCGGGCATGTACGCCACCGAGTGGCCGCAGGACCACCGCGGGGTGGGGACGCGCGGTCCAGCGTGGCAGCAGGGCGAGTCCCCCGCCGGCGGCGACCACTTCGGCGACCACGGTGAATTCGTTGATGCGGTGACGGATGTCGAGCCGGCGGTTCGCGGCAGCGGCAACGGCCTCGATGGTGGCCATCAGCGGGAAGCCGTCATGGACGGTGATCCAGGGCTGGTCGGCGACGTCGTGAGGGGTGAGGCGCCGCTTGGAGGCCAGCGGGTGGTCTTCTGGCATGGCGACGTCGAGCGGTTCGTGCAACAACGGGGTGACGGCCACCGTGTCGGGCCAGGGCGGAGCGTGGTCGAGGCGGTGAGCCAGGACCACGTCGTACTCCCGGGCCAGCCGTGGGAAGTCTTCCTGTGCGACGTCCTCGTCGGCGAGAGTGAGCTGCGGGTGCCCCGGCCCGGCGAGGCCGCGTAGCAGGAGCGGCAGGAACGCCGCGGCCGCGCTGTGGAATGCCGCCACCGAGACAGTGCCCTCCGGTTCGTCGACGAACGCATCAACAGCGTGTCGTGCCCGGGCAAAGGCGGTCTCCACGTCGATCGCCGCGCCGGCCAGGGCTTGCCCGGCAGGAGTGAGTACCAGTCGCCGTCCGTCGCGTTCGGTCAAAGGGACGGGCATGGAACGCTGCAGCAGCCGCAGCTGCTGGGAGATCGCCGAAGGCGTCACCAACAGCGCCTCGGCGACCGCGGTGACACTTCCCAGCTCGCCGAGTTCACGCAGGACCCGCAACTGTCGCTCATCCATGCCGACAGTGTAGGGATTCTAAAGATTCACTTGAGAAACTCGTACTTGGCTTCAGTGTCCGGAGGGCGCAGCGTAGACGCCATGCCCGATTCCCGCCGCACCGACCTGGTCCTGCTGCTCGTCGCCATCGTCTGGGGTTCCAGCTACCTGTCTGCGAAGACAGCCACCGTGGCCGTGCCGGTGCTGGCGATTCTGTTCGTGCGGTACGTGATCTCCGCCCTTGCCTGCGTCGCCTTCGTCGCCGCCGGTCGGGGGTCCCGCCGCTGCACCCCCGACGAGATCAGGTCCGGGTCGCTGCTCGGGGTCACGCAGGCGGCCGTCCTGGTGCTGGAGACTTACGGCGTTGCGCACACGAGCGCGGCCAACGCCGGCCTGATCATCAGCCTGACCATCGTGCTCACCCCGGTGCTGGACCGTACGGGCCGCCGGGGCGGGCTGCCGCCACGGTTCTTCGCCGCCGCGGGCTTGTGCGTACTGGCTGTCGGACTGCTCATGTCCGGCAGCGGCCTCCACACTCCGGGAGCCGGCGAGCTGCTGATGCTCGCCGCAGCCGCGGTGCGGGCCGTGCACGTCGTGCTCGTGGGACGGCTCACCGCAGGCCGGGACGTGCGTCCGCTCCACCTGACAACCGTGCAGACCGTCGTCGGTTCGGCACTGTTCCTGGTGCCGGCCGCCGGCCAACTCCCGGTCCTCGTACACGCCGATGCCATGACGTGGGCCCAGCTCGTCTACCTCGCCCTGTTCTGCAGCGTGTTCGCATTTCTCGCCCAGACCTGGGCAGTACAACGCACCTCTGCCAGCCGGGCCAGCCTTCTCCTCGGCACCGAACCCGTCTGGGCCGTCGTGATCGGCATCGGCCTCGGCGGCGAACGGCTCACCGCCCTCGCCGCCCTTGGCGCTGTGCTGATGGTCGCCGGGACCTACTGGGGCCAGGCCATCGAGCGCGCCCACCGCGCCACGACAATGAAAGCGACGACGGTTGGGCGAACGACGGCACCTACCGGCGCCGCCTGATCACTCTCCTCGAAGAAGACCCTCGCCGAGGTCGAGCCAGGCCCGACACGCATGCCCGCGGACGCGCCCGGAACGCTGGCACGCAATGCACGGCGGTCCCGTCGGAGTATTCCGGCGGGACCGCCACCACCTCACTCTTTCTCAGCCGGATTTGATCAGGCTGTCATCCGAGCGATCAAGTTCTCGAGGGCCTCGTCCAGAGAGGTCCACGAGACGATCTCCCTGTGCTCTCTCTCGACCCGGCCGGTCGCAACCTCCGCGACTTGAATCTCGGCCTTGCCATTGCTCCACACAATGATCTCGCCGAGCATTTCCTCGGTCTCCAGAATCAACTGAACCGAGCTCGGGTCGAATTCCGCCGGAGACTCAACGAGCTCGCACGCGATTCCGCTCTCACGAAGACGCGCTTCGCTCGCGGCCGACCACTCCCTCAGGGCTTCCAGCACGTTCGCTCCCATCAGCATGCAGCCAGCCGGATATTGCCCGCCGCGGGAAGCTCCGGAATCGGCAGGCCCTTCTTCTTCGCGAGCCGGGCCTCGAACGAGTCAGGTCCGGACATCTTGTAGTCACCAGGTCTTCCACCCGGAGTCAGCGAGGAATGCGGAACGTCGAATTCGACGTAAACCGACCCCGGAGCACTCGACCGGTACGCGTCCGGACTCGCCGGATACACCACGTACGACCTGTCACCGGCCCCGGGCTGCACCCGCCCCGTCGAACGCATCTTCTCGTACTCCACCTTGGACATCCAACGCCCGACCGTCACGTTGCCCTTGTCGGGGTCGCCCCCACCGGCGTTGTGCACCAGGATCGGCGTCGACCCGGCCAGCACATAGTAAGTGTGCAGATCGTCCACGGTGAGGTTGTACGTGCGCGCGCTCATGCCGAAGGATCGGTTCGCCTTCAACACGACCCGGTCGCCCTGATTGGTGAGCAGCGTCATGCCTTGTTCGAGGTTCCCGGCCGCCACCCAGCGGCCTTCGGACGGAGACCAGAACGGGTGCTCGAGGGTGGCCGTGAGCTGTTCGGTGCCGTGTGCAGTGGCGATGGAGAGCTCGTTCAACCGCTTGTCGTGCTCTGTGGTGATGAGCCGCGTCACCTTCCTCGGACCGGACTCGCCGGTCTCGGGGTCGGTGGCGAGGACCAGGTCGCCTAGTTGCACATCCTCGATGTTCTTCGTCCCACCTGCTGCCAGAAGGACTTCCGTGCCGGCCAGGAAGCAGTTGCACGGGATGCCGGCATTACGCTTCGGCTTCGGTGGCTTGCCGGGTTTCGTCGGCTTGATGGAACCGGACCGGTGGGAGACCAGAGCGACAATGAAGCTCGGCACGGTGTACGTGTCTTTGTCGATGTTGTATCCGTGGCTGGCGATCCACTCGTCGTACTGGCTTCCGTAGTCGCACCCCGGTGCACCGGGGCCGCCGTCCCAGCAGTCGCTGTCGACGAGCCACCCGAAGTACTCGGCTGCGTACGGGACATTGCCGACCAGCCCGTAGAAGACTTCACCTGTACCCATGTAGATGCCATGGAGCTTGTCGGTGAGGTCGCTGAAGTCGTAGCCGCCGTCAATCCAGTCGGGGATGGAATCCCCGTCGCCGCTCTCCTCCTTGTCGCTGCCGCTGTCCTTCTTCCTCAGTTCCTCCGCTTGCTTCCGGTACTCCTCCATCCTCTTTCGCCGGGCGTCGTCCTCCTGCTTCTGCTTGGCGACGGCGATCTTTTTTGCGTCCTTGGCAGCCTTGTCGGCAGCGGCGGCGTCCTTCCCGGCGCTGGTCGCCGAGGTACGCGCCTCGTTTGCCGCCGTCCACGCTTCGTCGGCGGAGGCACTCGCCCAGTCGGCCGAGTTCCGAGCGCTAGCCGCGGACTCATCGGCGTCGTTCGCCGCGTTCAAGGCGTCTGCCTCGGCCGCGCGAGCGCTTGTGGCGGATTCCTTGGCCTCGGCCGCGGACGCCGCCGCCGCGTCGGCGGAATTGTCGGCATCCTGGGCGCACTTCTTGGCCTGGTCGGCAGACGCGTCGGCCT
Source organism: Streptomyces sp. SLBN-118 (assembly GCF_006715635.1). Taxonomy (NCBI): domain Bacteria; kingdom Bacillati; phylum Actinomycetota; class Actinomycetes; order Kitasatosporales; family Streptomycetaceae; genus Streptomyces; species Streptomyces sp. SLBN-118. The sequence continues at coordinate 3,514,720 of NZ_VFNP01000002.1, forward strand.
TCTTGGCCCACTCCTTGGCCTCGTTGGCTGCCTTGCGTGCGTCGGCAGCGACTTTGTTGGCGGTGGCAGCATTCGCCTGCGCCTTGGCCACGATGCCGGCGCCCATCGCGAGGAGGTGCTTGACGCCAGCGATGTGGGTGGCCGCGAGGGCGTCCTTGCGCTTGGACCGGTACTGGCCGACGGTGATGAACTTGTGCAGCGTCTCGGGCGTGCCTTCGATGGCGATCCGGGCGGCGGCCTTGAGCTCGGGACCGCCGGCGCTGATCAGCTGGGAGGCCTGGACCCGCTCGTCGTTGGTGCGGGCGGTGTGCTGCCCTCTGGCCAGGAATTCACGGAGCTTGGCGGGGGCGCTCTCCTTGAGAGCGGCGACCGCCGCCTCCTTCACCCCGCGCTGGCTGGTGCTGACGATCTGCGAGATGCGGACCCGATAGTCGTTGGCCGCGGCCTGGTCGGCGCCGGTCTCAAGGAAAGCGCCGATCTGCTGCGCGTCGCCCTCCAGCGCCTTCTTTGCCGCCGCACGCAGGGTCCCGGACGCGGGGTCCTCCGCCAGGATCTCGACGCGTGCGCGGTCGTCGTCCTCGGATGCTTCCTTCCAGCCGGTGCGGATGTACTCGGTGATGGCTTCGTCGTTGCCTGCAAGGGCGACCTGGGCAGCGGTACTGCTCCAAGGGCCGCCGGTCTTCATCGTGATGACCGCGACCTGCCGACCCTTGCGTGCGACGTCCTTGATGTCTGCGCCGGGGGCGTTGGCCTCGGCCGCGAGCTTGTTCGCTTCGACTCCGAGGTCCTTGAACGTCTTGACCCGCTCGTTCTGCTCGGAGAGGCGCTTGTCGTTCGCGGCCTTGAGGCCCTTGGCCATCTCGATGGCCGAGTTGGTGCGGATGAGGAGGTCCTCGGCCTCTGTCTTGCGCGTGAGCATGAAGATCTCACCGGCCTTCTCCACAGCCTTGCCCGCGGCGTCGGCGGCCTTCTTCGCCTCTCCGGCGTGAGCAGTGGCTTCCTTGGCCGCGGCTGCGGACTTCCCCGCCTGTTTGGCGGCTTCCTCGGCGGCATCTGCAGCCTTCTCCGCGTGGGCTGCGGCGCTGTTGGCCGCGTCGCGCGACGCGTAGGAGGCACTGGCCGCTTCCTGCGCCAGGCTCGTGGCGTTCCTCGCCGCCCGCTTGGCCTCCTGCGCGTGACGGCGTGCCGACGCCGCCGCGGCGTCCGCCTCCGCGGAGTGCGCGCCGGCGGCATCGGCGAGGCTGCTCGCCTCACCGGCGGACGCAGCCGCGGAGTCGGCGTTCTCACCGGCGTCCGAGGCAGCCTTCGCCGCGATGCCGGCCTGAGTGGCCGCGTTGCCCGCCTGTTCGGCCGCCTGGGCTGCCTTCTTGGCGCCCGCGGCCGCGGCCCGGGCGCCCTCGGCGGCCTTCCGTGCGTTCGCCGCCTCGCCTGCGTTGGTCGCCGCTGCTGCGGCGGCGCTCTGCGCGCGGGAGGCGGCCTCGGCCGCACCCGCTGCCGCGCTGGCCGCCTCCGAAGCCGCGGCTGCGGCGACCCGCGCGGAGGCGTTCGCTGCCTGAGCGGCGCTGATGGCTTGCTGCGCCGCGGCCGCGGCTCCCTTTGCGGCGTTGGCCGCCCGGCGGGCGGCGCTCGCGGCCTTCTGCGAGTTCTTTCCGGCCTTCCTGGTCTCATCGGCCGCTTCGAGCGCTAGCTGCTTGGCGAGCTTCGACGCCTCCACAGCACGCTCGGACGCTTCCTTGGCCACACGTGTCTGGGCCTCAGCCGCCTTGCCCGCCGCCTGTGCCTGAGCCACCAGCTGGGCGACGCCAGCGCGCTCGCGGTCCCGGGCCCGGGCCACGTGCTGGCCAACGGCCAGGAACTCGCGCACGTCCTCGATCGAACCCGCGATGGCGACCTTGGCCGCCGCCTTGACCGCCGGGCCGCCCGTGCTCACGAGCTGTGACAAGGCCACCCGGTCATCGGCCTCACGTGCCGGGAACTGCCCCTTGGAGAGGAACTCGCGCACCTTCTCCGGGCCGCCCTTGAGCGCTTCCTTGGCCGCCTCCTCGACGCCGCGGCCACCCATGCTGACGATCTGCGAGACCTGCACCCGCTGGTCCTGCTCCAGCGGAGCCTCCCAGCCGTCCTCGAGGAACGCCTCAAGTTCCTTGGGGCCACCGCGCAGTGCGGTCAACGCGGCCTCGCGTACACCGGGGCCGCTGATGGAGATCATCTGCGAGAGCGCGACCTGCTCGTCGTGCAGTTGGACGATGGCCTGATCCTTGGTCAGGAACTGGCGCACGTCGTTGTCGGTGCCCGTCAGCGCGGCCTCCGCCGCGGCCTTCACTCCCGGCCCCCCAGCCCGCCACAGTTCCACCACCCGGCCGCGGTCGGTGTGCGGAATCGGACTGAACGCCGTCTGTTCTTCGCCCTCAGCCGCCACGGCCGGGGATGACCCCAGCAGCGTTGCGGTAAGTGAGAGCACCAGGGCGCCGCTGGCACACAGTATCGATGCCGCACGCGCCCACCTTCCCCCTGGCTTACTCAACATTTCTCCCCTGCGAAGCAACCCGCACGGTCGGGGCAGGTTGCTGAAATTTGGTCCCGCCGAGAATAGCTGCCCACAAACGCTCCGCGAGTCGCCCATGAAGCGGAACGATCAATTCGGTACCGGACAGTAATGTCGCGGGAAGCGTTGCCTTCAATGCTCGGTTGTTACTGATTCGTTATAGCTGAAAGGAAGTGAGGGATCGGAATAGGAAAGTGGTATTTTTCGTGGAGGCTCGGGGGAACGGGCCTTCCCTCGCGGCGACTCCATACGCCGCGCACCTCTGGAAGGAAACCTCAGGTGATATTTCGCGCGCGCGCAGTACTGCTCGCTGGCGCCGTCGGCGCTGTCACTGCCCTTGCGGGGGTCGCCACTCTCGCTGTCGCGTCCGCCGCCCCTCAGACCAGGGTGGCCGCAGCCAGAGCGGGTGCAGACGACGTCAGTCCGCCGTACGCCATCGAGGACTTCGGGTACCCGGGGGCAGATAAAATCCTTGCGGAAAAGGGCATTGCCCTTCGCAAGGGCGACGGCCATATCCTGCTCGCGGACTGCGGCGCCACGAGTCAGATTCAGATCTGGACCCGGCAGAACAACGAGGGAAGATACTGCTTCCGCGTCATCGGGAAGACCGGCAACCTCACCCTGGAAGTCAAGGACGTCCACGCCGTCCAGACCGAGGAACGCGCTGTGCGCGCCAGCCTCACGGTCAACGGAAAGACCACTGCCGTCGACGTCCCGAAGGACGACTACAAGCCCGTCGGTGAAGGGGACATCAAGAATCCCACCCCGGCCGTACTGGTCGAACTCAAGGTAACCGGTTGACCGGCACTCCTGGCGCGCAAATTTCTGCGCAGCACCGATTCCCGTTCGTCCAACGATCGATCTGCAAGGAAAGCACATGTCTGGCATTCGGCAACGCGTCACCTCGGTATCAGCATTTCTGGCAGCAGCGGTCACAGTCGGGACACTCGTAGCTACTCCCGCTAACGCCGTCGTCGGAGACAGCCCCCCGGACGGCCAGTACGCCTTCACCGCGAAACTCGACATTGGCAACGGACAGCGCAGCTGCGCCGCCACTCTGATCGACCAGCAGTGGCTGATCACCGCCGCCAGTTGCTTCGCCGACAACCCGGCCCAGGAAACGAAGGTGGCGGCCGGCGCCCCCAAGTTGAAGACCACCGCCACCATCGGCCGTGCCGACCTCACGGCCCCGGGTGGAAGCGTCGTCGACGTCGTGGAACTCGTCCCGCGTGATGACCGGGACCTCGTCATGGCGCGCCTCGCGACACCGGTCACCGGTGTCAAGCCGGTCCAGATCGGTTCGGCCGCCCCGCGCGAAGGTGAGGAACTGAAGGCGGTCGGCTACGGCCGTACCAAGGACGAGTGGGTGCCCAACCGGGTCCACGCCGGGGCCTTCACCGTCCAGGCGGCCGGGGGGACAACTGTCGCCCTCGAGCCCACGTCCGCCGGCGCGGCCGTCTGCAAGGGAGACACCGGCGGCCCGGCGCTGCGTGAGGCGGACGGCAAGGCAGAACTGGCCGCGGTCAACAGCACCTCTTGGCAGGGAGGGTGCCTCGGGTCCGGGGCAGAGACCCGCAAAGGCGCCGTGAGCACCCGCGTCGACGACATCACCGACTGGATCAGGCAGACCGCCCTGCGCACTCTGCTGTCCCACGCCGACTGGAAGAAGGCCGACCTCCTGGCCACCGGATACTTCACGGGCGGCTCCGCGAACGGCAAGCGCCACATGGACCTGCTCGTGCGCTGGGTGGATGGTTCGGTGACCCTGTACCAGGGCGCCGAGGCCAATGACGCGAAGGTTCCGTTCTCGGCGCAGTACGAGTTGGCGAAGGCCGGCAGTGTGTGGAAGCACGCCAAGGCGATCACCGGCGGCAGTTTCACCGCCGGTGGCAGTGACGGTCTGGTGGTGCGCTGGGTCGATGGTGAGGTGACCCAGTACGCGCACGTGGACCAGCAGGGCTTCCACAACGAGAAGACGCTGGCCAAGACGGCGGCGTGGCAGAACGCCGAGCTCGTGACCGCGGGCCGCTTCAACGGCGGCAGCCTCCGTGACGACCTGCTCGTGGTGTGGGCCAACGGCACGGTCTCGCTCTATGCGGATCTGAACACCAACGGTGTCCGCAAGGAGGTCCAGCTGGCCAAGGCGGACAAGACGTGGACATACGCCGACCAGATCAGTGCGGGCGAGTTCACCGGCGCCAAGACCAGTGATCTGCTGGTCCGCTGGAAGGACGGCGAGACGACCATCTACCCCGGCGTCGACACCAAGGGCTTCCACGGCGAGACCAAGATCCGCCCCGTCAAGTCCCCTTGGATCAATGCCACGGTACTGACCGTTGGTGCCTTCACCGCCAACAAGGTTCCCAACGATGTCCTTGTCCGCTGGAACGACGGGAAGTTGACCCTGCACCCCGGTGTGGACGGCGCCGGACTGCACAGCGAAGTCCAGATCGCCGACTGAGCCACCCGCGTCCAGTGGTGGCGGCCCGTGACCGACAGACGGAACGGGCCGCCACCACACCACCCGTTGTCCACCCCGCCGCACCGCCGTACGGCACCCCCTCCCCGACGGAGTTCCCTGTTGCGTAAAGTTCTCGTGGCCCGCCTCACCGTCTCCCTGGCGTGCTGCGCTCTGGCCACCGTTGCCACGAGCAGCGTCTCGCTGGCGGCAGACCGGCCATCGCCCGTACCCACGAGCCCAGCGCCGGTGCAGCCGAGCGGCGGCGCCTGGTCGGTGGCCGAGGCGTTGCGGTTCTGGACGCCGGAGCGCATCGCGTCCGCCACCGATCCTTCCGGCCGGCCCGGCGCCGGCCTGCCGGGGCGCAGTGCGTCGCCGCGCGCCAGAGCGGACGTGGGGCAGCAGTTCACGGGCATCCCCTCCGTCGGCATCCTCTTCACCGTCGGGTCCGACATGCGGGCGCACTACTGCTCGGCCGGCACGGTGCAGAGCAAGGGACGCAATCTGATCCTGACGGCAGGCCACTGCCTCAATACCCAAGCGGTCTTCGTCCCGAAGTACGACTCGTCCAGGACGCTCAAGCAGCAGCCCTACGGCATCTGGCCCGTTGACGAATGGTTCGCCGACAAGCGGTACGTGAAGAACAGCAGGGGCCCGGAGTCCGACCTCGACTACGCCTTCGCCCAGGTCAAGCCCAACGGCACCACGAACCTCCAGGACGCCGTCGGCGGCAGCACCCTCGCTCGCCCCGCCACACCGGAGAACGCCGTCACCACCGTCGGGTACCCCAATGTCGGGCGTAACCCGCAGGACCGGCCCGTCCAGTGCACCAGCCGGACCCAGGCCCTGCCGGGCTACAACCAGATGCGGATCGACTGCGCCGGCATGTGGGACGGCGTGTCCGGCGGACCGTTCTTCTCCACGATCGACCGTGCCAGGGGCACCGGCGAGATCATCGGCAACGTGGGCGGCTGGAACGGCGGCGGACCGGGCGTGCCCACCACCCACCCCGCGTACAACCGCATCTCCTACAGCCCCGTGTACACCGACCGCTTCTTCCAGCTGTACGACGATGCCGACAACGGCCGTCACAACGACTTCGGCCCCTACCTCCAGCCGACGCCGCCCTTCGCGATGGGCGGCTGGGAGCAGTGGCAAAACGCCAGGCTACTGGCTACCGGGGACTTCACGGATGACGGGAGCGGCGACCTGCTCGCGGTCTGGGCCGACGGCTCGGTGGATCTCTACCAGGGCAGCGGCACAGGGGATCCGCAGCGTCCGTTCTCGGCCTCCTTCCGGCTCGCCACCCCCGGAAGCGTCTGGAAGAACGCGCGCGCCATCGCCAGCGGAAGGTTCACGGGCACCGGCACCGACGCGCTCGTCGTGCGCTGGAGCGACGGTGAGCTGGGCGAGTACCGGCACGTCGACAAGACGGGCTTCCACGACGAGAAGATGCTGGCCAAGCACAAGAACTGGCAGAACGCCCGGCTCATCGCCGTCGGCCGGCACACCCCCGGTGCGCTGCGGGACGACCTGGTCGTCGTCTGGGCGAACGGCTCCGTCGGCATGTACGCGGACGTCGACACCAAAGCGGTGAGCAAGGGCAACTTCCTTGCGAGGCCGAACAAGACCTGGCAGTACGCCGCACAGATCAGCTCCGGTCAGTTCACCGGCAGGAACTCCGACGACCTGCTGGTCCTCTGGGCGGATGGCGAAACCACCATCCACCCGGGTGTGGACTTCGCCGGCCTGCACGGCGAGATCAAGATCCGTCCGTCGAAGTCCCCCTGGTCCCGCGCAGACGTCGTGACCGCGGGAGCCTTCGGCCCCGACGCCACGCGCAACGACGTCCTGGTCCGCTGGCGGGACGGGAGCGTCACCCTGCATTCGGGCGTCGACAAGGCGAGCTTGCACAAGGAGACGAAGCTGGTGCAGTAACCGGGTAACCCACCGGGGATCAGCCCTCAGGGCTCGAGGCCATCGCCACCTCCGCCCATACGGTCTTGCCGATGGGCACACGGGGTGTCGCACCCCAGCGACTGGCCAACACGTCCACGAGGAGCAGGCCGCGGCCCGACTCGTCGTCGGGAGAAGGCTCGGGCGGACTGGTCGGGGGCCGGTCCGGGGAAGCGTCCGAGACCTCGATACGGATCAGGCACGGCCGCTCCTCGAAGGTCAGACGGAAGTGGAAGTCGCGCCCGGGGACGCGGCCGTGGCGTACCGCGTTGGCGGCAAGCTCAGCGGTCAGCAGGGCCACGGTGCACGAGAGGTCCGACGTGGGCGGATGCCCCCACTCCTCCAGGCGCCGCACCGCCAGCCGTCGGGCGAGTTGGGCCCCCCGGGCTGACGAGGTGAACTGCGCGGCGAACGTGCGGTCTTCGGCGCCGGAGTCGCGTGCCTCCTCTCCAAGCGTCCCTACGGCCGACTCCGTCTCGCGCTCCGGGCCGTCGCCCGACATGGCCATGGTCTTCAGCACGTGCCGTCCATCCCAGTAGTCGATCCCTGACACGACCCACACTGCCCAAAGCGTGTACGGGTCGTAACGTTCCGTGCTCAAGAATCGTCCGGCGCGCCTACGCTCGGAAGGTGACGACGCCTTACATCGCAAGCGGTAAGGAACGGAAGTGAGCCCATGGCCAAAGGAATTCAGCCCGAGGAGTCGATGGCCGCGCTCTTCGGCTCACGTGTCCGCAGACTCCGTACGGCCGCCGGGCTGACCCAGGCTGAACTGGGCGCCAGAACGCATGTGGTGAGCACCCGGATCACGCAGATCGAACGCTCGTCGGGGGCCAAACCGACGCTGGAGCTGGCTCGCGCGCTCGACGTGGCCCTCGGGGCGGACAACCTGCTGGTCGACCTGTGGCCCTACGTCTACCGGGAGGCATTCCCCGACTGGTCACGGGCGTTCATGGCGCACTCGGCGCGAGCGGTGTCCATCGGGCAGTACGCGGCGCACGTAGTGCCGGGACTCCTGCAGACCGAGGCATACGCACGCGCCCTGCTCAGCGTCGGCCGCTCGCTCACCGGCGAGCAGCAGTTGGAGGAACGAGTGACCGCGCGGCTCGCCCGGCAGGAACGGCTGCACGCTCCCGATCGCCCGGAACTCTGGGTGGTGCTCGACGAGGCGGTGATCCGTCGTCCGGTCGGCGGACCGGACGTGATGCGCAGGCAGTTGGCGCGGCTGCTGGACGCGGCCGAGGAGCGTCACATCACCGTGCAGGTGCTGCCGTTCGACCAAGGCGCGCATGACGCGCTCGGCGGCTCTCTGACCGTGCTGTCCCTGCCCGACGGCACCAGTGTGGCCTACACGGAGGGCGCGCATTACGGCCAGCTTGTCGAGGATCCGCCCGAGGTCAATGACCTCGCCCTGACCTACGATCGGTTGCGGGCGGCTGCGCTGCCCCCGCTCATGTCGCTCGACATGATCCGGTCCGTGATGGAGGGCAACGACCGTGCAGCGAATGTCCCGTCCAGATCTGAACGGCGCCGCGTGGCGCAGCAGCAGCTACAGCAATCAGGAGGGGGGCGACTGCGTCGAGGTGGCGGACGGATTCCCCGGCGTCGTGCCCGTCCGTGACAGCAAGGCCCCGCACGGTCCGGCGCTGGTCCTCTCGGCAGCCTGCTGGGCTTCGTTCATAGGCGAGTTGAAGGCCGGTCACCGGGACTGAGCCGGCCGGGAACCGGCTCGTGCAGCGGCCTCCCGTAGCTGCCGGAGCCTCGCGCGCCAGGGTCCGGCGGGCCACGAACTCCCCCAAAGAACCTGAGGTAAAGAACCACCTGCCCTCCCTCCCCTCCCCCTCGTCACCCGGACGAGTGACTGGCTTGCGGGGGCGGGAAGTTGGCGGTTACGTTCGCCGCAACAACCGCAGACATATGACGGCCCCCGGCCGGGACTGGCATCCCGATCGAGGGCCTCACCGATCAGGAAGAAGCACCTTCCCGATGGCTGAACCTCAGTTTAACGCGCCCCAGCACGCCCCCGCCGGAGCACCGACCTCCGGCGTGATCCACGTCCGCACCCGGCTCACCGCCGACTTCACCGTGATCGCCAACGCCCTTGCGCAGCGCCGCGGAAGCGCGGTCACGGTCGGCGTCGCGGCCTACATCCTCTCGCTGCCGGACGGTGCTCCCGTACATATCGACACGCTGTGCGAGCACTTCACCGAGGGCGAGATCCTCATCTCCCGGGCTCTGCGGGAACTGGAGGCGGACGGCTATCTGGAGCGACGGCGCGTTCGCGGTCCGGGCGGCGTGCTCCGTACCCGGACGTTCTTCTACGACGTTCCACGCGGCTCGGAACCCGAGCCTCCGGTGCCGCCTTCGCCACCACGTCCGCGCAGGTCCGGGCGTCCGCCCCGGGAGACCGACGCCGAGCCACAGCCCGAGGCGGACATCGAGCCGGAGACGATGCCCGGTCCGCAGCCCTCGCCGCTTCCCACAGCCAGGACACTAGGACACTAGCGGACGTCCACGAAATCACCGGCGGTGGTGACAGCCGGGACCGTGGACCAACCGGCGAAGGTCCAGCGCCAGTAGCCGTCGGCCGACGCCGTGACCGAGGTCCGCAGATCACCCGTGGAGTTCGTCGTCACCGTCTTCACCGTCGAGTAGACAGAGGTGCCGCTCTTGCGGAACTGCAGCTTCACGGACTGGCCCGAGTAGCCCCGGTACCTGTTCAGATTCCAGTCGGCCAACAGCATCCTGCCGGTGACCGTGACCGGCTTGCCCTTCGTCACCGGCTCCGGCCCGGCGTCCACGGTCAGCGATGCCGCCCGCTGCACTCGCACGGTCGGGTAGTCGTTGCTGAAGTAGTCGCCGTCCTTCGCCGCCACCTGTGCGTAGAGCTTCCAGTTCCCGCCCGCCACCTTGTTGCTGATGACGTCCGATGCGGGATCGAGGAGGAACGACGCCGAGCAGGTCGTCAGGCCGCCCGAAGCCGTGCATGTCCCCGTCTTGTGGTACGAGACGTCCAGCTGGCCACCGGTGCTGTGCCACAGCTCCAGGTACGAGTCACGGATGCCGGAGTCCTCCCGCACGGTCACGGAAACGGACACGGTCTTCGTGCCTGTGCCCAGAACGATGTTCTTGCCGCCGTTGACGACGACTTTGGTGACCGTCAGGTTTCCCGGAACGGCCTGGGCCGTCGGCGCGACGAGCACGGCTGCCGTCAGGGCGCCGGAGACGGCGGCCACGACGAAACGAGTACGCATGGGTGGGTTCCCCCCTCGGGAACGACGATCCCGCCGCTCTCCCCAGCGGCGGGACCTTGAATGGTGCCGTGAGTGTAAGGCCCGTCAGTCGAACCAGCGGTCCCGGGCCAGTTCCTCCGTGCGGGACGCGTCCTCCAGCAGGGCCGCCACCTCGAAGCGGCGGGGCCATTGGCCCGTTGACCAGGCCAGGCCCGCCGCCACGCCCTCCAGGGTGGAAGCGTGGATCACGCCGTCCGGGGTGCGGCGCCACTCCAGTTCGGTGGCGCCCGCGATCAGCTCGTCGTGCTCGATGTACGTCGCCGGGGTCGACGCGCCGAGCAGGACGTGGACCGACTCGGGGACCTCGTGTTCCTCGCCCTGCGTCGTCACCTCCGCCGGGACCGTCTCGCTCAGCCTGCGGACCTGGAACAGTTCCGCCAGTTCCGCGGCGCGCGACGGCGTCACCGGGAGCAGCGGGAGGCCCCCGGTCAGGGGGAGCAGGTCCGGCGCGTCGGCGACCACCGCGTCAGCCGCGTCGACCACGCGGACCTCGCCGTCGACGACCGCGCGCAGCTCGTCGGGAAGGGTGACCTGCTCCGGGTCGAGGTCCGCCAGTGCCGTGTACAGGGCGTGGAGTTGGGCCGCCCCCACCGGACGGGAGGGGTCGGCCAGGCGGCCGAGGAGTTCGGCCGCGCCGCCCGGCTCGTCGAGGAGTGCGGCGACCGACGTGCGGACACCGAGGGCCTGGAGGACCTGGGCGTCCTCGAAGCCGGTGGTGTCGACGGACTCGTACAGGCCCCGCAGCAGGGGGTCGGCGCCCGCCGCCCGCAGGCCCGCCGGGCGGCGGCCGTCCAGGACCGGATGGTCCCGCAGCCACCATGCCGTGTACGGGCGGACCGTCTCCGTCGTGCCGTCCGGCAGCAGAATCCGTACGGACTGGGTGAGCGCGTCCCGCAGCGGCGGCTGCGCCAGCAGTGCCAGTGCCTGCGGCCAGCAGTCGTCGTCGACCAGGTCCAGGTCACGGACGGCGATGACCTCGGTGGCGACCGGCGGCACGGGCGTGTCCGGCAGCCGGTCGAGGACGTCCTCGCACCACACGTCGACCGCGTCGAGCAGCCCTGCGTCGTCCGGCTCGGCGAAGTCCCCCTCGCGGGGCTCCAGTTCATCGGGGTCCAGGACGACGTCGGTGGCCCGTACGAGGGCGAAGTTCGCCAGGACGCCGCACGCGGCGAGCGGCTGCTCGCCCCAGCGTTCGGACAGCTCGGCGTCGCAGAGCGCGAGTTCGTCCTCCCGCATGATCGATGCGAACGGGCTGCCGGGCAGCACCAGTTCACCGGCGGGTGACAGCTCGCCGTCCTCGTCGGGCAGGGCCAGCGCCCCCAGCCACGGCTCGTCCCCGGGTTCGAGGCCCGCGTCCCGTACGAGCGCGAGCACCGTCTCCGCGAGCTCGTCCGCGTCCAGCGGGGCGCCGTCTCCGTCGCCGTCGAACCACACCTCGCCCGCGTCCAGCGAGCCCGCGACCGCCGCGCGGACCTGCGGTGTCGTCAGTACGGCGCGCGGTGTCGCGGGCAGCGCGCCCAGCTTCTCCAGGAGCGGGTGCGCGGCGTCGGGGTGTACGACCTTCAGGCCGAGCCGGGCCAGCTGCTGCGGCGTCTCGGCCAGCGGCAGCAGCGTCTGGCGGGGCCCGATCGTCGTACGGCCGTCGGCGAGGGGCACGGGAAGCCCGGACAGCCGGTCGGGGTCGACCCCGGCGAGGCTGTCGTACAGCCGCTGCCACCAGCCGGGCTCGCGCTCAAGGCCCGCGAGCCGGTCGATCGCCTCGGTCAGCGGCACCCGCGCGACACCGAGCGTCCGCAGCTCGACGCGGCGCTCAAGACCCGCGGGCAGCAGGCTCGGCAGCACCTCTGCCAGCACTTGGACCGTGTCCGTGCCCGCACCTTCCAGGACTTCCGCCTCGATCGGCCGCAGCCCCTCGGAGATCTCGCGGTCCGGCAGACCGGTCTCCTCGCCGGACACGTCCCGCGGGGCGGCCGCCTCCAGGAACGCCGTACGCGGCAGCAGCTCAAGGATCTCCGCCCGCAGCCTGCCGTCCAGCTCGCCCTTGCCGAGCGGGCCCGGCACCAGGTCGATGGTGCCGACGCTCACCGGCTGCCAGCCGCCGAGGAGTTCGGCGTATGCGTCCGCGGCCTTGCGCACCAGGAAGTCGGTGAGGGGCCCGGGCGCCGGGTGGCGGCGGGTGGGGTCCAGCGGGAGGGACGCGATGAGCAGCGCGGGCACGCCGAGAGGTTCGTCGGTGGGCGTGGGCGCGTGCACCACGGGGGCGGTACGCGGCCGGGCAGGCGCGCCCTTGTCGTCCACGGGCACGGCCCAGGTGACGGTCCAGTACGGCCGCAGCCGCTCCTCGACCGGGCGGTCCGCGAGCAGCGCGGGCTCGACGCCGCCGCCGTGGCTGACGACGCGCCAGCGCCGTTCGCCCTGCGCGCTGTCCTCGATGTGTACGTACGCCCCGTTTACGGAGCGCCTCAACTCCCGTACGCCGCCCGGGGTTTCGACGACGATCTCACTGAGCCCGGCCAGCGTGAGCAGCAACGCGTCGTCAATCCCGGCGAGCAGCCGCTCCACCAGGTCGACCGCGGCGCCGTCCCGTAGCGGCAGGACGACCACGGTGTCGTAGCCCTCGGGGGCCGTGCCCTCGGCGGGCAGCGGCAGCCGCAGCAGCGGTACCTGCCCGTCACGGCGGCGCAGCTCGTCACCGAGGCCGGGGCTCGCCTGGGCCGCCTGCTCGGCCAGGCCCCTGGCCTCCGCGAGGGACCAGCGCACGCCGCCGTGACGTCCGACGACCGCGGGCTCGTCGCTCACCGCGAGGACGGCCGCGAAGCCGACGCCGAAGCGGCCGACGGCGGACTCGTGGCCCTCACGCTTGGCGCTGGCGCGCAGGGTGCTCAGTGACTCGACGCCGGTCGCGTCCAGCGGCGCGCCGGTGTTCGCGGCGGCGAGGACGGCGGGCTGGTCGCCCGTGCCCGGCCGCAGCGTGAGCCGCAGCCGGCCCGGCACGCGGGCGCGGGCGGCGGCATCCGCGGCGTTCTGGGCGAGCTCGACGACGAGACGGTCCCGGTAGCCGCCGAGCGCCAGGTCCTCCTCGGCGTTGGCGTCCTCCCGGAAGCGGGCGGGCGAGGCCCCCCACGCGTCGAGCACCCCGCGCCGCAGCCGCGCCGTCCCGAACGGGTCGGCCCACTCGGTCGTCCTGACGCTCACGCTGTGACTCCGCTCTCTCCGGTTACGGGCGTATGCCGCGCATGCCTGTGCGGCCGAAGGTACCTCGGTGCGAGGGGTTGTGGTGCGGTGCGGGGTGCGCGGGTGCGGCTTTCGCGGTGCGGCCCGGGGTGCGCCGGTGCGGCTTTCGCGGTGCACCGGTGCGGGCGTTCGTAGTGCGGCCCGGGGTGCGCCGGGGCCGTCTGGTGCGGGTTCCGGGGCCCCTACGGGCTCGACTCCTCGGCGTCGGCGGCGATGAGGGGTCCGCATCGGTCACCCGGTGTTGGCCGCCAATCGGGGGTTCGCCCGCGAAACCACCCACCGAGCATCAACCACCAACGCCCCCTGGCCCACGCTCACCACGGACGCTGGAAACGTCAGGAGTGGCCCAGGTCCTCCGACGCGCCGTCCGGTTCGGGCACCGAGCCGCCGTCTCGTGCCGGGCGCAGCGGGAACTGGTCCGCGCCCATCGTGTCCAGCACCGGCGGCGGCGGCACCGGCGGCTTCGGCATCACGGCCGCCTCGGAGTGCCCTCCGCAGCCGTACGCCAGGGAGACGACCCGCCCGTCCGCCGGTGAGAACTCGTTCGCGCACACGCCGAACGCCTGCCGCAGCGAGCCCGCGATCGGCACCAGGAATCCGCACGTCACGCACGCCGCCGGGGCCGCCTGCGCCATCGGGGTCTTCGCGCCGAAGGACTCGTCCCAGCGGTCCGCGGCGATGTGCAGCCCGTACCGGGACAGCACCCTGGCCCGGCGCATGCCGAGCTCCTCGGCGACCGCCGAGATCGAGCCGCGGGACGGGGCCAGCGGCAGCGAGGACGGCGGGCCCGAGGTGACTTCCGCGTCCTCCGCCTCGACCAGTTCGGCCATCTCCTCCGACACCGCGGAGTTCGGCGGCGGCGAGTCCTCGCCGGAGAAACCGGGCTCCAGGCGCAGATCGTCCGCCTCGGTGGGCAGCAGATCCCCGGGGCCCATGTCGCCGGGCCGCAGCCGCTCGCTCCACGGCACCCACTCGGGCGCCAGCAGCGCGTCGGGTCCGGGCAGCAGGACGGTCTCGTCGAGGGTGACGATCTTGGCGCGGGAAGCCCGGGCGACGGTCACCGCCCAGCGCCAGCCCCGGTAGCCGGCCTCCTTGCACTCGAAGAAGTGCGTGACGACGCGGTCTCCTTCCGAGGCGAGAGACACATGCTCGCCGACCACCCCCGGGGCCGCGGCCTCCTCGGCCGCCGCCCGGGCGAGGTCTACCGCCTCGGCGCACAGACGGTCGGGGGTACGGCTTCGCGTCGTCGCAGCACTCACAGGTCTCGCTTCTCTCCTACGCCGTATCACGGGTGCGCCGGCCGATTCGCGAGGTACGGGCCGCGGGCGGAGCGGACCAGGGGGCCGCATCGACGTCCGCGCCCAGACCAACCGTGTCTCGGGCACACCTACCGTCATCCATTCTGCGGGATGCCGAAGAGGCGCGCGGCCGAGAACAACCGCCGGTGGCGCGCTACGCACGCTACCCCCTCCGCCGCCCGCCGCCCACCTGCCCGCCCCAACAAGGGGCTAACAACACGGCATCACGGTTCGCCCGAGCGGGGCTTGGGGCACTATGACGGGGTGGCAGCCGTGAGGTCGTCCGAAGGAGCCGGGCAGCTCAGAAGAGCAGGCCGGGCGGTCGGACGTGCCCTGCACTTCCCCTTCACGGGCACGGCGCGCGGCATCCGCAAGGCGACGCACGCGCACGGCGCGGGCGAGTCGGGCCTCGGCAAACTGATCGAACTCCACGCCGTGAACGGCGCGGGAGATGTCATGATCACCGTCGCCCTCGCGTCGACGGTTTTCTTCTCCGTACCGACGGACCAGGCACGCGGCCGCGTCGCGCTCTACCTCGCCGTCACGATGCTGCCCTTCACCCTGCTGGCCCCCGTCATCGGACCACTTCTGGACCGCATCCCGCACGGCCGCCGAGCGGCCATGGCGGCCTCGATGCTGGCCCGTGCGCTGCTCGCCGTGACGATGTCCGGGGCGGTGGAGACGGGCGGCCTGCAGCTGTATCCGGCCGCGCTGGGCGTGCTCGTCGCATCGAAGGCGTACGGAGTGGTGCGCAGCGCGGTCGTGCCGCGGCTGCTGCCGCCGATGTTCTCGCTGGTGAAGGCGAACTCCCGGGTGACGCTGGCCGGGCTGCTGGCGACCGGGATCGCGGCGCCGATCGGTATCGGGCTGCAGAAGATCGGGCCCCAGTGGCCGCTGTACGGGGCGTGCGCGCTGTTCCTGCTGGGCGCGTACTGGGCGTTCACGATGCCGCACAAGGTCGACTCGGCGAAGGGCGAGCGCAAGGCGCACATGCTGACGCACGGCGAGAAGAAGCCGAGTCTGCGCACGGTCGGGCCGTCCGTACTGCACGGGCTGCAGGCCAACGCGTCCCTCCGCGCGCTGTCCGGCTTCCTGATCTTCTTCCTCGCCTTCCTGCTGCGGGAGCATCCGCTGAACGGGCAGAGTCCGGCGGTCTCACTCGGGATAGTCGGCGTCGCGGCGGGCGTGGGCAACGCGCTGGGCACGGCGATCGGGGCGTGGCTGAAGGCCCGCGGGCCGGAGATGATCATCGCGACGGTGCAGTGTCTGGTGCTGCTGGCCGCGATCAGCGCGGCGCTCTTCTTCGGCGCGGGCATGGTGGCCGTGCTCGGCGCGACGGCGGGTCTGTGCCAGGCGCTGTCGAAGCTGTCCCTGGACGCGCTGATCCAGCGGGACGTCCCGGAACAGGTCCGCCCGTCGGCCTTCGCACGCTCCGAGACGCTGCTCCAGATGTCCTGGGTGGCGGGAGGCGCGATCGGCATCTCGCTGCCGCTGATCGGGACGGTGGGGATGTGGGTGGCGGCGGGGATCGTCGGGCTGGGCCTGGCGTTGTCGGCGCGGGGGCTGCTGGGGGCGGCGCGGCGGGGGGACAGACCGCAGGCCTCTGTGGTGTAGCGCGGTGCGGTTACGCGGTGGCGGGGCGGTTCCACGTTCCGCCACCGCACCCGCCGGGCGCGACGCGCGGTGGACCCCCGCGTGGCGGGGCCAGGCAGGCCCGATAGCCTCGGGACATGACCGTTGCGTTCTTCTCGGGCAAGCGCCGCCGGGCCGCTGCCGCTCTGGGTGCCGTCTCCGCCGGGCTCCTCGTCCTTTCCGCCTGCGACAAGCCGACCCCGCTCGCGACCGTGACGGTCGGGACGGACTCGGTCCACTCCGAGGCGGCCTGCTACAACGACGGCAAGGCGATCAAGGAATCGCTGTTGCAGGGCTGCCTCACCGAGAAGCCCGCCAAGACCATCAAGGTCGCCCTGGACGACAAGGTCCGCATGGGTGTCGACCCGGAGATCGCCGACCACGGCTGGACGCTGCTCTTCGGCGGCCAGCCCGTGGAGCAGGAGCCGTACAAGAAGGGCTACCGGACCATCCCGGGCAACGCCTTCTTCTCCTCGCAGACCGGTGAGCCGACCAGCAAGACCGCCGTCAGCATCCTGGAGACCAGCGGCAAGAAGGTCATCGGCATCTGGCACTTCCAGTTCGAGAAGGAGTCCTGACGAGGACTCCCGTACGGAGGGCGGGGCTGTGCGCGTACTGGTGGTGACCGCGGTGGCTGCGGAGGCCGGCTCCGTCACCGAGGGGCTCACCGGTATCGGCACGTCACCCGTCGTTGATGTGGTGACCGCCGGCGCCGGCCCCGCGGCCGCCGCCGCGACCGCCGCCACCGCGCTCGCCCTCGGTTCGTACGACCTCGTCGTGTCCGCCGGAATCGGCGGCGGTTTCCAGCCACACGCCCCCGTGGGCTCCGTCGTCGTCGCCGACGCGATCATCGCCGCCGATCTCGGCGCCGACACCCCCGACGGCTTTCTGCCCGTCGACGAACTCGGTTTCGGCCGCAGCGTCCATCGTCCGCCGCCCGAACTGTCCGCGCGTGTCGCCAAAGCCCTCGACGCCGTGTACGCGCCCGTCCTCACCGTCTCCACCGTCACCGGCACCGCCGCCCGCGCCGCCGAGCTGAGCGGCCGTCACCCACGGGCCGCCGCCGAGGCGATGGAGGGCTTCGGAGTGGCGGAGGCCGCCGCGGCCCACTCCGTACCGGTCCTGGAGATCCGCGCGATCTCCAACCCCGTCGGGCCGCGCGACCGTGCGGCCTGGCGCATCGGCCAGGCGCTGGACTCACTGCGGTACGCCTTCCAGCTGCTCGCCCCCGTCCTCGAGGAAACGCCGTGACCTTGCAGATCGCGTACTCGCCGTGCCCGAACGACACCTTCGTCTTCGACGCCCTCGCGCACGGCCGGGTCCCCGGTGCGCCCGCCGTCGAGGTGAGTTTCGCGGACATCGACATCACCAACGCGATGGCTGAGCGCGGTGAGTTCGACGTGCTGAAGGTGTCGTACGCCGTTCTGCCCTGGGTGCTGGACGACTACGCGCTGCTGCCCTGCGGCGGCGCGCTCGGCCGCGGCTGCGGTCCGCTGGTCCTCACCCGGGAGCCCGGTACGGATCTGACGGGCCGGACCGTCGCCGTGCCGAGCGAGCGCTCGACCGCATATCTGCTGTTCCGGCTGTGGGCCGCGGACGTCCTGCCCGGAGGGGTCGGCGAGGTGGTCGTGATGCCGTTCCACGAGATCATGCCCGCCGTGCGGGAAGGCAAAGTCGACGCCGGACTCGTCATCCACGAGGCGCGGTTCACCTACCAGAACTACGGGCTGCACTGCCTGGCCGACATGGGCGAGCACTGGGAGTCCACGACCGGGCTGCCCATCCCACTCGGCGCGATCATCGCCAAGCGGTCGCTGGGCGAGGCGACGCTGAAGCTGCTCGCCGATTCCATCCGCATCTCGGTGCGTATGGCCTGGGCCACGCCGGAGGTCTCTCTGCCGTACGTACTGGAACACGCCCAGGAGATGGACCCCACCGTGGCCGACCAGCACATCGGGCTCTACGTCAATGAGTTCACGGCGGACCTGGGCGACGAGGGATATGCGGCGGTGCGCGGCCTGCTGACACGCGCCGCGGCCGAGGGGCTCGTACCGCCCCTCGGCCGCGATGCGCTCGGTTTCGTCTAGGGCCTGATCCCGACGACAGGCCCTTGGCCTCTATACGTCCAACTGGTCGGCCACCGCCCGCAGCAGGCCCGCGATCTTCGCGCCGTGGACCTTGTCGGGGTACCGGCCGCGCTCCAGCATCGGCGTGATGTTCTCCAGCAGGGTCGTCAGGTCCTGCACGATGGACGCCAGCTCGTCGGGCTTGCGCCGCTGCGCCGCCGCCACGGACGGGGTCGGGTCGAGGACCGTCACCGAAAGCGCCTGGTCACCGCGCTGGCCTGCCACTACGCCGAATTCGACGCGCTGGCCGGGCTTGAGCGACTCGACCCCGGCGGGGAGCACCGAGGAGTGAACGAAGACGTCGCCGCCGTCGTCGCGGGAGAGAAAGCCGAAGCCCTTCTCGCTGTTGAACCACTTGACCTTGCCGGTAGGCACGTCTGTCCTCGTCCTCGTACTCGTTGGGGCGCTGGGGCACCGGAAGTTGGGCACCAACCTGGGAACCGAAAAACGGCTCTGGATAGCACTACAGCGGGTCGACTGACCCGCCACCCCCAAGGCTAATGGTCCAGGGGCTGGTGACAAGACGTACCCGGACGGTTCCTACGCGCAGGGGAACTACCCTGGCCGGATGACTGCTACTCCTCCCGCCCCCGGTGACCGGCTCGTGCGCGTCGGCGCCATCGTCTTCATGGTTGGTGCCGTCGCCACACTGATCACCGTGGCCCCACTGTTTCTGGGGACCGAACCGTTCCCGCCCATCGCCTACGCGGTGTGCATGCTGATGGGCGCGGGATTCCTGATCGCGGCGGCGGGTGTGCTGCGCTCGATCGCGGCGCAGCGGCGACAAGCCAAATCCGCACTCTAGTTCTGGCTGTACGCGCGCAGCCAGGCCGGGAACGCGGTGAGGTCGTCAATGATCACGTCCGCGCCGGCCGCGCGGAGCTCCGCCGCGTCGCACGGGCCCGTCGGCACCGCGACCGACAGCGCGTTCGCCGCCCGCGCGCCCCGTATGTCCCCGGTGTGGTCTCCGACATACACGCTCGCGCCGTGCTCGCGCAGCGCCTCCGCCTTGGCCTCCGCCCACAGCCAGCCGATGACCTCGTCCGGGGCGATCCTGAGATGGTCGAGGTGCAGCTTGGCGTTCGGCTCGTGCTTGGCGGTGACGACGATCGCCCGGCCGCCGAGTTCCTGGACGGCGGCGACTGCCTCGCGGGCGCCGGGCAGGGCGAGCGTCGGCGTGATCGCGTACGTGGGGTAGATCTCGCGGTAGCGGTCGCCCATCCGCTGGATGTCCTCGCCCGGGAACCAGTGCGCCAGCTCCTCCTCCAGAGGAGGCCCCAGCCTCGTCACGGCCAGGTCGGCGTCGATCCACACGCCGGTCTCGGCGGACAGCGCGAGGTAGGCGGCGTGGATGCCGGGCCGGGAGTCGATGAGGGTCATGTCGAGGTCGAAGCCGACGGTGAGCGGGAGCGTTGCCGAGTGCGAAGCCATAGGGGCCATTGTGCCCAGTCGGCCGCATCGCCCCCGGTGGGGGCAGGGACGATGCGGAAGCAGGGGCTTCGTTCAGCCGGTGTTACGCCGCGCCCGCCACACCAGGTAGAGGGCTGAGGCGACCGCAGCCCCCTTCACGACCCAGGGCCAGGTCCCGGCCAGCGCGTCACGCATCCCGTCCTGGGGGATCGGTTCGCCCCAGCGCCCGTTGACCCTGCCCCACAGCCAGACGAGACCGCCCGCCACGACCGCCCCGGGCAGGCCGAGGACCGCCCACTTCGCCTCGGCGCGGGACAGCCGGCGTGAGGCGTAGGCGAGAAGCCAGCCGAGGCCGAGGGCAAGGAACGAGCCGAGGAGCGCGCCCGCGAGCAGGAGAGCGGCGGCGAGCAGGAGGAACGGGTTGGCGAACGCGGGCGACTGCCCTGCCGCTTCCGTACGGCGGCGAAGCCAGCGGCGGCGCCCGGTCCCGGCCTCCACCGCCTCGTCCTCGTACGTCTCCTCGGGCTCGGCCGCGTCCTCGGCCGCCGCCTGCGCCTCCAAGTCCTCCTTGGACGGCGGCGGTTTCAGTATTTCGGGGATCTCCACCCCACCGACGAACCCCGCGACGCTCTCGCCCGCGCCGAACGGCCCGGGCTCGATCCGCCACCAGTCGGGCTCACTGCCCGAGGGGCCCAGCTCGTCCATCCCCGCCAGATGGGGCGGCGAGGCACCGGCGGACGTCTTGGAAGCCTCGGGCTGCTGGGGAGCGGCGGATCTGCGCGGCCTCGGGATCCGGCGTCGTGCGCGCTGCTCGGGCACGGCGGCCGGGGACTCGGCCCGGGGCGCGGGCCGTTGCGCACTCTCGCCGCTCTCCTCGAAAGCCGCCGCCACGACCTCGTCCGGCGTACCGAGCCGCCCCAGAATGCGGCGTACCGACGCGGGGGTGTCGGAACCGAACCTGGCTCGCCGCCGGTCGATCTCGTTGCGCAGCGTCGACACCAGCCGCATGCGGGTGCCGGACGGCAGTTGCTGCTGCTGAGCCAGATCCCCGACACGGCTCAGATAGTCGTAGACGAGCTGATCGCTCTCGATCCCCACCGGCGTTCCCCTGACGTTCCCTGCCCGGCCGCCCTGTCGTCCGGGCCCGCCCTGTCCCCGACGGTAGCGCTCCAGGGACTAACGTGGGGCGGATGGGGACCATGCCCGAAGGAAGCAGCACGGCCGGCCGCGGCGGTCCGCGCACTCTGGCCGAGGCCCTGCGCACCCGCGGCGACGAGGAGCTGGCCGCGCTGCTGCGCACCCGCCCCGATCTGCTGACCCCCGTGCCGGGCGATCTGACGCAGCTCGCCACGCGGGCCGGTACCCGCGCCTCCGTCGTACGGGCACTGGAGCGGCTCGACCGCTTCACGCTGCAGACCGCCGAGGCACTGGCCGTGGCCCCCGACCCCGCACCGTACGAAACCCTGCTCGGCCTGCTCAGCGGCGACGAGGGTGCCCCGGACATCGAGGCGGCCCTGCCGCACGCCGTGGACGTCCTGCGCGGGCAGGCCGTCGTCTGGGGCGGTGACGACCGGCTCCGGCTGGTTCGCACCGCGCGCGAACTCCTCGCCCCCTCCCCCACCCGGCCTTCGCCGACCGGGCTCGGCCCGACCGTGGCCGAGGCCACCGCCGGGATGTCGCCGACGCGGCTCCAGGAGATCCTCGCCGCCGCCGGGCTGCCGACCACGCACGACCCGGTCTCCGCGGTCGCCGCTCTCGTCGCGCTGTTCACCGACCGGACCCGGATGGGCGCGCTCCTCGACACCGCGCCGCCCGAGGCGCTGACGGTCCTGGACCGGCTGGTCTGGGGTCCCCCGTACGGGGAGGTGACGGCCAGCCCGACCCCGCCCGTGCGGTGGCTGCGCGACCGCGGACTGCTGCTGCCCGCGTCGCCGCGCACGGTCGTGCTGCCGCGCGAGGCGGCGCTGCATCTGCGGGCGGGCCGCGCCCACCGAACGGTCGAGCCACTGCCGCCGGAGGTCAGGCCCGCGACGACGTCGATCACCCAGGGCCGTCCACAGGTTGTGGACAGTACGGCGGCGGGCCAGGCCTTCACCGCGCTCTCCACCGTCGAGGACCTGCTGAAGGACTGGCACGAGGGCGGGCCCGCGGTGCTGCGGTCCGGCGGCCTGTCCGTACGTGACCTCAAACGCACCGCCGCCGCGCTGGACACGAACGAGCAGATGGCCGGGTTCTGGCTCGAACTCACATATGCGGCAGGGCTGTTGGCATCGGACGGCGAGGCGGACGAGCGATACGCGCCGACGCCCGCGTACGACGACTGGCTCACCCTCCCCGCGGCCGGACGCTGGGCACTGCTCGCCACGGCGTGGCTGACCGCGACCCGCACGGCGGGCCTGATCGGCGGCCAGGACGCCAAAGGCCGCACCCTCTCCGCCCTCGGCCCCGACCTCGACCGCTCCCCCGCGGCCGAGGTCCGCCGCCGGGTCCTCGAGCTGCTCGCCACCCTCCCGGCGGGCACGGCCCCCGACCCGGAGTCCGTCCTCGCCCGCCTGCGCTGGGAACGCCCGCTGCGCGGCGGGGCGGCGGACCCGGACACCAACGCGGCACGCAACGCCGCAGCGGTGGGCCCCACCGATCTGCGCTCCCGCATCGCTGCCTGGACACTGAACGAGGCGGAAATCCTGGGCATCACGGGCCGCGGCGCCCTGTCGGCACACGGCCGGGCCCTGCTCCCTCCTGCCTCGGCCCCAGCCCCGGCCGCCGCAACGGACGCTCCGGGCTCAGCGGGAGCCGCGAGACACGCCCTGGCCGAAGCGCTCGCCGCCGATGCCGCAGCCGCACTCGCGCCGCTCCTGCCCGAGCCGCTCGACCACGTACTCCTCCAGGCCGACCTCACCGCGGTCGCGCCCGGCCCCCTTCAGCGGCCGCTCGCCGAGACCCTCTCCGTACTCGCCGATGTCGAGTCCAAGGGCGGGGCGACCGTCTACCGCTTCACCCCGGCCTCCGTACGCCGCGCGCTCGACGCCGGGCGATCCGCGTCCGACCTGCACGCCTTCCTGGGAACACACTCCCGAACGCCCGTGCCGCAGCCGCTCAGCTACCTCATCGACGACGTCGCCCGCCGCCACGGCCATCTGCGGATCGGCGCCGCATCCGCCTACGTACGCTGCGACGACGACGCGCTGCTCGGCGAGATCCTCGCCGACAAGCGTTCCCAGGGCCTGCGGCTGCGCCGCCTCGCACCCACCGTCCTTGCCGCCCAGGCCGACCCCGCGACTCTGCTCGACGGCCTGCGGACCATGGGGTACGCACCCGCCGCCGAGTCCGCCGAGGGCGACGTCCTGATCACCCGCGCCCACGCCCGCCGCACCCCGCCGCGCACTCCGCCCGCCCCCGTCCCGGACGGCCCGCCCGTGCCCGACACCACGCTGCTCGGCGCGGCGGTGAAGGCGATCCGCGCGGGCGACCTCGCGGCCACGGTGGAACGCAAGCCCGTCCCGGAGCCCGCGAAGAACGGGGAACTCCCGCGCACCACCTCCGCCGAGACCCTGGCCACCGTCCAGGCTGCGGCGATGACGGGCGCGGCCATCTGGATCGGCTACGTCAACGCGGACGGCGCGGCCAGCCAGCGAGTGATCGCGCCGGTGCGGGTGGAGGGCGGCTTCGTCACGGCGTACGACCACACGGCGGACGAGGTCCGCACCTACCCGCTGCACCGCATCACCGGAGTCGCCGAACTCGCCGACGACCCGGCCTGAGGGGGCCTGGGGGGCCTGCCCGGCCGCGCGCCGCCGGGTTCGCTCCCCCGGCACCTCGGGGGGAGGCACTCCCGCGGCCGCGTACGGCACACTGGACGTTTGGCCTCACCGAAAGGGCGCAGGTGTGAACGGACCCCTCATCGTTCAAAGCGACAAAACACTTCTCCTCGAAGTCGACCACGAGCTGGCGGACGAATGCCGTCGCGCCATCGCGCCGTTCGCGGAGCTGGAGCGCGCCCCCGAGCACATCCACACCTACCGGGTCACCCCGCTCGGCCTGTGGAACGCCCGGGCCGCCGGGCACGACGCCGAGCAGGTCGTCGACGCGCTCGTGGCGTACTCCCGCTACCCCGTCCCGCACGCCCTCCTCGTGGATGTCGCCGAGACGATGGCCCGCTACGGCCGGCTCACGCTCTCCAAGCACCCCACCCACGGACTCGTGCTGACCACCACCGACCGGCCCGTCCTGGAGGAGATCCTCCGGTCCAAGAAGGTCCAGCCGCTGGTCGGCACGCGGATCGACTCGGAGACCGTGGTCGTGCACCCCTCCGAGCGCGGGCAGATCAAGCAGACACTGCTGAAGCTGGGCTGGCCCGCCGAGGACCTCGCCGGTTACGTCGACGGCGAGGCGCACCGTATCGAACTGGACGAGACCGGCTGGGCGCTGCGGCCGTACCAGAAGCAGGCCGTCGAGGGCTTCTGGCACGGCGGTTCGGGCGTGGTGGTGCTGCCCTGCGGCGCGGGCAAGACGCTCGTCGGCGCCGGTGCGATGGCGCAGGCCCAGGCGACCACCCTGATCCTGGTCACCAACACCGTCTCCGCCCGGCAGTGGAAGCACGAGCTGGTGAAGCGGACGTCACTGACCGAGGACGAGATCGGTGAGTACAGCGGTACGAAGAAGGAGATCCGTCCCGTCACCATCGCGACGTACCAGGTGCTGACGACGAAGCGGAAGGGGATCTATCCCCACCTGGAGCTCTTCGACTCCCGTGACTGGGGGCTGATCCTCTACGACGAGGTGCATCTGCTGCCCGCCCCGGTCTTCAAGTTCACGGCGGACCTCCAGGCACGGCGGCGGCTCGGCCTGACCGCCACGCTCGTACGGGAGGACGGGCGCGAGTCGGACGTCTTCTCGCTGATCGGGCCGAAGCGTTTCGACGCGCCGTGGAAGGAGATCGAGTCGCAGGGCTACATCGCGCCCGCGGACTGTGTCGAGGTCCGGGTCAACCTCACCGACTCCGAGCGGCTCGCGTACGCCACGGCCGAGACGGAGGAGAAGTACCGCTTCTGCGCCACCACCGCGACCAAGCGGAAGGTGACGGAGGCGCTGGTCCAGCGGTTCGCCGGCCAGCAGATCCTCGTCATCGGCCAGTACATCGACCAGCTCGACGAGCTGGGTGAGCATCTGAACGCGCCGGTCATCAAGGGCGAGACGTCCAACGCGCAGCGCGAGTTGCTCTTCGAGGCGTTCCGGCAGGGCGAGATCTCCGTGCTGGTCGTCTCCAAGGTCGCGAACTTCTCGATCGACCTGCCGGAGGCGACCGTCGCCATCCAGGTGTCGGGCACCTTCGGCTCCCGACAGGAGGAGGCCCAGCGGCTCGGCCGGGTGCTTCGCCCCAAGGCGGACGGGCACCAGGCCCACTTCTACTCGGTGGTCGCACGGGACACGATCGACCAGGACTTCGCCGCGCACCGTCAGCGCTTCCTGGCGGAGCAGGGGTACGCGTACCGGATCGTGGACGCGGACGAGCTGCTGGGCTAGGGGGTGCCTTTTGGATCGGGCCGGATCAGCGAGCGGGGTCTGGTGCGGTGCATCGCAAGGCGGAGGATGGAGCCCACGCGGAGCGTAGGCGACTGACGACAACGCAGCGAGGTGCCGTGCGAGGGCACGCGAGCCCGGCAGGATCCGAAAGGCACCCCCTGGTCGAAGGGCCGGGCTCACCAGCCGGAACGGCGCCCGTACCCGGGTGGTGATCAGCAGACAGGGGAGCAGCAGATACGTCTGGGGGCCCGGTTCGAGCCAGAGGCCGGCGGCGAGGGCGATGAGCACGACCGGCGACCGCGCGCGGTGCCTGGCGAACCGGAAGAGGGCCAGATTGACTGCGGCGAGTGAACAGATGGTCACGTTCCGGAACTTCACGGGCGCGACCCTACTAGGGGGTCGGGGACGGCAGGGTCAGCGGCGGCGGACGCCTGCCTCCTCCGCGTACTCGCCGAGGACGGCGACGCTGAAGACGGCCTGGGCATAGACCTTGATCACGCGCAGCGCGTTGCCGAGGCGGTGTGGGGAGTGCTGGGTGGAGCCGGTGGCGGTTGCGCCGTGGCTTGGATGGGGGATGTGGGCGCCTGGGGTGAAGGTTGCTGTGCTCATAACTCCATGATGGATTTCCGGCCGGCGAATGGCATCGATCTGCGGTCTGAACCGTGCGGTCGCCCGTGTACGACTCCAGGCATACGCCGTCCCCTACGGGGAGGACGCGCGGCCTCCACCCCGGGCGGGGCCCGACTCGGGGCCCGACTCGGGGCCCGACTCGCGGAGCGGCTCGGCGAGCGGGAAAACCATTCGCTCCCTGACCGCGGCCCGACTAAAATCCCCGTCTTCCCCGCCTCCCTCGCAGGAGCGCCGCCGCCCGGACGGAAACCGGCCGGTCCGCCATGTCGTGATCCACCACCTCGTGATCCACCATGCCGTGATCCGCACGTCGTGATCCACGCAGCATCCGCCCGGAGGCAGACCCGTGCCCGCGCACGCACCCGACACCGACCCCCTCGCCCGCGAGAGAGCCCATCTCACCGCGTCCCGCGCCGCGTTGCGCGCGATGCGCGAGGACGTCCAGGCCCTCGACATCCGCGACGTCACCGCGAACTGGGTCAACGCCGCCGTCCTCGAGCGCCAGATCGAGGACCGCATCAAGGCACTCGCCGACCTCTCCCACACGCCGCTCTTCTTCGGCCGCCTCGACTATCTGCACGTCGTCGGCGCGGCGCTGGCCGAGGGCGCACAGGGAGAACGCTTCTACATCGGCCGCCGCCACGTCCACGACGCGGACGGCGACCCGATGGTCATCGACTGGCGCGCGCCCGTGTCTCAGCCGTTCTACCGGGCGTCCAGAAAGGACCCGCAGGACATCGGCCTGCGACGGCGCTTCGGGTACACAGGCGGCGAACTCACGGCGTACGAGGACGAGCACCTGACCGATCCGGACGAGCAGGAACGCACCAGCAGACTGCTTCAGGCGGAGATCGAGCGGCCGCGCGTGGGCCCGATGCGGGACATCGTCGCCACGATCCAGCCGGAGCAGGACGAGATCGTACGGTCCGGGCTCGGCGGCACGGTGTGCGTGCAGGGCGGCCCCGGCACCGGGAAGACAGCGGTGGGACTGCACCGGGTCGCCTATCTGCTGTACGCGCACCGCGAGCGGCTGGCGAAGACGGGGACGCTGGTCATCGGGCCGAACCGTTCCTTCCTGCACTACATCGAGCAAGTCCTTCCGGCGCTGGGCGAGTTGGAGGTCAAGCAGGCCACGGTCGACGACCTGGTCACGCATGTGGAGGTACGGGGCACGGACCCGTCGGACGCGGCGGTCGTCAAGGGTGATGCGCGGATGGCGGATGTGCTCCGGCGGGCCGTCCGCTCGCATGTCGCGATGCCGACGGAGCCACTGATGGTCGTACGCGGCTCGCGCCGGTGGCGCATCCCGGCGTACGAACTCGAGGAGATCGTACGGGAGTTGCTGGACCGCGACATCCGCTACGGCGCTGCCCGCGATGCGCTGCCGCAGCGCATCGCGCACGCGGTGCTGGTCCGCATGGAACAGTCGGGCGAGGCCCCGGACGACCGGGTGCAGGACGCTGTGGCGCGCAACTCCGCGGTCAAGGCGGCCGTCAAGACGGTCTGGCCGCCGGTGGACCCGGCGAAACTCGTGCTGCGGCTGCTGTCCGACCCGGAATTCCTGGCGGCGCACGCGGACGGTGTGCTGACCGCGGACGAGCAGAAGACGATCCTGTGGACCAGGCCCGCCCGCAGCGTCCGCGCCGCGAAGTGGTCCCTGGCGGACGCGGTACTGATCGACGAGGCGGCGGACCTGGTGCACCGCACGCACTCACTGGGCCATGTCGTACTCGACGAGGCGCAGGACCTGTCCCCGATGCAGTACCGCGCGGTGGGCCGCCGCTGCACGACGGGCTCGGCGACGGTCCTCGGCGACCTGGCGCAGGGCACGACCCCGTGGGCGACGGCCAGTTGGCAGGAGGCCCTGACCCATCTCGGCAAGCCGGACGCGACGGTGGAGGAACTGACGGCGGGCTTCCGTGTCCCGCGCGAGGTCATCGCTTACGCGTCCCGGCTGCTCCCGCACATGTCCCCCGGCCTGGCGGAGGTCACATCGGTCCGCGAGTCGGCGGGCTCGCTGTCGGTCCGCGAGGTGGAGGTGGCGGACCTGGACGCGGCGGTGGTGGCGGCGTGCGAGGAGTCCCTGCGGCACGAGGGCTCCATCGGCCTGATCGCGGCGGACGCACGGGTCCCGTCGCTGGCCGCGGCCCTGACGTCCGCGGGTCATGCGTACCTTGCACCGGGCCAGGAGACGACGGCGGAGTCCCGGCTGACGCTGGTTCCCGCGTCGCTGGCGAAGGGCCTGGAGTACGACTACGTGGTCCTCGACGAGCCGTCGGCGGTCGTCGACGGCGAGCCGGACGAACGCACGGGCCTGCGCCGGCTGTATGTGGCGCTGACGAGGGCGGTGTCGGGGCTGACGGTGGTGCATGCGGTGGGGTTACCGACGGAGTTGGGGTAGCGGGTGCGGGTCCGCTGCGCGGGGCTTTTCCCCCGCCCCGCCCTCCCCCTACGGCCTGGCGGCCGTGGGAGGTACCCCCATCCCGAACTGGGGGCAAGCCCCAAGACCCCGTACGCGCTTCGCACGTGTCCTCAATCGCCGCACATTCAGCCCCGCCGGCGTTTGAGGCGCGGGGTCCGGGGCAGAGCCCCGGTTACGGGAAGGGGCGGGGTGGGGAACAGGCCCGCCGCAGGGGCACCCGCACCCCTACGCGTCCAGCGCCGACCTCCATCCCGCCACCGCGCCCGGGTCGACCGGCGCCGACCACCCTTCCGGCCTCGCCGCACCCCCGATGTGGAACGCGTCCACCCCCGACCGCCGCAGCACCGGCACGTGGTCCAGGTGCAGGCCGCCGCCCACCAGGATCCGGGGTTCGTAGCCCGGCTCGCCGCGCCTCGCCGCCTCCGTGAGCAGCGTCGGCAGGCCGTCGTCGACGCCCGACGCCGAGCCCGCGGTGAGGTACGTGTCCAGGCCCGGCAGGTCCGCGAGCTGCTTGCGGAGTGCATCACGGTCCGCCGCGCGGTCGATCGCCCGGTGGAACGTCCAGCGGCAGCAGTCGAGTTCGGCGAGAAGCCGTTCGACCGTCACCAGGTCGGGCATGCCGTCCTCGTCAAGGAAGCCGAAGACGAATTCGTCGGCGCCTTCCGCCCGCAGCCCCCGCGCGGCGCGTACGAGCGCGTCGACGTCGCCCGCCTCGAAACCGTCCGCGAGGCGCAGCATCACGCGCAGCGGGATGTCCACGGCCGCGCGGATGCTCGCGAAGGTCTCCCTGGACGGTGTCAGCCCGTCCGCCGCCATGTCGGTGACCAGCTCCAGCCGGTCCGCCCCTCCCGACTGGGCCGCGACCGCGTCCTCCGCGTCAAGAGCGATCACCTCCAGGACTGCACGGTTGCTCATGGAACCCCATTTCCTCATACAGGTCTAGTCCAATATTGCAGCCTAATGCGCATGCACCGCACAAGCAGCCACTCGAACCGGACGCACCGGGCTGAACCTTGCGCCTCATGCAGCCGAGGCGTATACATGAGGCGAGGTAAATACCCCCCAGGGGTATAATCCAATGCAGGAGGAACCGCGTGCCACCCACCGCCGCCACCACCACCACCGACGTCGAACTCACCATCGGCGGCATGACGTGCGCCTCCTGCGCAGCACGTATCGAGAAGAAGCTGAACCGCATGGACGGCGTCGAGGCGACCGTGAATTACGCCACGGAGAAGGCAAAAGTCCGCTTCCACGGCCCCGACGTCTCCGTGGACGACCTGATCGCCACGGTCGAAGCGACCGGCTACACCGCCACCGAACCGGCGCGGGCCACCCCCCGGCCCGCGGACGAGGACGAGGACGAGGAGCTCCGCACCCTCCGCGAGCGCCTCACCACCGCCGTCGTCCTCGCCGCACCCGTGATCGCCATGGCGATGGTCCCCGCCCTCCAGTTCGAGTACTGGCAGTGGCTCTCCCTCACCCTTGCCGCCCCCGTCGTCACCTACGCCGCCTGGCCCTTCCACCGCGCCGCGCTCACCAACGCCCGGCACGGTGCGGCGACGATGGACACCCTGATATCCCTCGGCACGTCGGCCGCGTTCCTGTGGTCCGTGTGGGCGCTGTTCTTCGGGACGGCCGGGATGCCCGGCATGGTCCACCCCTTCGAGCTGACGATCTCCCGCAGCGACGGCGCCGGGAACATCTATCTGGAGGCCGCCGCCGGAGTCACGGCTTTCATCCTGGCCGGGCGGTATTTCGAGGCCCGCTCCAAGCGCAAGGCCGGCGCCGCTCTGAAGGCCCTGCTCGAACTCGGCGCCAAAGAGGTCACCGTCCTGCGCGGCGGAGGTGAAGTCACTCTCCCCACCGCCGAGTTGAAGGTCGGTGACCGCTTCCTCGTACGTCCCGGCGAGAAGATCGCCACCGACGGTACCGTCGTCGAAGGCGCCTCCGCCGTGGACGCCTCCATGCTCACCGGCGAGTCCGTACCGGTGGAGGTCTCCACCGGCGACACCGTCACCGGCGCCACGCTCAACGCGGGCGGTCGCCTCGTCGTCGAGGCCACCCGTGTCGGCGCCGACACCCAGCTGGCCAGGATGGCCAGGCTCGTCCAGGACGCGCAGAACGGAAAGGCCGCGGCCCAGCGCCTCGCCGACAGGATCTCCGCGGTGTTCGTGCCCGTCGTGATCGCTCTCGCCATGGCCACCCTCGGCTTCTGGCTGGGCAGCGGCGCCGGGCCGGCCGCCGCGTTCACCGCCGCCGTCGCCGTGCTGATCATCGCCTGCCCGTGCGCGCTCGGACTGGCCACACCCACGGCGCTGATGGTCGGTACGGGCCGCGGCGCCCAGCTCGGCATTCTCATCAAGGGTCCCGAGGTCCTGGAGTCCACCCGCCGCGTCGACACGATCGTGCTGGACAAGACGGGCACGGTCACCACCGGACGGATGACCCTCCTCGCGGTGCACACCAGCCACGACGAGGCCGAAGTGCTGCGCCTGGCAGGTGCGCTGGAGCACGCGTCCGAGCATCCGATCGCGCGTGCCGTCGCCGACGCGGCCCTGAACAAGACGGGCGCGCTCCCCACACCCGAGGACTTCGCGAACATCCCCGGCCTCGGTGTCCAGGGCATCGTCGAGGGCCGGGCCGTGCTCGTCGGCCGCACCCAGCTGCTCGACCAGCGGGAGGTCCGCCTCCCCGCCGCCCTGGAGCGGGCGAGGGCAGGCGCCGAGGCCGCGGGCCGTACCGCCGTCGCCGTCGCCTGGGACGGCGAGGCCCGCGCCGTACTGGAGATCGCGGACGCCGTGAAGCCCACCAGCGCCGAAGCCGTGACCCGCCTGCGCGGACTCGGCCTCACCCCGATCCTGCTGACCGGTGACAACAGGGCGGTCGCCGAGTCCGTCGCGGCCGAGGTGGGCATCGGTGAGGTCATCGCCGAGGTGCTGCCCGAGGACAAGGTCGCCGTCGTCAAGCGCCTCCAGGCCGAGGGCCGTTCGGTGGCGATGGTCGGCGACGGTGTCAATGACGCCGCCGCGCTCGCCCAGGCGGACCTTGGCCTCGCCATGGGCACGGGCACGGACGCCGCCATGGAGGCCGGAGACCTCACGCTCGTACGGGGCGACCTGCGTGCCGCCGCCGACGCAATCCGGCTCTCCCGCAGGACGCTCGGCACGATCCGCTCGAACCTCTTCTGGGCCTTCGCCTACAACGTCGCGGCCCTTCCGCTTGCCGCCGCGGGCCTGCTCAACCCGATGATCGCGGGCGCGGCGATGGCCTTCTCTTCGGTCTTCGTGGTGGGCAACTCACTGCGCCTGCGGCGCTTCCGGGCGGCGTAGGCGCAGTGAGGGCGGCCGGTGCGGCCGGGCTCAGCCGCCCAGGCCGCCGCTCCCGAACGCCCCGCCGCCCGCGTTCTTCCCGTGCTTCGGCCGCTCTTCGGGGCCCTTGCCGGTGGTGTGCGAGCTGTGGGTCTTCAGGTTGTACGGGAGGAGCCGCCCCTCGTGGGGGAAGTCGTCCTCGTCCTCGTCCCGGACCTCCTCGATGTGCTCACGGTGGTCGGGGCTCTTCGGCTGCTCCTCCGGACGCGGCGGAATCTCTTCCTCCCGCCGCCTGGACTCCCGCCACATGGCACCTCCGAGGAGGGCCACGATCAGGATCCCGATCAGGACCAGACCGGCTCCGGCCAGGTGCGGACCCTCCGCCAGCTCGATACCCGAGCTGCTCTGGGCGATCATCACAGCGTTCATTTCGGCTGCCTCCGCACAGGGACGCCACGGCACACATGCCCTTTGCTGCCATTATCGCCCGTTGGTGCCACTTCAGCCGAAGATGACGAGGTCCTTCTCGGCGGCCCGGTGCGCTCGTAGCGCGTCCCGGCCGGCGGGCTGCCCGCCACGAGCCGGGACAGCCCTTAGGCTCGCCGTATGACCGCCGCCTCCGTGGACCTCCGCGACCGCTGGACGAAGACCCTCATCGCAGCCCGCGGCGGCGCGAGTGCTCCCGATCCGGCGCCGTACGCCGGGAATCTGCTGGCCCGCTGGTCGGAGCCGCAGCGCCATTACCACACGGTCGATCACCTGACGGCGGTGCTGCACCACATCGAAACCCTTCGCGAGTACGCGGCCGACGTGCACCTGGTCCGCCTCGCGGCCTGGTTCCACGACGCCGTCTACCTCCCCGACCGTTCGGAGAACGAGGAACGCTCGGCCCGCCTCGCCGAACGGGCCCTGCCCGAGGCGGGCCTCCCCGCCGAAAGCACGGCCGAGGTCGCCCGCCTGGTCCGCCTGACGATCACCCACGCCCCCGCGCCGGACGACGCCAACGGCCAGGTGCTGTGCGACGCGGACCTGGCGATCCTGGCCTCGGCCCCGGAGCCGTACGCCGCGTACACCACCGCGGTCCGCGAGGAGTACGCCTTCGTCCCCACCGACGCCTTCCGCGCTGGCCGCGCTGCGGTACTGCGGCAGCTTCTGGACCTGCCGCGGCTGTTCCACACGCCGTACGGGCAGACGCACTGGGAGGCCGCGGCCCGCGAGAACCTGACGGCGGAGCTGGCGTCGCTGGTCTGACTCCGTGCGGTGATCACACGATCGTGGGACGCTGACGTGAGCAGCCTCGCGAGGTGGTGGCCGCACCCTACGTTCGCCCTGTCAGGGCCACAGAAAGGGGACCTCACGATCACCGCTGCACTGGTCGAGCCCGAACTGTCGGAGGAAGACATGCCGTCGTGGGACTACCTGCTGAGCACGTGGCAGGAGTTGGACGTGCCAGAGGGTTGGCGCGCCGAGATCGACGAAGGGCTGATCACCTTGGTGCGCCACCGGACGACGGACACAATCTCATCGCCGCTCAGGTGCACTGGGCGCTGCGCAACGCCGCACCCGAAGGGTGGGACGTTTACCAGACCCTCGGTCTGTTCATCTACCGCCTGGAGCGGCTCTACATCCCGGACCTCGCCGTGGTCCCGAAGAAACTCCTTGTGGAACGCGCGAAGAAGAAAGAGAGGGCCCCGCTGGCCGCGGCCGAGGCAGCGCTGGCGGTGGAGATCACGTCCAAGGGCAATGCCTCGCACGACCGGTCGGCGAAACTGAGCGCCTACGCATCCGGGGCAGTGCCGCTGTACCTCCTGATCGACCGTTACGACGAAGGCGGGCCGACGGTCACGCTCTTTTCCGATCCGCACAACAGCAGGTACCGCACCGGCCTGCGCAAGCCTTTCGGGGAACCCGTCCCCCTCCCCGAGCCGTTCAGTACAGAGCTGGACACCTCGGAGTTCATCGCCTGACTCCCGCACGGCGCCCCTCAAGCGGGGCGCCCCTTGGGCCTGCGCAGCCCCGACTCCGTCAGGAGCCTGACCACCTCACGGCTGGACACCTCCACCGCGCCCGCCCGCACCGCATCGGCGTACCGGTGCGACGGGACGTCGTAGTGGTCCCGCTCGAAGGCCCGTGCCGGGCAGCCGATCGACGCTGCGAACACGTGCAGCTCCTCGTGCGAGACGTCGCTGACCAGGTGCGACCACATCCGGCCGTGGCCCGGCCAGGTCGGCGGATCGATATAGAGGGTCACCGAAGGCCGCCGACCGGTGCGACGACGACGCCCTCCTTCGCGCAGACCCAGTGCGGATCTGGTCCCAGCTCCGGTTCGACGTCCAGCGCGTGCGGGTCGCCCGCGTCGCAGACGGGGCAGAGCGGCCAGCGGCCGTACCGCTCCAGGAGCGAGTCCTGGACGTCCTGGGCGACGAGGCCCGCCAGGTACTCGACGCCCTGCGGCCACTGCTCGATCCACCAGCGGCGGTGGGTCACCGCGTCCTCGACCAGCGAGACCACCTCGGCCTCGGCCACATCGCGGGCGGCCAGGTCGGCGAGGACCAGCGCTCTTGCGGCGTGCAGCGCCTGCTCCAGGGGGTTCGGGTCGTCCATGCCGCCATTGTCCCCCAGCCGCCCGCCGGGGTCCGGAGGCGTGATGGGTTGACGACGGCGGAATGCCGAAAATATCTTTCAAGGGTGACAAATCCAGTGAAGGAAATTTTCAGCGGAGATGCCCAGCCCGCTCCCGCCGCCCTCGCGGCCAAGGTGCGGACCCTCGCGCCGTCCATGACCCGCTCCATGCAGCGGGTGGCCGAAGCGGTCGCCGACGACCCGGCAGGCTGCGCGGCCCTCACGGTCACCGGTCTCGCCGAGCTCACCGGCACGAGCGAGGCCACAGTGGTCCGTACCGCACGCATCCTCGGCTACCCCGGTTACCGCGATCTGCGCCTGGCGCTCGCCGGGCTCGCCGCCCACCAGCAGTCGGGCCGCGCCCCCGCCGTCACCGCCGACATCGCCGTCGACGACCCCATTGCCGACGTCGTCGCCAAGCTCGCGTACGACGAACAGCAGACCCTCGCCGACACGGCAGCCGGGCTCGACACCGCACAGCTGGGCGCCGCGGTCGCCGCCGCGGCGACAGCCCGCCGGATCGACATCTACGGCGCCGGCGCCTCCTGCCTCGTCGGCATGGACCTGGCCCAGAAGCTGCTGCGTATCGGCCTGATCGCGCACGCCCACTCCGACCCCCACCTCGCCGTCACCAACGCCGTTCAGCTGCGGTCCGGCGACGTGGCCATCGCGATCACCCACTCGGGATCCACCGGCGATGTCATCGAGCCGCTGCGCGTCGCCTTCGACCGAGGCGCCACGACCGTCGCGATAACCGGCCGACCGGACGGGCCCGTGTCGCAGTACGCCGACCATGTGCTGACCACCTCCACCGCCCGCGAGAGCGAGCTGCGCCCGGCGGCCATGTCCTCCCGTACGAGCCAGCTCCTCGTCGTCGACTGCCTGTTCATAGGGGTCGCACAGCGTACGTACGAGACGGCGGCCCCCGCCCTCGCCGCCTCGTACGAAGCCCTGGCCCACCGGCACAGCCCGCGCACCCGCTGAGACCGCTGAGCGCACCGACCCCCCACGCAGACCGAGAAAGCAGAGCCGCCCTTCATGACCCCCATGTCCCCCGCGTCGTCCTCCGCCTCCTCCTCCGCGTCCCGGGATTCGTCCTGCTACGGTGAACTCCGCGCCGAGCTGGCCGCCCTCACCACCGAGGCGTTCCGGCCCGACCTCGCCGACATCGACCGGCTGCCCACCCTCGACATCGCCCGGATCATGAACGGCGAGGACGAGACCGTCCCCGCCGCCGTCGCCGCGCAGCTCCCGCGGATCGCCGCCGCCATCGACGCCACCGCCGAGCGGATGTTTCGCGGCGGCCGGCTCCTCTATGCGGGCGCGGGCACGGCGGGACGGCTCGGCGTCCTGGACGCGAGCGAGTGCCCGCCCACCTTCAACACGGACCCGGCCACGGTCGTGGGCCTGATCGCGGGCGGCCCAGACGCCATGGTCACGGCCGTCGAGGGGGCCGAGGACAGCAAGGAACTGGCCGCCGCCGACCTGGACGCGCTGAAACTGACCGCCGACGACACGGTGGTCGGGATCTCCGCGTCGGGCCGCACACCGTATGCCGTCGGCGCGGTGGAGCACGCCCGCACCCGCGGCGCACTCACCATCGGCCTCTCCTGCAACGCGGGCAGCGCGCTCGGCTCCGCCGCCGACCACGGCATCGAGGTCGTCGTCGGCCCCGAACTGCTCACCGGATCAACCCGGTTGAAGGCCGGTACGGCGCAGAAGCTGGTCCTCAACATGATCTCGACGATCACCATGATCCGGCTCGGCAAGACCTACGGAAACCTGATGGTCGACGTCCGCGCCTCCAACGAGAAGCTGCGCGCCCGCTCGCGCCGGATCGTCGCGCTGGCCACGGGGGCGTCCGACGAGGAGATAGAGACCGCACTCGCCGCGACGGACGGAGAGGTGAAGAACGCGATCCTCACCGTCCTCGGCGGGGTCGACGGCCCCACCGCGGCACGCCTCCTGACAGAGAACCAGGGCCGTCTTCGTGCCGCCCTGGACTCCGCCCGTACGCACTGAACGTCCCCGGGTCACCACGGGGCCACCCCCACACCCCCCACAGCAAGGCCACGCACATGCCCGACGAGAAGAACAGAGCCATCGCCGCCGCCATCCTCCCGCTGGTCGGCGGCGCCCAGAACTTCACCTCCGTCGCCCACTGCATGACCCGGCTCCGCCTCCGCCTGCGCGACCCCTCCCTGGTACGGGAAGAGGAGCTGAAGGCGCTCCCGGCCGTACTGGGCGTGGTCGAGGACGGCACGTACCAGATCGTGCTGGGCCCCGGCACGGTCGCCCGCGTCACCCCGGAGTTCGAGGCGCTGGTGGCCCGTGCTCCGAGGACCGCGGAGGATCTGGCCGAACGGGGCGCGGCCATCAAGGCAGCCCGGTCGGCCAGGAACTCCACCCCCTTCAAGTTCTTCCTGCGCCGTATCGCGAACATCTTCGTGCCGCTGATCCCGGCGCTCATCGGCTGCGGCATCATCGCCGGACTGAACGGCGTCCTGACCAACCTGGGCCTGCTGCCCGCCGTCGTCCCCGCACTCGCCGTCATGGCCTCCGGCTTCATGTCGCTGATCGCGGTCTTCGTCGGCTACAACACGGCGAAGGAGTTCGGCGGCACGCCGGTGCTCGGCGGCGCTGTCGCGGCGATCATCGTCTTCCCCGGCGTCGCGAACTTCGAGGCCTTCGGCCAGAAGCTCGCCCCCGGCCAGGGCGGAGTGCTGGGCGCGCTCGGCGCGGCGGTCCTCGCGGTGTACGTCGAGAAGGGGTGCAGGCGCTGGGTCCCCGAAGCCGTGGACGTCCTGGTCACACCGACCCTCACGGTCCTGGTCTCCGGCCTGGTCACCCTCTTCGGCCTGATGTTCGTGGCCGGTGAGGTCTCCACCGCGATCGGCGACTTCGCCAACTGGCTGCTGGCCGGGGGCGGCGCGGCCGCGGGCTTCGTCCTCGGCGGCCTGTTCCTCCCGCTGGTGATGCTCGGCCTGCACCAGGCGCTGATCCCGATCCACACAACGCTGATCCAGCAGCAGGGCTTCACGATCCTGCTCCCGATCCTCGCGATGGCGGGCGCGGGCCAGGTCGGTGCGGCGGCCGCGGTCTACGTACGCCTCCCGCACAACACCTCGATCCGCACCACCATCAGGTCGGCGCTCCCAGCCGGTCTCCTGGGCGTCGGCGAGCCGCTGATCTACGGCGTCTCGCTGCCACTGGGCCGCCCGTTCATCACGGCCTGCGTGGGCGGGGCGTTCGGCGGCGGATTCGTCGGCCTGTTCAGCATGCTCGGCGACACGGTCGGCTCCACGGCCATCGGCCCCTCGGGCTGGGCCCTGTTCCCCCTGCTCGACGGCAGCATGGGCCTGGGAGCGACAGTCGCGGTCTACGGGGGCGGGCTGCTGGTGGGGTACGTGGCCGGCTTCCTGGCGACGTACTGGTTCGGCTTCACGGAGGAGATGCTGGCGGAGTTGAACACGCTTCAGCCCGTCCGTGGGCGGACACAGCCGCAGGATGTACGGGGGCCTGAGGGCTTGCCTCCGGTCCGGGACGGGGCGGGTCGCGGCTAGGGCCTCCGCCCCTTCATGCGCTTCACAGCGTCCCCGCGGTCGTCCTGCGCCGCGCCAGCACCCCCCGCTACGCCGGAGACGCCGCGCACTTCAACAGCACGGCGGTGGCCGAATTCGTCGACGTCCGCTGAGGCCGTACCTGGCCGTACCGACAGCCGAGGGCGGCACCCCCACCGGGGGGTGCCGCCCTCTCGGTCGCTCTCCTCCATGCCCTACAGGCTGAGCGCATCCTCCGCGTTGCTCATCCAGGCAGTCACGGAGTTCTTGTCCGGCGACACGTACAGGCCGGGCGTCGATGCCTTGAGCGGCTTCTGCTCCAGGTCGGACTCGGTGTTCATGGTCATGGAGATCGAGTTGACGGTCTTGCCCTTGCCGTCGTTGGCGCCGCCCATGAGCCCGGCGTAGGCCGACTCGCCCGCCTTGAGCCTGATCGCGTCCTCGATGCCGGGGGCCTTTCCGCGCTCCGTCGCCGCGCCGTCCAGGTCGCCGAAGGTCACGATGGGGTGGCCAAGCACCTCGCACGGCTTGCCGCTCTTGTTGGTGATCTTCAGCAGATAGCTGCTCGTCGTGGGCTCAGCCAGGTTCGCGGTGAACTTCACGTCGTACGTGCTGCACGGGAAGACGGCGTAGTCGGGGTCGGTCGGCGAACCGCCGTCGCCTCCGGACGAGCCCTTGCCCGGCGACTTCGACGGGGTTGCCGGCTTCGAGGGAGTCACGGGCTTCGACGGGGCGGGAGTCGCCTTGCCGGCTCCGCTCGGCTTGTCTCCCGAACCGCCGGCTGCGGGCTCACAGGCCGTCAGAGCCAGTGCGGATACGGCGGCGAGCACGACGGCGGCTCTGCGAACGTTGGTCCTCATCTGATGTCCCCCCGAGTCTGTGGCGCGTATGCGCCGGTAGAGCACGAGCTTCCCGTACGAGCTTCACAGCTTGGTGACGGCCACTTGCCGAAACCACCACGAAAGCGGGACGCCCGGGACTACGGCTTCTCGCAGAAGGTGTCGCGGGCCGGGCGTTCGCCGGTGAGCAGGAAGCGCGTCACAGCGTCGTCTCCGCAGGCGTTGCCGTTCGCGCGATAACTGCCGTGGCCCACGGAGTCGACCGTGACCATCCGCGCGCGGCCGCCGAACGCGGTTCGCATCTTCAGCGCGCCGACGAGCGGGGTCATGGGATCGCGCCGGTTCTGGATCAACAGGACGTTCGACGGGCCACCGTCCGGAGTGATGCGAACCGGGCGTTCCCTGGGCTCGTCGTGCCAGAAAGAACACAGGGAGATGTTCACGGGCATGCCCGCGGTGAGCGGGTAGCGCTTGCGGCTCTTGGCGACGTCCCGTTCGTGGGCGGCCTCGTCCGCGCCCGGCCAGTCGACGTCGTTGCAGATGGTGGCGCCCGAGGAGGCGGCTGCGCTCTGCATGGCCGCGTCGGGAGGCGTGTTCGGCGCGGGCAGCTCACGGCCGTCGCGGGCGGCGGCGATCAGCTTGCCCAGTGGGGCGAACTCGTCCTTGGAGGAGAGGCCGTCCAGCAGTGCCTGGCGCAGGACGTTGCCGTTGAGCTCGGCCGGGTTGGCGCCGGGCCAGGCTATCGGCTCCCGGTCGAGCCGTTCGGCGAGCGCCAGGAACATCGGCCGGACCTCGGCAGGGGTGGCGGCGAGGCGGTCGGGGTCGGCCGGGTCGGCGGCCCAGGCGGCGAAGTCGGGGAAGGCGTCCTCGACGCCCGTCTGGTAGTTGGCGAGCCAGCCGCGGGCCACCCGCTTCGGATCGGGGTCGTCGTTGCTGTCCAGGACCCAGCGGTCGGTGCGCTGCGGGAACATCTGCGCGTACACGGCTCCCGCGTACGTCCCGTACGAGACGCCCCAGGCGGAGAGCTTCTGTTCGCCGAGCGCCTGGCGTATCCGGTCGATGTCCCGGGCCTCGTTACGGGTGCTGATGCTGCGCAGGACCTCGCCGCCGTTCTTGGCGCACGTGTCGGCGAGACGGTGTGCGGTGGCGATGTT
Organism: Streptomyces sp. SLBN-118; assembly: GCF_006715635.1. Classification (NCBI taxonomy): domain Bacteria; kingdom Bacillati; phylum Actinomycetota; class Actinomycetes; order Kitasatosporales; family Streptomycetaceae; genus Streptomyces; species Streptomyces sp. SLBN-118. Next base: position 3,554,733 of record NZ_VFNP01000002.1, read on the forward strand.
CCTGTCGATGGACCCGTCGGGCGCCGGGTACGGCCGAAGGTTCACCAGCGCCAGGTCGTCGTGCGACAGGCCGCAGCTCACCGGCGTACTGCGGCCGACGCCGCGCGGGTCGAAGCCCACAATGTCGTAGGCATCGCGCACCGACTGGGGCAGGGTCTTTCCGCTGATGGAGGGAAGGCTGACGCCGGCCCCGCCGGGTCCGCCGGGGATCAGCAGCAGCGTGCCGCGCCGCGCCTCGGGGGACTCGCTGCGTATCCGGGAGATGGCGAGGGTGATGTGCGGCCCGCGGGGCTTGGCGTGGTCGAGCGGTACGGAGACGGTGCCGCACTCCTGGCGCGGGTCGAGGCCCGTGCCGGGGCAGGGGCCCCACTGGATCGCCGTACCGGCCGTCGGCATCGCCTCGGCGGGCCGGGGGAAGGCGACGAGCGCAGTGGCGAGCGCCGGGAGGGTGAGGGCGACGGTCATCCCGGGGTGGCGGCGGAAGGTTCGTGTGATTCGCATGGGAAGACCCTCGCGGAATCGCGCCCCGGTCCCCACGGTGCCAACTCCCCTCTTCCCACGGGGGTTTGCCCCACCCATGCGGGGCGGGTCAGCCGCCGGGCGAGCAGCGGCCGCCGCGTCGCCGTACCCGTACCCGTACCCGTACCCGTAAGTGGCAACGTTCCAGGCGAACTTTCAGTGTCGCGCCGTCGAGGGTCAGCATTACGTTGGAAGCGCTGCCTGATGATGTCCGGATTCAGCATGGGTACGACGGCCTGCAACCCCTTGGAAAAGGCCCAGCTCTGGCGCAATTCCCAGGCCGTGTCCGGGTCGCGTCCCGTCGTGTCGTCAAGGTTTCGTCTGCCCGGTGACGCCGAAGGGCGGCACCCCCTGGGAGTAAGGGTGCCGCCCTCCGTACTGCAGGACCGGGTCCGAGCCGTCAGGCTCAGAAGTCCATGTCACCGCCCGGCATGCCGCCCGGAGCAGCCGCAGAGGCCTTCTCCGGCTTGTCGGCGATGACGGCCTCGGTGGTCAGGAACAGCGCCGCGATGGAGGCCGCGTTCTGCAGAGCAGAGCGGGTCACCTTCGCGGGGTCGATGATGCCCTCGGCGATCATGTCGACGTACTCGCCGGTCGCGGCGTTCAGACCGTGGCCGACAGCCAGGTTGCGCACCTTCTCGACAACGACGCCGCCCTCAAGACCACCGTTGACGGCGATCTGCTTGAGCGGAGCCTCCAGCGCGAGCTTCACGGCGTTGGCGCCGGTCGCCTCGTCACCCTCGAGGTCGAGCTTCTCGAAGACCGAGGAAGCCTGGAGCAGAGCCACGCCACCACCGGCGACGATGCCCTCCTCGACGGCCGCCTTCGCGTTGCGAACGGCGTCCTCGATGCGGTGCTTGCGCTCCTTGAGCTCCACCTCGGTCGCGGCACCGGCCTTGATGACGGCCACGCCGCCGGCCAGCTTCGCGAGGCGCTCCTGGAGCTTCTCACGGTCGTAGTCCGAGTCGGAGTTCTCGATCTCGGCGCGGATCTGGTTGACACGGCCGGCGACCTGGTCGCTCTCACCGGCGCCGTCGACGATCGTGGTCTCGTCCTTGGTGATGACGACCTTGCGGGCGCGGCCCAGCAGGTCCAGGCCGGCGTTCTCGAGCTTGAGACCGACCTCCTCGGAGATGACCGTGCCGCCCGTGAGGATGGCGATGTCGTTCAGCATCGCCTTGCGGCGGTCGCCGAAGCCCGGGGCCTTGACGGCAACGGACTTGAAGGTGCCACGGATCTTGTTCACGACCAGCGTGGACAGGGCCTCGCCCTCGACGTCCTCGGCGATGATCAGCAGCGGCTTGCCGGACTGCATGACCTTCTCCAGCAGCGGAAGGAGGTCCTTCACGTTGCTGACCTTGGAGTTGACGATCAGGATGTACGGGTCGTCGAGCGACGCCTCCATACGCTCCATGTCGGTGGCGAAGTACGCCGAGATGTAGCCCTTGTCGAAGCGCATACCCTCGGTGAGCTCCAGCTCCAGACCGAAGGTCTGGGACTCCTCGACGGTGATGACGCCTTCCTTGCCGACCTTGTCCATCGCCTCGGCGATGAGCTCGCCGATCTGGGTGTCGGCGGCGGAGATGGAGGCCGTCGAAGCGATCTGCTCCTTGGTCTCCACGTCCTTGGCCTGCTCCAGCAGGGCGCCGGAGACGGCCTCGACGGCCTTCTCGATGCCGCGCTTGAGAGCCATCGGGTTGGCGCCGGCCGCAACGTTGCGCAGGCCCTCGCGGACGAGCGCCTGAGCGAGAACGGTCGCGGTGGTCGTACCGTCACCGGCGACGTCGTCCGTCTTCTTGGCGACTTCCTTGACCAGCTCGGCGCCGATCTTCTCGTACGGGTCCTCGAGCTCGATCTCCTTGGCGATGGACACACCATCGTTGGTGATCGTGGGGGCGCCCCACTTCTTCTCGAGGACGACGTTCCGGCCCTTGGGGCCAAGGGTGACCTTGACGGCGTCGGCGAGCTGGTTCATCCCGCGCTCGAGACCGCGCCGTGCCTCCTCGTCGAACGCGATGATCTTGGCCATGTGAAGTGGTCCTCCCGGACTGGGGTGGATTCTCCGGACCGCGCTGGCGCCCGCGACGGACGGCCTGAGAGCCGTACGGTTCCTTGCCCCGCCGACCCTTCGGGCCTCACCGACCCGGTCCTTAAGCTGTCACTCTCACCTGCAGAGTGCTAACGCCAATGATTAGCACTCGCCCTAGGAGAGTGCAAGCGGGTCCGCATATCGTGGACACGGGCGGGACGCGACACGGGCAGGGAAGCGACACGGGCAGGGACGCACGAAGGGCCCGCATCCCCCTAGGATGCGGGCCCTTCGTGGTTGTGTGTGTCGCGTGAGTGCGTCGGTGGCCGATCGCGCCGAGATCAGACGGCGAGCTTGACCATGTCCGCCTGCGGCCCCTTCTGGCCCTGCGAGATCTCGAACTCGACCCGCTGACCCTCTTCAAGGGTGCGGTATCCGTCCATCTGGATCGCGCTGTAGTGGACGAAAACATCCGCACCACCGTCGACCGCGATGAAGCCGTACCCCTTCTCCGCGTTGAACCACTTGACGGTGCCCTGAGCCATGCCTAACTCCCCTATTACTGGCCCTTGCACAGGACCGCACTTCGCGGACCCGGGTCAGACCTCACCCTCCCGACAGGAAGGAGAGTGTGCGCCGGAACGCGTCGACCGCGGCTGAATGTATCTGCCCAACTGCCCTCTGCAACAGGTCAATCAGACGAGAAATCTGAGCACAGGCGATCGGATGATTGAACCGAATTCAAGAAAATCCGGGGCAAGTCGGGCCCGGCAAATGGCACTTACGAGTGCATTTCGATCGAACACATTGACTGCTTCTTGAGGGGCCAGGGCGCATTCTCATATGCGGTCGGCACAAGCAGCGGAGGGGCCTTCCCCAACTGTACCGCGCTCAACCATAGAGAATTGCCCCCTCCGCTTCTCTTGCGGAGGGGGCACTGTGTCAATCAGCGGCTGACGCCGCGGGTGCTGACGCCGGGTGGCTCAGCCGCCGGCGACGGCGGGAATGATCGAAACGCCCGCACCGTCCGGGGTCGCCGTCTCGAGACCTTGCTCGAAACGGACGTCGTCGTCATTGACGTAGACGTTCACGAAGCGGCGCAGCTTGCCCTGGTCGTCCAGGACGCGCGCGGCGATGCCCGTGTGGTTCTTCTCCAGGTCCGCGATCACCTCGGAGAGCGTGGCGCCCTCCGCCGGGACCTCGGCCTGACCGCCCGTGTACGTACGGAGAATGGTGGGGATGCGGACGTTCACGCTCATGGTGTTCTGCCTTCCGTAGGTAGTCAGCGGGCCAGGCCGGCGTCGCGGAACGCCTCCAGGCTCGGGCGGATGGTCGCCGTGGGACCTGTCGTCGGGGCGACGGCGTCGAGGGTCTTGAGACCGTCGCCGGTGTTGAGCACGACCGTGGTCAGCGCCGGGTCCAGCACACCCTGCTCGATCAGCTTCTTCGCCACACCCACGGTCACGCCACCCGCGGTCTCCGCGAAGATGCCCTCTGTCCGGGCGAGCAGCTTGATCGCGTCGACGATCTGCTCGTCGTTGACATCCTCGACCGCGCCGCCCGTGCGGCGCGCGATGTCCAGCACATAGGGGCCGTCGGCGGGGTTGCCGATGGCCAGCGACTTGGCGATGGTGTTCGGCTTCTGCGGGCGTACGACATCGTGCCCGGCCTTGAAGGCCGTCGACACCGGCGAGCAGCCCTCGGCCTGGGCGCCGAAGATCTTGTAGGGCCTGTCCTCGACCAGGCCGAGCTTGATCAGCTCCTGCAGACCCTTGTCGATCTTCGTGAGCTGCGAGCCGGATGCGATCGGGACGACGATCTGGTCGGGCAGCCGCCAGCCGAGCTGCTCGCAGATCTCGTACGCGAGTGTCTTGGAGCCCTCGCCGTAGTAGGGGCGGAGGTTGACGTTGACGAAGCCCCAGCCCTCGCCCAACGGGTCGCCGATGAGCTCGGAGCAGAAGCGGTTGACGTCGTCGTAGTTGCCCTCGATGCCGACCAGCTCGCCGCCGTACACCGCGGCCATGACGACCTTGCCCTGCTCCAGGTCGTGCGGAATGAACACGCAGGAGCGGAAGCCCGCCCGGGCCGCGGCCGCACCCACCGCGCCGGCGAGGTTGCCGGTGGAGGAGCAGGACAGAGTCGTGAAACCGAAGGCCCGCGCGGCCTCGACGGCGATCGCGACGACACGGTCCTTGAAGGAGTGCGTCGGGTTGCCGGAGTCGTCCTTGATGTACAGGCCGCCGGTGACGCCCAGCTCGCGGGCGAGGTTGTCGGCCTTGACGAGCTTGGTGAAGCCGGGGTTGATGTTCGGCTTCTCGGCCACGTCGGCGGGAACGGGCAGCAGGGGGGCGTAGCGCCAGATGTTGTCCGGACCTGCTTCGATCCGCTTCCTCAGCGCCTCGGTGTCATCCGCCGGCAGGTCGTACGCGACTTCGAGCGGTCCGAAACAGGAGGAACAGGCGAAGATCGGGCCAAGGTCGAAACGCTCTCCGCACTCGCGGCACGAGAGCGCCGCGGCGGGACCGAGGTTCACGGAGGTGGTGCTTGTGGCAGTCTGCACAGCCATGGTGGCGAGGCCCTTTCTCCTCATCTTCCTCGCGACGCATTTCGCCACGAGACGGAATTGGCACCTTCCCCACCGTGACCTCGCGGTCGGCGGGAGGGTTGCCGGGGCTTCAACGGGCCGTTCCCTCTGCCCCTCTGGATGAGCGGTATTCGATTGTCAGCGTGACGTCCCCCGACATGCGACGGCCATCCGCGTTGTTCAAGACTGTAACCGAAGGCCTGGATGGTTGAGATAGTCGTCCGAACCGCGAGACGGATCACACAACAGCGATGTCAGAGGGAGACGAGCACGTGCTGGAAGAGGTGGAACGCTGGCTGAGCAGGCGTTCCTGGTCCCTGGCCGACCGCCCGCTCGGCCGGCTGATGTCCGCCAAGCGCGGTACGACCATCAGCGTCGTCCTGCCCGCGCTCGACGAGGAGGAGACGGTCGGCGAGATCGTCTCCGTGATCCGGCGGGAGCTGATGGAGGCGGTTCCGCTCGTCGACGAGCTCGTCGTCGTCGATTCCGGGTCGACCGACCGTACGGCCGAGGTGGCCGCGGCGGCCGGTGCGCGCGTGGTGCGCCGGGACGAGATCCTGCCCCGGATACCGGCGGTCCAGGGCAAGGGCGAGGTGCTGTGGCGCTCGCTGATGGTCACCAGCGGTGACGTCGTCTGCTTCGTCGACGCGGATCTGCGCGAGTTCTCGGCCGATTTCGTCTCCGGGATCGTGGGGCCGCTGCTGACCGATCCCGCGGTGCAGTTCGTCAAGGCGATGTACGACAGGCCGCTCGGCGACCACGCAGGTCAGGGCGGCCGGGTGACCGAGCTGGTGGCGCGGCCGCTGCTGAATCTGCACTGGCCGCAGCTCGCCGGGTTCGTGCAGCCGCTGGGCGGGGAGTACGCGGCGCGGCGCTCGCTCCTCGAGCGGCTTCCCTTCCCCGTGGGGTACGGAGTCGAGCTGGGCCTGCTCGTCGACACGCTGCACACGGCCGGTCTCGACGCGATGGCACAGGTGGACGTCGGTTCGCGCAAGCACCGTCACCAGGACGGTCAGGCGCTGGGACGGATGGCCGCGGCGATCTACCGGACCGCCCAACTGCGGTTGTCCAGGGGCCATTTGGTGCGGCCGTCGCTCACGCAGTTCGAGCGGGCCGAGGGGGGCTTCGTACCCCGGACGCACGCGGTGGACACGGAAGAGCGGCCACCGATGCGCGAGATCGGCGAGTACGCGGCGAGGCACGCAGCATGAACACGCCGAGTGCGGCGCCGGGTGGCGCAGTCCGGCCGTACGCACGTTTGAGGGGTTACAGGAAGGGCTAGGTTTCGGCACATGGTCTCCGAGCAGCCTGCAGCGCAGGTCCTGGTCGCCTCGAACCGCGGCCCGGTCACATACACGCTTCAACAGGACGGTTCACTGAACGCCCGCCGCGGCGGGGGCGGCGTGGTCTCCGGGTTGTCGGCGATCGACTCCGAGTCCGAGGCGCTGTGGGTGTGCGCCGCGCTCGGCGACGGCGACCGCGAGGCCGTACGTCGCGGGGTTGCCGAGCCCGGGGTGCGGATGCTCGACATCGACGCCGGGGTGTTCGCCGACGCGTACAACGGGATCGCGAACTCGGTGCTGTGGTTTGTCCACCACATGCTCTACCAGACGCCGCTGGAGCCGGTCTTCGACGCGGAGTTCCGCCGCCAGTGGGCCTCCTACGAGGCATACAACCGCGCCTTCGCCGATGCGCTGGCCGAGGCGGCAGCGCCGGGCGCCGCCGTTCTGGTGCAGGACTACCACCTGGCACTGGTGCCCCGCATGCTTCGCGCCCACCGCCCGGACCTGCGCATCGGGCACTTCTCGCACACGCCGTGGGCCCCCGTCGACTACTTCCGGATGCTGCCCGACGACATCGCGGCCCAGCTGCTCGGCGGCATCCTCGGCGCCGACCGGGCCGCGTTCCTCACCCGCCGCTGGGCACAGGCATTCACCGACTGCTGCCACACCGTGCTGGGCCCCGGCATCCCCTCGGGCACCCGGATCGGGGTGCACGGTCTCGGCGCGGACGCGGACTTCCTGCGGGAGCGCGCGCACCGGCCCGATGTGGAGGAACGGCTGGCCGCGCTGCGCGAACAGGTCGGCCCCGGGCGCAAGACGATCGTGCGCGTGGACCGCACCGAGCTGTCCAAGAACATCGTGCGCGGACTGCTGGCCTACCGGCACCTCCTGGACACGAGGCCCGAGTGGCGTGAGCGGGTCGTCCATGTCGCCTTCGCGTATCCCTCACGGCAGGATCTGGCCGTGTACCGCGACTACACGGCTCAGGTCCAGCGCGTCGCCGACGAGATCAACTCCACGTACGGGACGGCGACATGGAGCCCGGTCGTCCTCCATGTGAAGGACGACTTCGCCCGCTCCCTGGCCGCGTACCGCCTCGCCGACGTCGCGCTGGTCAACCCGATCCGGGACGGCATGAACCTGGTCGCCAAGGAGATCCCGGTCGTCTCGGACGACGGCTGCGCGCTGGTGCTGTCGCGCGAGGCGGGGGCGCACGAGGAGCTGGGCGAGGACGCGGTGCCGGTGAATCCGTACGACGTGACGGGCACCGCCGACGCGCTGCACGAAGCGCTGTCCATGCCCCACGACGAACGGGCCGGGCGCACCAAGCGGCTGGCTGCTGCGGCGACCGCGCTGCCGCCGCAGCAGTGGTTCCTCGACCAGCTACAGGCGCTGCGCGAGGGCTCCTAGGAATTCGACGACGGCAGCGGGACCCGGCAGCAGCAGGTCCGCGCGGTCCGCGACCTCCGGCACCTCCGCGCTGCCGCTGCACACCAGCAGGCCGGGGATGCCGTCCGTGCGGAGCTTCTCCACGACGGCGAAGGCGGGCAGATCGCCGAGGTCGTCCCCTGCGTACAGGACCGCGTCGGCGTCCATGTCGCGGATGTACTGGGCCAGTGCCACGCCCTTGTCGACGCCCGGCGGGCGCAGCTCCAGGACCATGCGGCCCGGCTCGACGATCAGTCCGTGCCGGGCGGCAAGCTCGCCGAGCGGACGGCGCAGGGCGTCGAAGGCCGCCTGCGGGTCGGCGGCGCGGCGCGTGTGGACCGCGACGGCCTGGCCCTTCTCCTCGATCCAGGCTCCCTGCCAGGCTCCGATGCCGTCGAGGAATCCGGGCAGTTCGGCACGCGCGGCTGCGACGCCGGGATGCGCGGCCGGGGTTTTGACCGTGCCGGTCGCGGCGTCCCAGCGCTCGGCGCCGTAATGGCCGAGGACCACGAGATGGTCCAGGCCGGGAACTCCGGCGAAGCCGCCGTAGCGTACGGCAACGCCCGCGGGGCGTCCGGTGATCACCGCGACGGACGCCACCCGTGGCGCGAGCGCGGCGAGCGCGGGAACGGCGCCGGGGTGGGCGCGCGCCTGTTCGGGGTCGGGCACGATCTCGGCGAGAGTGCCGTCGAAGTCGAGGCCGACGACGGTTTTGTGCGGCCGGTCGAGAATCGCGGCGAGACCGTCACGGCCGGCGGCGGTGGACGGCGTCGGCAGGGAATGCGCGTACGGGGAGCTGCCCATGCCCCGACCCTATCGGCGACTTCGCCTGTCGTCCCTGACTCGACGGAGCCGGTTGACCGTGACGGGGTCGTGGGCGAGGGCGCGCTCGTCGTCGATGAGGGCGTTGAGCAGCTGGTAGTAGCGGACCGGGGAGATGCCGAGCTGCTCCCTGATGGCGCGCTCCTTGGCGCCAGGTCCCGGCCAGGAGCGGTGCTCCATGGCCAGAACGGCGCGGTCGCGCTCGGAGAGCGTCTGGTCGTCGGTCATACGATCCAACCTATCGGCGGCCGGTCGAGGGGTGTGACTACTCGGCGTTCTGGGCGGCGGAGGCGGCGCGGCCGATGCGGCCGAGGACGGACGCCGGGTTGGCGCCGGGCTCCACCGCCTTGCCGATGTTCTTCTTGATGTTCTCGCTCACCGCCGCCCACGAGGTCTTGCCGACCGGTGGAAGCACCGAGGTGGGAAGCTCTTCCAGAAACTCCTTGAGCTCCCTGTGCTCGGGGTCCGCGGCCATCGCCTCGGAGGCGGAGACCGTCACAGGCAACAGGTCGTTCTGGCCCGCGAAGTCGAGGACGTTCTTGTCGCTGAACACGAAGTCCAGGAACTTGCCGATCTCGACGCGGTGGCCGTTCTCCTTGAAGCCCATGATCCAGTCGGCGACGCCCATCGCGGCCTTCGCCTTGCCGCTGGTACCGGGCAGCGCCACCTTGCCGACGTCGACTCCGGCCTTCTCGGCCTCCTGCATCAGGGAGGGGTGGCCGTTGAGCATGCCGACCTCCCCGCGCGTGAAGGCGGCGAAGGCGTCCTTGCGGTTCAGCTTGCCGGGGGCGACCGGTCCGGTGAGCTTCTTGTCGACCAGCTTCGTCTTCAGCCAGGTGAAGGTGGCGATGTTCTGTTCGGAGTCGATGGAGTAGTTGCCGACGGTGTCGGTGTACCCGTCACCGCCGCTCAGCAGCCACATCATGGTCTCGGCCTGGGCCTCCTCCGGCCCCAGCGGCAGCGCGAAGGGGTACTTCGCGTCCGTGTTGTCCTTCAGCTTCTCCGCGTCCTCGACGAGGTCGTCCCAGGTCTTGGGGTCGTTCTTGATCCCGGCCTCTTTGAAGAGCTTCTTGTTGTAGAAGAGCAGCCGGGTCGAGGCGACGAACGGCAGTCCGTACTGCACGCGCTTCATCTCACCGGCGTCGGTGAGCGGGCGGAGGAAGTTGGACTGCACGGGTATGGAGAGCAACTGGTCGGCGGAGTACAGCTTGTCGGCCGCGGCGAAGTCGGCGTACGCGCCGATCTGGGCGATGTCGGGGGCCTTGCCGGCCTTGACCATCTCGCCGACCTTGCGGTCGATGTCGTTCCAGGACTCGATCCGGACGTCGATCTTGATACCGGGGTTCGTCCTCTCGAACTCGGCGGCGAGGTCGGCCCAGTACTTCTTGCTGCTCTGGCCGCCGGACACGTCGTAGTCCGCCGCGACCAGTTCGAGGGTGACATCGCCGGAACCGCTGGTGGTGCCACAGCCCGTCAGGGCCACCGTCATTCCCAGTGCGGCGACTGCCGCGGTCAGACCCAAGAAGCGCTGATGCACAGCTCTTCCCCCCACCCTCTGCTGATTGGTTGCCCGTCTTGTCCCAGTCGGTCCCTCGCGACGTCCTGTGAGATGAGCTGCGATTTTCCATGAACCCGAGGTATGAGGTCTACTCCAATCGGTATCGCTTCCGCAACGTCTGCGCCAAGGGTTCTGCGGCATTGCCCGGGCACGCCGCGGACTGCTAAGCACGTCCCTTGGCACGAAGTGGTCGATGCCGGTCCCGAGTTACGCGTACGTCGCGAGGAGCCCTGTCGCATGTCCCGTACCGCAGCAGAGATTGCCACCCAGCCCGCCTGCTGGCGCCGAGCGGCGAAGGCCGCGGCCGCCTTCCCGGGACTGCCACAGCCGGGCGAGCGGGTCGCCGTCACCGGGTGCGGTACATCCTGGTTCATGGCGATCGCGTACGCGGCGCTGCGGGAGGCGGCGAGGCTGGGTGAGACCGACGCGTTCGCCTCCTCGGAGTTCCCGGCGGGACGCTCCTACGACCGAGTCGTCGCGATCACCCGCTCGGGCACGACGACGGAGGTCCTGGACCTGCTGACCGCGCTGCGCGGCAAGGTCCCGACGCTGGCCCTGACCGCGGACCCCCACACCCCGGTCATGGAGGCGGCGGACGAGGTGGCGGTGCTGGACTGGGCGGACGAGGAGTCGGTCGTCCAGACCCGTTTCGCCACGACGGCGCTCGCCTTTCTGCGGGCGGGTCTGGGTGACGTCCCCGGCGTGAAGTCGGTCACCGAGGCGGCGGTCGACGCGGAACTGGCGATCACCGAACCGCTGCCGGAGGCGGTCGTGGGCGCGGAGCAGTGGACGTTCCTGGGCCGCGGCTGGACGTACGGGCTGGCACTGGAGGCGGGCCTGAAGATGCGCGAGGCGGCGGGCGCGTGGACCGAGTCGTACCCCGCGATGGAATACCGCCACGGCCCGATCTCGATCACCGGCCCCGGTCGCGTGACCTGGGTCTTCGGCCCGCTCCCCGATGGCCTCTCGGTCGACGTGGCCCGAGTGGGAGGCACGCTGGTGGCGCGCCGGGAGACCGACCCGCTGGCTGACCTGATCCGCGCGCAGCGGCTGGCGGTGACACTTGCGGAGTCGAAGGGCTTCGACCCTGACCGGCCGAGGAACCTGACGCGCAGCGTGATTCTGGGCTGAGGGGCGGGGTGGGGGAAAAACCGTTCCGCCGTTTGTATGGGCACGCAACAATCCGACGTAGTGGACTAGACCTTTCCCCCGTCCCGCGCCAAACTGTCCACGTGAGACACGTCATCGCCCTCGATGTGGGCGGCACCGGCATGAAGGCCGCCCTCGTAGGCGCCGACGGCACCCTGCTGTACGAGGCCCGTCGCGCCACCGCGCGTGAGCGCGGGCCCGACGCCGTCGTCGAGTCCATCCTCGGCTTCGCCGGCGAGCTGCGCGCGTACGGCGCCGAGCACCTCGGCCACAGCGCCCTCGCCGCCGGTGTCGCCGTGCCCGGCATCGTCGACGCCGAGAACGGGATCGCCGTGTACGCCGCCAACCTCGGGTGGCGCGACGTACCCCTGCGCGACCTCCTGCGCGAACGCCTCTGCGCCCCCGTCGCCCTGGGGCACGATGTCCGTACCGGCGGCCTCGCCGAGGGGCGGATCGGCGCAGGCAAGGGCGCCGACCGGTTTCTGTTCGTGCCGCTCGGCACCGGGATCGCCGGAGCCATCGGCATCGCGGGGCAGATCGAGGCCGGGGCCCACGGATACGCCGGGGAGATCGGGCACATCGTCGTCCGCCCCGACGGACCCGCCTGCGGCTGCGGCCAGCGCGGCTGTCTGGAGACCCTCGCCTCCGCCGCCGCGGTGACCCGCGCATGGGCGAGAGCGAGCGGCGACCCGGACGCCGACGCCGCCGACTGCGCGAAAGCCGTCGAGTCCGGCGACGCCCGCGCCCGGGAGGTCTGGCTCGACGCCGTCGACGCGCTCGCCGCCGGGCTCGTCACCGCGCTCACCCTGCTGGACCCCCGCACCCTGATCATCGGTGGCGGACTCGCCGAGGCGGGGGAAACCTTGTTCACACCACTGCGGGCCGCGGTCGAGGAGCGCGTCACGTTCCAGAAACTGCCCGCCATCGTCCCTGCAGCCCTCGGGGACACCGCCGGATGCCTCGGCGCGGGGCTGCTCGCCTGGGATCTGCTCGCCACCGACTCGGAGGTAACCGCCTAATGGCCGACCGCATGGTTCTCACGGGCGCCCGGGTGGTGCTGCCGACCGGGATCGTCGAGAACGGACGGGTGATCGTCGAGGGCACGAGGATCACCGGCGCCGCCGGTGCCGACACGCCTGCCCTCGACCTCACCGGTCACTGGGTCGTGCCCGGCTTCGTCGACATCCACAACCACGGCGGCGGCGGCGCCTCCTTCACCTCCGGCAGCGCCGAGGACGTTCTCACCGGCGTACGGACCCACCGCGACCACGGCACGACCACCCTCGTCGCCTCCACCGTCACCGGCGAGATGGACTTCCTCGCCCACCGCGCGGGCTTCCTGTCCGAGCTGGTCGAGCAGGGCGACCTCGCGGGCATCCACTTCGAGGGCCCCTTCATCTCGCCGTGCCGCAAGGGCGCGCACAGCGAGGAGCTGTTGCGCGACCCCGACCCGGCGGAGGTGCGCAAGCTGATCGACGCGGCCCGCGGTACGGCGAAGATGGTCACCCTCGCCACCGAACTCCCCGGCGGCATCGACTCCGTACGCCTCCTCGCCGAGCACGGCGTGATCGCCGCGATCGGCCACACGGACGCGACGTACGAGCAGACCGTCGAGGCCGTCGAGGCCGGCGCGACCGTGGCAACGCACCTGTTCAACGCGATGCCCGGCCTCGGTCACCGCGCGCCGGGACCGATCGCCGCGCTCCTGGAGGACGATCGGATCACCGTCGAGCTCATCAACGACGGCACGCATCTGCACCCCGCCGCACTCGAACTCGCCTTCCACCGCGCGGGCGCGGCCCGTGTCGCCTTCATCACCGACGCCATGGACGCGGCGGGCTTCGGCGACGGCCGCTACCAGCTCGGTCCGCTGGAGGTCGAGGTCACGGGAGGGGTCGCCCGGCTGGTGGAGGGCGGGTCCATCGCGGGCTCGACGCTCACGCTGGACACGGCGTTCAGGCGCGCGGCCACCATCGACCGGCTGCCCGTGGAGGACGTCGTCCGTGCCATCTCGGCCAATCCCGCCAGGCTCCTGGGCGTGTACGACACGGTCGGCTCGCTGGAGGCGGGCAAGGACGCCGACCTGGTGGTCCTCGACGCAGAGTTCATGCTGAAAGGCGTGATGCGCAAGGGCGAATGGGTGATTGCGCCGCACCCAGGGTGATTTCTGCGCAAGTCACTCACGGCGGTTGGCCCGGGGGTCTGGGCCAACCGCTATCCGTTTGGCATGATCAGAGCCCGTACGAGCACGGCAAGCGCGTTCTGTGGGGGTGTGTGCGGGTGATCCTGACGGTCACGCTCAACACCGCACTGGACATCACCTACCGCGTCCCTGCGCTGACGCCGCACGCAAGCCACCGCGTCACAGAAGTCCGCGAACGCCCGGGCGGCAAGGGCATCAACGTGGCCCGCGTCCTGTCCGCGCTGGGTCACGAGAGTGTGGTCACCGGCTTCGCGGGCGGGCCCGCCGGAGCCGTACTGCGCGACCTGCTGGCCCCGCTGGCACCGCACGACGCGCTCGTCCCCATCGCCGGGACCACCCGCCGCACGATCGCCGTCGTCGACGACGCGACCGGCGACACGACCCAGCTGAACGAGCCGGGCCCCACCGTCACCGCCCAGGAATGGGCGACGTTCCTCATCTCCTACGACTCCCTACTGCGGGGCGCCGACGCCGTCGCCCTGTGCGGAAGCCTGCCGCCCGGCATCCATGTGGGCGCGTACGCCGAACTGATCCGGCGGGCCCGCGCCGCCGGCGTTCCCGTACTCCTGGACACCAGCGGCGAACCGCTGCGCCGCGGCATCGCCGCCCGCCCCGACCTCGTCAAACCCAACGCCGACGAGCTCGCCGAGCTCACCGGATCCCGCGAACCGCTGCGCGCCACCCGCGACGCCCGTCGCCGGGGCGCGCACACCGTCGTCGCCTCGCTCGGCCCCGACGGTGTCCTCGCGGCCACCGCGGACGGCGTCTGGCAGGCGACCCCGCCCGCGCCGGTGAAGGGCAACCCGACGGGCGCGGGCGACTCGGCGGTGGCCGGGCTGCTCTCCGGCCTCGTGGAGGCACTCCCGTGGCCGGATCGCCTCGCCCGCGCGGTGGCGCTGTCGGCGGCGGCCGTACTGGCCCCGGCGGCAGGCGAGTTCGACGCCGCTGCCTACGAGAATCTGCTGCCGCACATCGCGGTGACCGAGCGCGCGGCCGTGGCGTGAAAGGCGTGAAAGCCCACAGCAAGCGCACAATCGGGCCCAGCCGCCCGGGAATTGGGATGCACCATGCCACTCGTCAGCACCGGTGAACTCGTCTCGGCCGCCGCGGCCGACGGCCGCGGCATCGCCGCCTTCAACGTCATCACTCTGGAGCACGCCGAGGCGATCGCCACCGGCGCCGAGCAGGCGGGCGCGCCCGCGATCCTGCAGATCTCGCAGAACGCCGTGAAGTTCCGCGGCGGACAGCTCGCGGCGATCGCCGCCGCGGCAGCCGCGGTGGCCCACGCGTCGACCGCGCAACTCGCCCTCCACCTCGACCATGTCGTCTCCGTGGACCTGCTGCGGTCGGCGGACGACGAGGGCTTCAGCTCGGTGATGTTCGACGCCTCGAAGCTGCCGTACGACGAGAACGTCAGGGCCACGGCCGATGCGGTGCGCTGGGGCCACGAGCGCGGCATCTGGATCGAGGCCGAACTGGGCAAGGTCGGCGGCAAGGAGGGTGAGGCCCCGCTCGACGCCCACGCGCCAGGCGTCCGCACCGACCCGGCGGAGGCCGCGGCCTACGTCGCCGCCACCGGCGTGGATGCCCTGGCCGTTGCCGTCGGGTCCTCCCACGCGATGACGCAGCGCACGGCGTCGCTGGACCACGCCCTGGTCGCCGACCTCCGTGACGCGGTCCCGGTCCCGCTGGTGCTGCACGGCTCCTCGGGCGTCCCGGACGACGAGATCCGCCGCGCGGTCGCCGCCGGCATGGTCAAGATCAACGTCGGCACGGCCCTGAACACGGCCTTCACGGGCGCGGTCCGGGCCTTCCTCGATGCCGACCCCCAGACCGTGGACCCCCGGAAATACCTCGTCCCGGCTCGCGCTGCGATGGCCGGGACGGTGGCGGGGTTCCTGACGGTCGTCAGTGGCTGATCAGCCTTCCTTGACCTCGAGCCAGTCAAGGATGACGTTGCACTGGTTGCCCGCCTCGCAGGAGATCTTGAGCTCGTTCTCGCCCTTGTTCAGATCGACCGGTGCCCAAGTGGTCTGCCAGTTCTTCTCCCAGGCCGGGTCCGAGGAGTGGATGAAGTTCTTCAGGCCCAGCGGGTTGGTGTTCGCCTTGCCGTTGACCGTCAGCGTGGCGTTGGCGTCCTGCGCGGGGATGGAATAGCGCACATAGAGCCGGTACTTGCCCGCCTCCGCGATGTTGGCCTTCCAGGTAACCGAGGCGCCCACCGCGTTGAAGCCGGTCACAAAGGCGCCGCCCGCACCCTCCGCGCCCTTGATGTCCTTCGCCAGCGCGGCCGGCGCGCCCAGCTGCAGCGTCGCCGCGTCCTGCTTCGGCAGCGGCTCCTGCGGGTCCTTGGACGCCGTCGGCTCATCGCTCGGCTTGACCGACTTGCCCGCGCTGGTGCCGCCGTCGCGGCCGGACTGGTCGCCCGCCTTGTCCTTCTCGCCGCCGCCCGACATCAGGGCCGCCGCGATGCCGATCACGACCACCGCGACCACCGCGATCGCGCCGATCAGCAGGCCCTTGGTGTTGGGTCCGCCACTGCGGCCGCCGCCGTGGCCGCCGCTCTGGACCGGGACCTGGCGGGTGGTGGCACCGGGGTAGGTCTCGGGCGCCGCGTACTGCGCGGTCGGCTGGCCCTGCTGGGCGTGCACCTGCTGCTGCGGGACCTGCTGGCCGTACTGGCGCTCGCCGACCGTGCGGACCTGGTTGTACGAGGTTCTGGGGACGCCGGGCTGCGCGGCCGGACCCGGGTAGCCGTAGCCGCGGCTCTGGCCGGGCGGTGTCGCGCCCGCTGCCCGTCCGTCCTCGTACAGATAGCCGAACGGATCGTCGTCCTCGGGCGTGCTCGCGCCGTTGTTCGCGGCCGTCATCCCCATTCACTCCTCACCATGTCGTCAGCACATCGCCGACGTGGGCGAGCCTACCCGGTTCGGGGTAACCCATAAGGTGTCGTTGGCCTCAGCCGGCCCGCCGGTGCACTTTGGCCCGGGACCGCTTCTCGATGTACATCCGCTGATCGGCGCTCTGCAGGACCTCCTCGACAGACATTCCGCAGCTCGCCCAGCCGATCCCGAAGCTCGCCCCCACGCGTACGCCCCGGCCGCCGACCCTGATCGGCAGGATGATCGCGTTCCGAAGGCGTACGGCCAGGTCGGCGGCGTCCGCCGCGCCCAGGCCGTCGGCGAGCACGACGAACTCGTCACCTCCGAGCCGGGCGACCGTGTCGTTGTCGCGCACCCCGGTGGTGAGCCTGCGCGCGACCTCGACAAGCACGGCGTCACCGGTCTGGTGCCCGAACCGGTCATTGATCGACTTGAAGCCGTCCAGATCACAGAAGAGGACCGCGAGCCCCTTCGTGCCGTCGTCGACGTCGCTGTCGGGCGCGATGGAGTGGACATGGTGGTCGTAGGGCACGCCGGTGGTCTCGAAGTCGAAGCCGTCGCTGCCGAAGACGCTCTCGCTGTCCGCCCCGTACGCGGCGTCCAGGGCCTCGATGGCGTTCTCCCGCGCGGTCTGCGGCCGCTCGCACAGCCGGGCGCTGAGCCGGGCGCGCAGCTCGGCACTGTTGGGCAGCCCGGTGAGCGCGTCATGGCTGGCCCGGTGCGCGAGCTGGAGCTCGTGCCGCTTGCGGTCCTCTATGTCCTCGACATGAGTGAGCAGAAATCGGGGGCCGTCCGCGGTGTCCGCGACGACGGAGTTGCGCAGCGACACCCAGACATACGTCCCGTCCCGGCGGCCCAGCCGCAGTTCGGCGCGGCCGCCCTCGGCCGATGTCCGCAGCAGGGTGCCGACGTCCTCGGGATGCACCAGGTCGGCGAAGGAGTAGCGGCGCATCGCGGAGGCGGGTCTGCCGAGCAGCCGGCACAGGGCGTCATTGGTGCGCAGCAGCCGGCCGTGCTGGTCGCCGCCCATCTCGGCGATGGCCATACCGCTCGGCGCGTACTCGAACGCCTGCCGGAACGACTCCTCACTCGCGCGCAGCGCCTGCTGCTCACGCTCCAGGCGGACCAGAGCGCGCTGCATGTTTGCTCGCAGGCGGGCGTTGCTGATCGCAATCGCCGCCTGGGACGCGTACATCTGGAGCGCTTCCTGGCCCCAGGGCCCCGGCCGCCGCCCGTTGCGCGGCCGGTCGACGGAGATGACGCCGAGGAGCTCGCGGCCGCCGCCCGACGCGTACATCGGGGCGTAGAGACGGTCCTGCGGGTGCCACTCGTCCTCGAAGCGCGGGTCCGGGCCCTCGGTGTGCCACTGCGGGACGTCGTCCTCGATGAGCACCCAGCCCTCGGTGTGCGGAATGAAGCGCAGCTCGCCCCAGGCCTCGCCCATCGACAGACGGCGTTCCCAGGACGGTCGGGAGCCGACGCGGCCCGTGATCAGGGCTTCCGCGGCAGCGCTGCCGGCGAATGCGGCGACGACGAGATCTCCGTCGGGGCGTACGAGATTGACGCAGGCCAGCTCGTAGCCGAGTCCCGCCACGATTCCGTCAGCGACGGTCTGCAGAGTGTCGGCCAGGCTCCGGGCCGTGTTGAGGTCCGCGACCACCTGGTGCAGCTGCCGCAGGGTCGCAAGACGGACGTAGGGCTCCGACTCGGTCTCCATTGCTCGCTCTCCCCGAGACCTCGACAGCAAACTCCAGGGTTCTCATCGGCGTTCTTGTTGCGGTATCACGGTCACTGAATCACAGCGAGCTGCCCACTCGGTACACAGGGTCAACAAATACTGCACTCTGTGACTCAAGTCACAGTGGATGATGATGGGTTGCCCGCAGCGGGCTGCAACGACCCTCTCTTTCCTGAACGCAAATTTCGTTGTGCCGCCGGTCCCGGGACCTGGCGCGGGTCCTAGGACCAGGCTGGTCCCCTGGCCCGATGCGGGCGCCGGTCGGCCGAGACTAGCGTTCCTCGTGTGTTGCAGACGACCCCCGCTCCCGCTCCTGTTGTGATCCCCCATGCTGAGGGGGTGAGCAACGAGGAATTCCGCGCCGTCATGTCCCGGCTGGCCGCGGGTGTGGTGCTGGTGACCGCGCACGATCCGGACGACGGCCCGCGCGGCGAGGACGTCGGCATGACGGCGACCGCCTTCATGTCGGTGTCACTGGACCCCCCGCTCGTCCTGGTGAGCCTGCGCAACGGCTCCCGCATGGACGACCTGCTCGCCGAACAGCCGCTGTGGGCGGTCTCGGTGCTCTCTGAGAGCCAGCGGCACGTCGCGGGCCGCTTCGCGATGAAGGGCCGGGTCAGCGACCGGCTCCTGTTCGAGGACATTCCGTACACGAGGGGCGAGGTGAGCGGGGCCCTGCTGGTGAGCGGCGCGCTGGCGACGCTGGAGTGCCGTACGGAGCAGAGGGTGGTGGCGGGGGACCACACGCTGGTGATCGCGCGTGTGCTGTCGGTGGGCCTGCCGAGCGCGGACGGCGGTCCGCTGACGTACTTCCGGGGCCGCTACCGCCAGCTGGACTGAGGTCCCGTCACCGATCCGGGCGCCGCTGGACCACCGGGCGCGGCTGAACCACCGGGAGCTTCTGGACCACCAGACGCTTCTGGACTACCAGTCGCGGCCGGTGCGGCCACGCTTCGTCTCCGCGCGCTGCTTCTTCTCCCGCAGCCGGCGCTCGTTGATGCCCCGCGGAATCCTCGTCGCCCGGCGCGGCTTCGGCGGCGGAGCCGTCGCCTCGGCCAGCAGGGAGGCCAGCCGCACGGCCGCGGTCTCGCGGTTGCGCCACTGCGAACGGTGTTCCGACGCGCGGACCGCGATCACACCGCCCACGATCCGGCCCGCCAGACGCTCCAGCGCACGGTCCTTCCAGACCTGTGGAAGCGCCTCGGTCCTCGCGAGGTCGAAGCGGAGCTCCACCTGCGAGTCACTGGTGTTGACGTGCTGGCCACCCGGTCCCGACGACCGCGAGAAACGCCACATGAGCTCGGCCTCCGGCAGGGAGACCGAACCGCGGATGATGTAGGGACCGGACATGCCTCCATGGTCGCCTGCCCGCGCCGCCCGCGTCACCCGCTTTTCGGACCGCCGCAGGGCCCGCTGGTCCCCGGCCCCCGCGAGGTGGCAAAGAAAGCAAAGACGGGTGGAACCTGGCAGTCCCCTGCCTGCGTTATGACGGGTAACGGTAACTTCGGGAGGGCTCGAAGCCCGCACAGTCGACCACGAAGGGGACTTCCCAATGGCAGTAAGCCTGTCCAAGGGCGGCAACGTCTCGCTCACCAAGGAGGCACCGGGCCTGACCGCCGTCACGGTCGGCCTCGGCTGGGACGTCCGTACCACCACCGGCACCGACTTCGACCTAGACGCCTCCGCGATCGGCGTGAACCCCGGCGGCAAGGTCGCGTCCGACGCCCACTTCGTCTTCTTCAACAACAAGGCGACGCCCGACCAGACCATCGTCCACACCGGTGACAACCGCACCGGCGAGGGCGGCGGCGACGACGAGCAGATCAACGTCAACCTGGCGGGTCTGCCGGCCGACGTCGACAAGATCGTCTTCCCGGTCTCCATCTACGACGCCGTCAACCGCAGCCAGAACTTCGGCCAGGTGCGCAACGCCTACATCCGCATCGTCAACCAGGCCGGCGGCGCCGAGATCGCGCGTTACGACCTGAGCGAGGACGCCGCCACCGAGACCGCGATGGTCTTCGGCGAGCTCTACCGCAATGGCGCGGAGTGGAAGTTCCGTGCCGTCGGCCAGGGGTACGCCTCGGGTCTTGAGGGCATCGCCCGCGACTTCGGCGTCAGCATCTGACGTACGCAGCGCCTACGAGGAGCCCCGGGCCGCGCGGCCCGGGGCTCCTCGCGCTCATGGACTCGCGGGTTTGTCCATGCCGTACAGCCAGGTGTCCCAGAGCTCGGTGAGGTCCTTGCCGGACTTCTCCTCTAGGTACGAAGTGAAGTCGGCGGTCGAGGCGTTGCCGTGACGGTGCTCCTGCGCCCAGCCCTTCACGATCTCGAAGAACGCCTTCTCGCCGACCGCCTGCCGGACCTTGTGCAGGACCATCGCGCCGCGGTCGTACACCGGTTTTTCCGAGACCTCCGCCGCGGACGGCGGATCGGCGGGCGGGAAGGCCCAGTTGCTGTCGTCGGCGAAGGCGGCGGCGAAACTCTCCTTGGCCGGGGTGGCGTCGAAGTCCTCGTGCCAGATCCACTCCGCGTAGGTGGCGAAGCCTTCGTTGAGCCACATGTCCTTCCAGGACTTGGGCGTCACTGAATTGCCGAACCACTGGTGGGCGATCTCGTGCACGAGCGTGTCCGGGAGCTCGTTCACCGGGATCACGGGCTTGGTCTGGGTCTCCAGGGCGTAGCCGACATCGCCCTCCGGCACGACGATCACGCCTGCGGAGGAGAAGGGGTAGCGGCCGAAGTTCTCCTCCCCCCACTCCACGATCTCGGGGACCTGTGCGATCAGCTGGGCATATTTCTTCCCCACAGCCGGGTCCACAGCCGTGAGAACCGGCAGGCCGGTGGAAGTGCGGGACGGCGTCACCTTGTAGTCGCCAATGGCGAGCGTGGCGAGGTAACTGGCCATCGGCTGCCGGGACTTCCAGGCGTACGTCCTGCTCCCGCCGGTCGTTTTCGGCTTCGCCGGCTCACCGTTGGAGATCGCCTGCAGCCCCTTGGGCACGGTGACAGTGATGTCGTACGTGGCCTTGTCGCTCGGGTGGTTGTTGCTCGGGAACCAGGCCATCGAGCCGCTGGGCTCGCCGACCGCGAGCGCGCCGCTCCGGGTCTCCAGCCAGCCCTCCTCCGACTTCTCTTCGTCGTCGTCGGTGATCGTCTGCGGTTCGCCGGAGTAGCGGACGACCGTACGGAAGGTCCTGCCCTTGTCGATGTCGCGGTGCGGGCGCAGTGTCAGCTCGTCGCCCGCCCGGTTGGCCGCCGCCTCCTTGCCGTCGACCGTGGCGCCGTCGACCTTCAGCCCGTGAAGGTCGAGATTGAAGGAGCTCAGGTCCTGGGTGGCGCGGGCGGTGATCTCGGCGGTGCCCTCGAGGTGGCTCGTGTCCGGGTCGTATTCGAGGGTCAGGGCGTAGTGCTGGACGTCGTACCCGCCGTTGCCGAGCCCGCGGAAGAGCGGGTCGCGCACCCCCGCGGAGCCCGGCTTGCCGTGCACCCCCGCGCCGCCGCCGGTGCAGCCCGTGAGCAGGAGCAGCGCGACGGCGGGCGTCAGGGTACGTACGAGAGTTCGCATATCCACGCACTTGATCCTATGCGGGGCATGCGCTCAGGGGCGCGAATCAGCAGATACGGCCTACTTGTTGAGCGCCGCGACGCCCGCCGCGGCGTACTGCTCGCCAAGGCGCCGCCGGGCCCCCCGCCACGCCGATGCCCGCGACCGGGGCGCCCTGGGACCGCACCGGAGCGCCGCCCGCGGGCGCCGCCGGGCCGCGCTGCGCTTTCGGCCCCGGTCGCGAGCCGCGTCCTGGACCAGATGCCCGGCGGGCCGCCCGTCCCTGACGGAACGGGAGCGGGACATCCTCGGCCGGCCGGCACGGGGTCTCGGCGACCGGGGGATCGCGCGGGCGCTCTTCATCAGTGAGGCGACAGTGAACACGCATCCGGGGCGAATCTACGCAAAGTTGGGCGTTGGCACGAGGGCGGGAGCGGTCGCGGTGGCGAAAGAGCAGCGGCTGCTGCCGTAACCGGGCCGGGCAGGGACGTAAGCCCCCCACCCCATCAACACACCGCATAGCGGTCACACTTGTACGCCCTGCGGACAACTCACGGTCAAATGTTTGTTGTAGATCTGTCAACAACGGTCTTTCGCTGGCACTCTCGCTGCCGCTACCCCCCACCACCCGGCGAAGGAGCCCGCGTGACCCGCCTGCAGTCCTCGCACCACACCGCCCCCTCCCGCACGCGTGCGCGAACCGCACGCGCCGCCGCGCTGATCGCCTCGGCCGCCATGGTCGCCGTCGCGCTCACCAGTGGCTCGGCCAGCGCCCAGGCCGATCGCGAAAAGGGCGCGACCGCTCTCGTACTGTCCGCCGCACAGCGCACCGCCGCGCTCAAGGACGCACAGTCCGAGGCGGCCACCACCGCCAGAGCCATCGGCCTCGGCGGCAAGGAGAAACTCGTCGTCCGCGACGTCGTCAAGGATGCCGACGGCACGGTCCACACGCGCTACGAGCGCACCTACGACGGTCTGCCCGTCGTCGGCGGCGACCTCGTCGTGCACGAGAAGAAGTCCGGCGCCCGCTCCACCACCAAGGCCACCAACGCACCGATAGCCGTGGCCAGTACGGCCCCCTCCATATCCGCCGCGAGCGCGAAGAAGTCCGCCCTCGCCTCCTCCGACGCCAGGTCCGAGACCGCCTCGTCCGCCCGCAAGGTGATCTGGGCCGCCACCGGAAGGCCCACCCTCGCCTGGGAATCCGTCGTCACCGGCATCCAGCAGGACGGCACCCCGAGCGAGCGGCACGTCCTCACCGACGCGGCCACCGGCAAGGAGCTGTACGCCTACGAGGCCATCGAGACCGGCACCGGCAACAGCCAGTACAGCGGCACCGTCACGCTCGGCACCGCGCCCTCGTACACGCTGACCGACACCGGCCGCGGCGGCCACAAGACGTATGACCTCGGCGGCGCCACCAACGGCACCGGCACCCTCTTCAGCGACCCCGACGACACCTGGGGCGACGGGACCGCGGCCAACCGCCAGACCGCGGCCGTCGACGCCCACTACGGCGCTGCGGTGACCTGGGACTTCTACAAGAACGAGCTGTCCCGCAACGGCATCAGGGGTGACGGCGTCGCCGCCTACTCCCGCGTCCACTACGGCAACGCCTACGTCAACGCCTTCTGGTCCGACCAGTGCTTCTGCATGACGTACGGCGACGGCGCCGCCAATCTCAAGCCGCTCACCTCGCTCGACGTGGCCGGCCACGAGATGAGCCACGGCCTGACCGCCTCCACCGCCGGCCTGCGCTACAACAAGGAGTCCGGCGGCCTCAACGAGGCCACCTCCGACATCTTCGGCACGTCGGTCGAGTTCTACGCGGCCAACACCGCGGACGCCGGCGACTACCTCATCGGCGAGAAGATCGACATCCGTGGCAACGGCACCCCGCTGCGCTACATGGACAAGCCGAGCCGCGACGGCAACTCCGCCGACTACTGGTCACGGACCGTCGGCCGGCTCGACGTGCACTACTCCTCCGGCCCCGCGAACCACTTCTTCTACCTGCTCTCCGAGGGCAGCGGCGCCAAGACGATCAACGGCGTCAGCTACGACTCCCCGACCTACGACGGCTCCACCGTCACCGGGATCGGCCGGGTCAAGGCGTACAAGATCTGGTACAAGGCGCTCTCCACGTACATGACCTCCTCCACGAACTACGCGGGCGCCCGCGCCGCGACCCTGCAGGCGACGAGCGACCTGTACGGCGCGGGCAGCGCGGAGTACACGGCGGTCGCGGCCGCCTGGACCGCGATCAACGTGAAGTAGCCGCCGTCGTGAAGTAGCTTCCTGACCCCGGTCGACGGGAAGCAATCCCGGTCACGGGCCGCGCCGCAGCAACCGCGCGCGGCCCGTGACACCATCGACCCGTGCTCGACATCGGCTACTCCCTCTCCCGCCGCTTCCCCGACCCCCCGCAGACGGACTACCGCCGAGCGGACGTCCAGTCCCTGCGGCACGACCTCTTCTGCGGCGACGTCTACCTGGCCGACACCAAGGAGGACCGCGAGGTCTCCACAGCCTGGGGATGGGTGCCGGTCCTCGACTTCGCCTGGGCCCTGTGCGACATCGTCGAACAGCTCGACCGCGACCCCCTCGGCAGCCGAGCCGCCACACCGCAGCACGCCGAGCTCGACTTCACCGAGTCGGCCGACCGGATGCTCTTCGAGCGGCGCTTCGGGTGGGTGGACGTGGAGGCCGACTGGATGCCCGGCGACGAGCCGCCGCTCACCTTCAACCACACCGAGCTGCGCCGCGAAGCCCGCGACTTCCTGCACGATCTCATCGCGGACCTGTCCGACATGCACGAGGGCCTCGCCGACAACCCCGTGGTGTGGGACCTCCAGGCCCGTTTCCCCCGCGTCTGAGAGCGTCGGGCCCTAGGAACCCAGGGAAGCCAGCGCCTCGCCGGTCAGCCGGTACACCGTCCACTCGTCCTGCGGCTTCGCCCCCAGCGAGCGGTAGAAGTCGACCGACGGGGTGTTCCAGTTCAGTACGGCCCACTCCAGGCGCTGATACCCGCGCTCCGCACAGAGCCGCGCCAGCTCGGTCAGCAGCGCCTTCCCGTGCCCACCCCCGCGCAGCGCCGGACGCACGTACAGGTCCTCCAGATAGATGCCGCTCACGCCCGTCCACGTCGAGAAGTTGAGGAACCACAGCGCGAAACCCGCCACCTCCCCCTCGTCCGTCTCCGCGATGTGCGCGAAAGCGGCGGGCCGCTCCCCGAACAGCGCCTCGGTCAGCTGCTCCTCACTCGCGCGGGCCTCGTCCAAGGCCTTCTCGTACTCCGCGAGTTCGCGGACCATACGGTGAATCTCAGGGATGTCGGCCGGTGTGGCGATACGAATCATGAAGCCAGCGTGCCCGCCCTGCCCCTGCCGTGCCAGCACTTTCCGGTCCTGCGTACGACCATGGAAGAGCGGGCGAGTACCCTCCCGCCACACGCACTCACGCTGAGCAGCAGGGGCATCATGAGCACGAACAGCACGAGCACCGTCAACGGCGGCATATCGTTCTGGTACGCACAGGAAGGCACCCCGGCCCCCCGGGAGCCCCTCCCCGGCGACACCACCGCGGACGTCTGCATCGTCGGCGGCGGATACACCGGCCTGTGGACGGCCTACTACCTCAAAAAGGCCGTCCCCTTCCTGAACATCACCGTCCTCGAAGGCAGGTTCTGCGGTTACGGCGCCTCCGGCCGCAACGGCGGCTGGCTCTACAACGGCATCGCCGGCCGCGACCGCTACGCCAGACTCCACGGACACGACGCCGCCGTCCGCCTCCAGCAGGCCATGAACGACACCGTCGACGAGGTCATCCACGTCGCGGCCGAAGAGAACATCGACGCCGACATCCACAAGGGCGGGGTACTCGAAGTCGCCCACAACCCGGCCCAGTTGACCCGCCTCAAGAACTTCCACGCCGTCGAGATCGCCTTCGGCGAGAAGGACCGCGTCCTGCTCGGCGCCCGCGAAACAGCCGACCGCATACGCATCACCGGCGCCGTCGCCTCCACCTGGACCCCGCACGGCGCGCGACTGCACCCCGTCAAACTGATCAAGGGTCTT
The DNA here is from genome assembly GCF_006715635.1 of Streptomyces sp. SLBN-118. Classification (NCBI taxonomy): domain Bacteria; kingdom Bacillati; phylum Actinomycetota; class Actinomycetes; order Kitasatosporales; family Streptomycetaceae; genus Streptomyces; species Streptomyces sp. SLBN-118. The sequence continues at coordinate 3,580,551 of NZ_VFNP01000002.1, forward strand.
GCCGCGGCCGTCGAGGCACTGGGCGTCACGATCCACGAGTCGACGCCCGTCACCGAAATCCGCCCCAAGCACGCCGTGACCCCCTACGGCACGGTCCGCGCCCCCTACATCCTGCGCTGCACCGAGGGCTTCACGGCACACCTCAAGGGCCACAAACGCTCCTGGCTCCCCATGAACTCCTCCATGATCGCCACCGAGCCCCTCCCCCAGTCCGTCTGGGACACCATCGGCTGGGACGGCCGCGAAACCCTCGGCGACATGGCCCACGCCTACATGTACGCCCAGCGCACCGCCGACAACCGCATCGCCCTCGGCGGCCGCGGCGTCCCCTACCGCTACGGCTCCAGAACCGACAACGACGGCCGCACCCAGCCGGCCACCGTCGAAGCCCTCCGCGACATCCTGGTCCGCTTCTTCCCCACCACCGCGGGCGTCCGCATCGACCACGCGTGGTCCGGCGTCCTCGGCGTCCCCCGCGACTGGTGCGCCACCGTCGCCCTGGACCGCTCCACCGGCCTCGGCTGGGCAGGCGGATACGTCGGCTCGGGCGTGGCCACCACCAACCTCGCGGCCCGTACCCTGCGCGACCTGATCCAGCAGGACTCGGGCCAGTCGGGCGGGACCGACCTCACACAGCTCCCCTGGGTCAACCACAGGGTCCGCACCTGGGAGCCGGAACCCCTGCGCTGGCTGGGCGTCCAGACGCTGTACGCGGCCTACCGCACGGCGGACCGCCGCGAATCAACGGCACAGTCGGCACAGACGGACCGCATCGCACGGTTGGCGGACCGCGTCGCGGGCCGCCATTAGGGCCTGTCCCGGCGTTCAAGGCTGCCGGACCGTGCGAACGGCACATCGTTGAACGGCACAGGGGGCCGGGGCGCGAGCGCCGCGGCGATCCGGCCCGTGATCGTCTCGGCCGTGTTGCCCTTCGGGGTGTCTTCGCCCTTGGTCATCGCGACCGCGATGACCAGCCGCTCGGCGGGGAGATCCTGGACGGCGGCATATCCGGAGAACGACGGGTCCTGCCCGAACCGGTGTCCCGGAGCTCGGAGCCCCGGGACACCGTGCGATGGAGCCCCCTGTCGGATTCGAACCGACGACCTACGCATTACAAGTGCGTTGCTCTGGCCAGCTGAGCTAAGGAGGCGCGTCCGAGCAGTCTAACCGGACCGGTGACCCCACCCGGTCGAAAATTTCATCGCCTTCCGCTACTGACAGATCGGACAACGCCAGGTAGCGTCACGGGAGGTCCACCACAGGTGGACTACACCACTCCCTTACTCGGATCGTCCGGCACGTTCCTGCCGGTGAAGGAGAACATCACCATGGCCACTGTCACGTTCGACAAGGCGACCCGGATCTATCCGGGCACCGAGAAGCCCGCCGTCGATCAGCTCGAGATCGAGACGCAGGACGGCGAGTTCCTCGTCCTCGTCGGCCCCTCCGGCTGCGGCAAGTCGACCTCCCTGCGCATGCTCGCCGGTCTCGAGGACGTCAACGCCGGATCCATCCGCATCGGTGACCGCGACGTCACTCACCTGCCGCCCAAGGACCGGGACATCGCCATGGTGTTCCAGAACTACGCGCTCTACCCGCACATGTCGGTCGCCGACAACATGGGCTTCGCGCTCAAGATCGCCGGCGTCAACAAGAGCGACATCCGCAAGAAGGTCGAAGAGGCCGCGAAGATCCTTGACCTCACCGAATACCTCGACCGCAAGCCCAAGGCGCTCTCCGGTGGTCAGCGTCAGCGTGTGGCCATGGGCCGGGCCATCGTGCGTGAGCCGCAGGTCTTCCTCATGGACGAGCCGCTGTCGAACCTCGACGCCAAGCTGCGGGTCTCGACCCGTACGCAGATCGCCAGCCTGCAGCGCCGTCTGGGCATCACCACGGTGTACGTCACGCACGACCAGGTCGAGGCCATGACCATGGGTGACCGTGTCGCGGTCCTCAAGGACGGCCTGCTGCAGCAGGTCGACACGCCGCGCAACATGTACGACCGCCCGGCCAACCTGTTCGTCGCCGGTTTCATCGGCTCCCCGGCCATGAACCTCGTCGAGGTCCCGATCACCGACGGCGGTGTGAAGTTCGGCAACAGCGTCGTACCCGTCTCGCGTGAGGCGCTGTCCGCCGCCGCGAACAAGGGCGACACCACGGTCACGGTCGGTGTCCGGCCCGAGCACTTCGACGTGGTCGAACTCAACGGCTCGGCGGCCTCGTCCCTTTCCAAGCACGCCCAGGACGCCCCGGCCGGTCTCGCCGTGTCCGTGAACGTCGTCGAGGAGCTCGGCGCCGACGGCTACGTCTACGGCTCCGCCCAGGTCGGCGGCGAGCACAAGGACCTCGTGGTACGGGTCGGCGGGCGTTCCGTGCCGGACAAGGGCGCCGAGCTGCATGTCGTGCCGCGTCCGGGTGAGATCCACGTGTTCTCGACCTCGACGGGCGAGCGTCTCAGCGACTGACCCCGAGACCCCTCTGCCACCTCGGCAGAACCCAACTCGGCAGATCGGCCCCGCATTTCGGTGCGGGGCCGTTTCCGTATGTCGACAATTACCCCGGCACACCCCTACACATCGGGGCTTTCAAGGCCTTTTCGAGCCCGTACGTCAACGCCCGATTCGAAAAGCAGCCTCGAACCATCCCCCGGGCGAGTGACTAAATGTCGCCAAATCATTACTGACCGCTACGCTCGCTCGCGTGACCCACACAGCCCGCCGAATCGGCCGCTCTCTCGCTCTCGTTCTGCCCGTCGTCCTGGTGCTCTCCGGAACCCTCGCGGTCACCAGCGTCCCGTGGGCAGGGCACAACACCCAGTCGCAGATGCTCACCGCGTCCTCGGAGAACGTGTCCGTGCGCGCCAAGCCCCGCGCTCCGCAGGACATTCTGCGCGACCGCCTCCTCGCCGAGCTTCAGGAGAAGGGCGCGGGCTCCGCCCTCACCCGCCTGCAGCGCACGGTCGAGGAGCGCCCCTCGCTCGCCAGGCACTGCATGTCGCTCGCCCGCGCGCTCGGCCGCGCCGCCGTCGAGAAGTACGGCCCCACGCGGGCGCAGACCTTCTCCCGCCCCGTGTGCGACACCTCCTTCGCGAGTGGCGTCTCCCAGCAGACCCAGGGCAGGTGACCGCGGGGGCGAGGGGGTGTGACATCCCTTCGCCCCTTGCCGCATATCGTTCACGGCATGCATACGCCTTCGTATCCGACGCAGGCCGTGGTCCTGGCGGGCGGCCAGGGCTCGCGGCTGCGCCCGTACACCGATGACCGCCCCAAGCCGATGGTCGAGATCCCGGGGACCGGGACCCCGATCATCGGCCATCAGCTTGCCTGGCTGGCCGCCGAGGGCGTCACGGACGCCGTCGTCTCCTGCGGTCATCTCGCCGAGGTACTCCAGGAGTGGCTGGAGAGCGCCGATCTGCCGCTGCGGGTGACCACGGTCGTCGAGTCGGAGCCGCTGGGCCGGGGCGGCGGCCTCAAGTACGCCGCCGCCCGTCTCCCGCATCCGGACGAGCCCTGGTACGCCACCAACGGCGACATCTGGACCCGCTTCTCGCTGCGCGAGATGGCCGCGTTCCACGGCGAGCGCGACGCCATCGCCACGCTCGCTCTGGCCCGCCCCCGGATCCCCTGGGGCGCGGTCGAGACGGACACCTTCGGCCACATCACGGACTTCGTCGAGTCCCCGCCGTCGCCGTATCTCATCAACGCGGGCGTGTACGTCTTCTCAGCGGCCTTCACGGACCTGCTGCCCGACAAGGGCGACCATGAGCGCACCACCTTCCCCCGTCTCGCGCGTGAGCGCCGTCTGGCGGGTTTCCCGCTGCCTCAGGGCGCGTACTGGCGGGCGATCGACACCGCCAAGGATCTGACCGAGGCCGCCAAGGAGCTCGCCGCTCAGTCGCGTTGACGGATCCATAACCGAAGGGGCGGCCACCGTAGTCACGGTGGCCGCCCCTTCGGTCGTACGCGGACCCGGCCGGCCGGACTCCGCGGACGCTGCCGCGCGGACTCAGCCGAGGATTCCGCCGATCACCCGGCCGCCGCCCGAGCCGCCCGAGGTGCCGTCGCTGCCGGAGCCGCCGGAGGTGCCGCTGCCTCCACCGGAGCCGTCCCCGCCGCCACCGGCGCCTCCGCCACTGCCGGTACCGCCGCTGGACGAGGGACCGGAGCTGCTGGACGGCGGCTGCACGGGCTCGGACTGTCCGGGCGGCTGCTGTCCCGTGCCCTGCGTCTGGCTCGGCCGGTCGCCGATCGTGCCGGTCTCGCGCACCGTCTCCTTGGAGGGGGTCGCCTTCTCGGCCTCGGGGGTGCTGCTCTCGGACGGTGTCGGTGTGCCGCTTTCGCCGCGTGTGCCGGAGGAACTGCGGTCGCCGCTGGGCTCCTGCGGCAGGGGGGATCCGGGGAGGTGGTTGGTCGGGTCCTGGTTGGGCCCCGGCACGGTCACCATGTCCGAGGAGCGCACCGCCCCGCCGAGCACGGAGCCGATCAGGAGGGTGAGGCCGACCACGACGGAGGCGACGACCGTGCCGCGTCGCAGTACGCGCCGGCGCAGTTCCCACAGTTCGGAGCGCGGCCCGAGCTTGCGCCAGGCCTCTCCGGCGAGCCGTCCGTCGACGGAGTAGACCGGGGCGCCCGCGATGATCAGGGGGGACCATGCGGCGAGGTAGGTGATGTCGGGCGCGTCGTACGCCGGAACGGTCTTCCAGCTCACGGTGAGGATCAGCGCCGCCGACAGCAGTGCGCCGATGACGGCCGCGACCCGCTGCCAGAGTCCCAGCACGGTGAGGACGCCGACGACGACCTGGAGGAAGGCGACGGTGAGGCCCGCTCCGACCGGGTGCGACAGCGCGAAGTCGCGCAGCGGTTCGGCAAGTCCCCACGGATGCAGGGAGTTGAGCCACTTCACCATCGAGCCGCGTTCGCCGCCGTCGAAGTAGACGGGGTCGCAGAGCTTGCCCATTCCGGCGTAGATGGAGATGAAGCCGAGGAACACCCGCATGGGCAGCAGGACCACGCCGAGGTTCATGCGCCGCCCGGGGTAGTAGGCGTGCCGCACGGCGTCCGCGCCGTGCCGCTGTACGGAGCCCTCGCCGTCGCTGCCGGTCACGAATTCCTCGTCCCCGTACGGCTCCTGGCCGTAGGGGTGATACGAGTCGTACGCGCCGGCGGCCTGTCGCATGGGGGGCAGCAGCGGCCTGTCCGGGCCACCGGACTCCGCTCCGCCCGCGACGGGCGGGTACGCGGTCCCGGTGGCGCGGCCGGCGGCGCGGTCGATCCGCGGGATGACCTGCGTCGCGCCGGAGACGAACGCTCCACCGTCGAAGCCGCCGGAGTCGTAGGCGGGACTGTCGAAGGTGTCGGTGCCGAAGGTGTCGCGCTCCGCGGTGGAGTTGCGCACGGCCTGGAGCAGACCGGTCGCGCCGGCGTCCCCCGGCGCCGACCTGCCGCTCCACACAACGGGCGCCCGCCGCCGCACCGCCGCACCGGCTCCGCCGACGACGGGGATCCGTGCGGTGTCCGCCAGGGCACGTGCGGGGCGCGGGCTCTGGGCGAGCCGCACCCGGAAGCTGGCGTGGTTCACGATGACCTGCGCGGGATCGCAGTCCACCTTGACCATGCTCAGCGCAGGTTGATCATCGAACCCGGGCCGGGGCGTTCTGGTGTCCACACTCATCTAACCGAGTGACCTGTCGTTAGGACACTGCCCCGGAGGGCCCTATCTGTCCGAGACCCGTCAAGGCCTCCCCGTCTAGTAGTGCATCGTTAGGTTGGTTTGATCGGGTGGCGTGTGGTGGTGCATGCTGCTGGTCGTGGATCTTGGGGAGATCGAGGAACTGCGGGAGAACCTTGGCGAGTTCGTTGCCGAGGCGTTCGCGTCGTTGAAGCGAAAGGATCAGCGCGGGTGGGGGGACTGTTACTTGCGTGGGCTGATGCTGGACGGGCGGCGCAAGTCGATCCAGCCGATGGCCGAGCGGCTGCCGGACGGCAACATGCAGGCGTTGCAGCAGTTCGTCAGCCAGTCGACGTGGGACCACGTTCCGGTGCTGCGGTCCGTTGCGACGAAGGTGGCCTCGGAGATCTCTCCGGAGGCGTGGGTGATCGACGACACCTCCTTCCCCAAGGCGGGAGACCAGTCGGCGGGGGCGGCCCGCCAGTGGTGCGGGGCTTTGGGCAAGAAGTCGCTGTGCCAGGTGGGAGTGAGCCTGCACGCGGTCACCGACGCCGCCTCCGTGCCGCTGAACTGGCGGCTGTTCCTGCCCGCCGAGTGGGCTGATCCGGCCGATGGGCGTCGCGCGAAGGCAGGGGTGCCCGCGGAGGTTGGGCACCGGGAGAAGTGGCGTCTGGCCCTGGACGCGATTGATGAGGCGCTCGGGTGGGGGCTGCCCGGCCGGGTCGTGGTGGCTGATGCCGGATACGGCCAGATGCATGCCTTCCGTGCCGGGCTGGCCGATCGCGGCCTGGACTACGCCGTGGCGGTTCGCGGTGACATCAGCGCTCACCCCGGGCAGGCCGTGCCCATCGCGCCGGAACGAGAAGGGCGGATGGGCGCCCCACGGCTGCCCCGTTACCGCGAGCCGGCCCGCTCCCTGAAAGACCTGGTCACGACCGCCGGGCGGCGTCGGCTGCGGCGTTGCACCTGGCGCCAGGGCAGCAGAGGCGCGATGACCAGCCGGTTCATCGTGCTGGAGGTCCGCCCGGCCGGTGTCGCGGCGACGAAGGCAGCGCGGGAGGAAGCCGGTGGCCGTGCCGGGTGGGACGGCGTTCTGCCCGCCGAGACCCTGATCGCCGAATGGCCGCCGCACCAGGATGAGCCCACTGACTACTGGCTGACCAGCCTCCCCGCCGACACCGCGCTGCGACACCTGGTCCGCATGGCGAAGATCCGCTGGCGGATCGAACACGACTACCGCGAACTCAAGCACGGGCTGGGCCTGGACCACTTCGAAGGCCGCACCTGGCGCGGCTGGCACCACCACGTCACCCTCGTCACCGCCGCCCACGCCTTCCTCACCCTCCGGCGCCTGGACCCAAAAGCCCAAGCGCCGGCCTGACCTTCTACCAAGTCCTCCAGACCCTGCAGGACCTCCTGCTGTGCTGGACCGGCGCATGCCCCACCTGCCACCGAGACTTACCGACCCCGGCCCAGACAGACGGTCACCCACCAGGCGCAACCTAACGAAGCACTACTAGGTCATTGCGGCGAACGTGGCCCGTTCGTGGTTGATGCGTCAATTCGTGTGACGATCACCGGGGTTGGCAGAAGAATGTGAGTCCGTCGCCTCAGAGGGGGATCACCAGTGACCGACCGGGTCGAGTCCGCACGGGCAAGCAATCAACTGACCTTCGGGGACCTCACCGACTATCCCGTGATGGCGCAAGCCCTGGACAACCAGTGGCTGCCACCGGATCTCGCGACCGGACAGCAGCGCCCTCATGCCACAAAGGGCAGTACTCCCAAGGCCGTTGCCGCCGGATCGGCCGAGCTGCGCCGCTCGCTCGTCAACAGCGGCACGCTCGTGGTCAATCGCGCGTATCTCCTCACCAACGAGGCGCTCTATCGCAACTACCGCCCCGGCATCGAACCGGCCGAGCACGAGGCCTTCGTGCGGCTGCTCAACGACCGTGCCCTGGTGCCCTACCTCTACCGGGAACGGGATCCGGGCGAGGAGTACGCCTGGAGCAAGGACAAGCACGTACAGCAGTCGTGGCGGCGGCTGCTCGCCGAGGAGGCGGAACCCGCCTGTGTCCGCTTCGACTGGGACGACGACACCAACAGGGAAGAGACCGGGAAGGTCAGCAACTACTTCTCGACGAGCCTGTCCACACTGCGCCGCCTGAAGATCCCACAGCTCGCCAAGGACCTCGGCATTTCGGAGGATCGCGCCAGGGCGCTGCGTGAGGGAGTCCTGAAGGACATCTACGACTGGGCGGGCGAGCAGGACCCGGACAAGGACATCACCCGCAACGCCGTCTACCAGCAGTTCCTCTGCCGTCCGGGGTCCGAGCCGCATGAGCAGCTCTTCCGGGAGGGGGAGGACGTGCTGCCCGCGAAACAGCTGATCGACCTGCTGTACAGCGTGGGTGTGCCCAAGGCCAGCGGTCTGATCGCGCTGACCCCGCCCGATTCCCCGGCACGCAGCGCCCTTCAGGAACTCGGTGAGGCCGAGCGGTCGCCCGTGGCCGACCCGGAGGCGCTCGGCAGGCTGCTGCGCGACGTCTTCGCCGACGCCCTGCACCGGGCTGTGGACGGGCCCAACTCCTATGCGGACCTCGGCCTTTCCGACATCACCAGGCTGCGCCGCGAGGAAGAATGGCGCTCCTACATCGACGCGCTCAACGGCTTCGTACGGGGCGGTTTCGCGCACGGACGGATCCCCGATCCTGACGCTTTCACGGGCGCGACCTCCGAAATCGCCGACCTGCACGCGAAGATGCTGCGCAAGGCGCGCAAGATCGGCCGCTCGGGGAACGGTTTCCAGCGCGAGATCGGGGTGGCCCTCGTCCTGGAGTCGGCAGGCATCTCGCTCCAGCTCGGGGGCGACGGAGTGTCGTTGCTGTCCGGCTCGGTCCAGCTGGCGAGCGCGGGCCTGGGCGCCCTGATCGTCCGGCTGGTCTTCACCGACGGCGGCAGCCCGCTGCGCAGCGGCCTCGGACACAGCGTCACATTCCCCACCCTCAGGCTGGGCAGTGTGAAGCGGGACTGGGAGACGCTGCTCGGCGCGTACGGCGAACGGATCACGGAAATCGACGCCCTGCCCAGCAGGAACCAGGCCGACCAGCAGATGCCCGACGCCCCGTAGAAGGACTCTCATGAACACCTACGACCGGCTGCGCACCGAGCGCCCCGAGCTCTTCGTCAACCCGCCCGGCGGCATCGAGATCCTGAGCGATCCGGAGTCGGTCGCGGCGGCCGGGGGTGTGGTGTACGAGGACCCGTACGTCATGGTCCTGCGCGACCCGGTCAGGTTCCCCGACGGCAGGACCGGTACATACATCCGCTCCATCGGCACCACCGCGGAGCCGGGCTGTGTGGTGCTTCCGCTGCTCGACGGCGACGTGGTGCTGGTCGAGCACTTCCGGCACGCCACCCGCTCGTGGCTGTGGGAGGTGCCGCGCGGTTTCGGCACCCGTGGGCTCGGCAGCGAGGAGAACGCCGCGAAGGAGCTGCGGGAGGAGATCGGCGCGGGTGTCCTTGAGCTGATCCCGCTCGGTGCGGTCCACCCGGACTCGGGGGCCATGGGCGACCGTGTCCTGCTGTACGCGGCCAGGATCGACGCCATCGGCGCGCTTGCGCTGGGGGAGGGCATCCGGCGCGCGCTGACCGTGTCCTTCGCACAGGCGGAGGAGATGGTGGGCGACTGCCGGATCATGGACGCGTTCACCATCGCGGTCCTCAGCCGCGCGAGGCTCGCGGGTGTGACGGGCTGAGCCTGGGCTCCCGCCGGGGCCCTGCAGGAACCCCGGCCGGGATGAGCGGGCCGGGATCAGCGGGCCTCCCCGGCTTCGGGCGGCCGGCGCCGGCCGCCGGGGTGAACCCTCAGACGCGACGCTTGGCCGCCTCGTACAGCACCACACCCGCCGCAACGCCCGCGTTCAGTGACTCCGCGCCACCCGGCATCGGGATGCGGACCAGGTAGTCGCAGGTCTCGCCGACCAGGCGGGACAGACCCTTGCCCTCGCTGCCGACGACGATGACGAGCGGGCCGCCGAGCGCTTCGAGGTCGCCGACCTCGTGGTCGCCGTCCGCGGCCAGGCCGACGACGGTGAGGCCCGCCTTCTGGTACGACTCCAGGGCGCGCGTCAGGTTGGTCGCGCGCGCCACCGGGGTACGGGCCGCGGTGCCCGCGGAAGTCTTCCAGGCGCCGGCCGTCATGCCCGCCGCCCGGCGCTCGGGCACAACCACGCCGTGGCCGCCGAACGCGGAGACGGAGCGGACGACGGCACCCAGGTTCCGCGGGTCGGTCACGCCGTCGAGCGCGACGATCAGCGGGTCCTCGCCGTCGTCGAAGGCGGCGGCCGCGAGGTCCTCGGGATGCGCGTACTCGTACGGCGGGACCTGGAGGACCAGGCCCTGGTGGTTGAGCCCGTTGGTCATCCGGTCGAGCTCGGGGCGCGGCGCCTCCATGAGGTTGATGTTGCCGCGCTGCCCGGCGAGCTGGAGCGCCTCGCGCACCCGCTCGTCGTTGTCGATGAACTGCTGGACGTACAGAGTCGTCGCGGGCACGCCGTCGCGCAGCGCCTCGAAGACCGGGTTACGGCCGACGACCATCTCGGACGTGCCCTTGCCGCCGCGGCGGGCGACGGGGCGGCGGGCGGCGGTCTTCTTGGCCTGGGCGTTGGCGATGCGGTTCTTCTTGTGGCCCTTGCGGGCGGACGCGGGCGGGGTCGGGCCCTTGCCCTCGAGTCCGCGGCGTCGCTGGCCACCGCTGCCGACCTGCGCGCCCTTCTTGTTGGACGTGCGGCGGTTCCTGCGCTGGCTGTTCCCGGCCATGACTACCTGTTTCCTGAAGCTTTCGAATGCGTACGTACGTAAGAAAGTGTGCCGCCCGGGAGCCCGGGCGGCACATTTTTACTGGTCAGCGCGGTCCCAGCGTCCAGCGCGGCCCGTCCGGACCGTCCTCGACGACGAGGCCTGACTGCTGCAGCTGGTCGCGGATCGCGTCGGCGGTCGCCCAGTCCTTGCGAGCCCGGGCCCCCTCGCGCTGCTGGAGCACCACGCGGACGAGCGTGTCGACGACGCCGTGGAGGTCTTCGCCGCGGTCGTCCTCGCCCGCCCAGTGCGGGTCGAGCGGGTCCAGACCGAGGACGCCGAGCATGGCGCGCAGCTCGGCGAGGCGGGCGACGGCGGCTTCCTTGTCGTCGGCGGCCAGCGCTGAGTTGCCCTGGCGGACCGTGGTGTGGACGATGGCAAGCGCCTGCGGGACGCCCAGGTCGTCGTCCATGGCCTCGGCGAAGGCGAGCGGCACCTCGGGCGCGGGCTCGACGACTCCCCCCGCCTTTTCGGCCACGCGCTGGATGAAGCCCTCGATCCGCGCGAAGGCGGACTCGGCCTCGCGCAGGGCCTCCTCGCTGTACTCGATCATCGAGCGGTAGTGCGGCGTACCGAGGTAGTAGCGCAGCACGACGGGACGCCACTGCTTGACCATCTCGGAGACGAGCACGGAGTTGCCGAGCGACTTGGACATCTTCTCGCCGCTCATGGTGACCCAGGCGTTGTGCACCCAGTACCTGGCGAACTCGTCGCCGAAGGCCTTGGCCTGGGCGATCTCGTTCTCGTGGTGCGGGAAGATCAGGTCGATCCCGCCGCCGTGGATGTCGAAGGTCTCGCCGAGGTACTTGTGCGCCATCGCCGAGCACTCGAGGTGCCATCCGGGCCGGCCACGGCCCCAGGGGGTCTCCCAGCTCGGCTCGCCGGGCTTCGCCGCCTTCCACATGGCGAAGTCGCGCTGGTCGCGCTTGCCGGTCTCGCCCTCGCCGGACGGCTGGCGCAGCTCGTCTAGGTTCTGGTTGGACAGCTCCAGGTAGCCGGGGAAGGAGCGCACGTCGAAGTAGACGTTCCCGTCGGCCTCGTAGGCATGGCCGCGCTCGATGAGGCCGCGCATCATCTCGACCATCTCGGTGATGTGGCCGGTGGCGCGCGGTTCGTAGGTGACCGGCAGGCAGCCGAGGGCGGTGTAGCCGTCGTTGAAGGCGCGCTCGTTCTCGTATCCGATCGACCACCAGGGGCGGTTCTGTTCGGCCGACTTCCAGATGATCTTGTCGTCGATGTCGGTCACGTTGCGCACGAACGTGACCTCGTAGCCGCGGTACTCGAACCAGCGGCGCATGATGTCGAAATTCAGCCCCGACCTGATGTGCCCGATGTGCGGGGCGGCCTGCACGGTCGCGCCACACAGGTAGATCGAGACACAGCCCGGCGTGAGCGGGGTGAAGTCACGGATCTGCCGGGCGCTGGTGTCGTGCAGGCGAATGGTCACGCATCAAGGGTAGTGGCCCCGTACCAGTGCCCCGCGCCCCTATGGCGACGAGGGGACAGGTTTGTGACGTTGCCCGAGCCCGGCACGAGCCGAACCCGGGCCGGAGGCCGGGATTCCCGGCGACAACTCGCCATCCGTGCCGGGCATTTCACCCGTCCGTGCGGAACACCAGTGCCGTGGCGATGGCGGCGAGACCTTCTGCGCGCCCCGTCAGACCGAGCCCGTCGGTCGTGGTGCCCGATACGGAAACGGGCGCGCCGACCGCCGCCCCCAGCGTCTTCTGCGCCTCCTCGCGCCGCTTGCCGATCTTCGGGCGCACGCCGATGACCTGGATGGCGACATTGCCGATCTCGAAGCCTTCGGCCCGTACGATCCGGGCCGCCTCGGCGAGCAGCGTGACACCGGAGGAGCCGGACCACTCTGGCCGCGAGGTGCCGAAATGGGCGCCGAGGTCGCCGACGCCGGCCGCGGAGAAGAGCGCGTCGCAGGCGGCGTGGGCGGCGACGTCACCGTCGGAGTGTCCGGCGAGGCCGTCCTCCCCCTCCCACAGCAGTCCGGCGCACCACAGCTCGCGCCCCGCCTCGAAGGCGTGCACGTCCGTGCCGACGCCGATCCGGGGGACGGTGCTAGAAGCCATCGTTGGCCCTCCTGCGGGCGAGAACCGCCTCGGCGAGTACGAGATCGAGGGGACGGGTCACCTTGAACGCCTCCTCGTGGCCGGGTACGACCACGACTGGCTCGCCGAGCTGCTCGACCATGCTCGCGTCGTCGGTGACGTTGTCGGTCACGGTCTCGTGGGCGCGGACGAGGGTCTCCCGGGCGAAGCCCTGCGGTGTCTGTACGGCGCGCAGCCTGGCCCGCTCGGGTGTGGCGAGAACCGGCTCGGGCGAGCCGTCCGTGCGGGGCTCGACCTCCTTGACCGTGTCGGCGAGGGGCAGCGCGGGCACGACGGCCACAGCTCCGTCGCGTACGGCCTCGATCACCCCGTCGACCGTGTCCACGGGCACCAGCGGCCGTGCCGCGTCGTGGACCAGTACGGCGTCGATGCCGGGCGGCAGCGCGTCCAGGCCGAGCTTCACGGACTCCTGGCGGGTGTCGCCGCCGGGGACGACCAGGAAGTCGGTCCTGTCCGGAAGTGCATGGTCGGCGAGGAGGGACTTCACTTCCGCGGCACCGTCGGGCGGGGCCACCACGACGACGAGCGAGACGGCGCGGGATGCGGCCATGGCTCGTACGGCGTGGATGAGCATGGGCGTGCCGTTCAGCGTACGGAGCGCTTTGGGGGCGCCCGGGCCGAGCCGTACGCCCCGGCCGGCCGCCGGGATCACCGCTGCGGTGCGGAAGGGGAGCGATTGGTCTGACATCGGTTGCACTCCGGCAGGTTTGTTTCCTTGGCCGACATGGGTATGGCCACAGCGTGCCGGGCGCGACGCCTTGACCGGACCCTTCCGTGACAACTGGTCTGCGCCAGCCGCCCGGGCCCGGCACACCAAGCAGTGGGGCTGGGTGCCGTGCGTACGGCGAGCGGGGATTCACGAGCGGATCGCGACACGAGCGATTCGCGCCACGAACAGTGATTCACGAGCAGCGATTCACCGGCGCAGACGAACATGCCGCAGCGCCCGGCGACAGGACTGTCATCACAGCATGTCAGCGGGCACCGCGGCACTTTATTGATTCCAACGCCGGTGCGTCAGGACGCGAGGACCTCGTCGAGCAGAGCCTCGGCCTTGTCTTCGTTGGTGTTCTCCGCGAGGGCGAGCTCGCTCACCAGGATCTGGCGCGCCTTGGCGAGCATGCGCTTCTCACCAGCGGAAAGCCCACGCTCCCGCTCGCGACGCCACAGGTCACGCACCACTTCGGCGACCTTGATGACATCGCCGGAGGCGAGCTTCTCGAGATTTGCCTTGTAGCGGCGAGACCAGTTCGTCGGCTCTTCGGCATACGGTGCACGCAGCACCTCGAAGACCCGGTCGAGCCCGTCCTGACCGACCACATCGCGAACGCCCACGAACTCCGCATTGTCCGCCGGCACGCGAACCGTCAGGTCGCCCTGAGCGACCTTGAGCACCAAGTAGGTCTTGTCCACGCCTTTGATCTGGCGAGTTTCGATGGCCTCGATCAGCGCGGCCCCGTGATGGGGATAGACCACGGTGTCGCCAACCTTGAACGTCATGTGACAGGTACCCCTTCCGTGGCTATCCAGGGTAACACGGAAACGGCTTCTTCTGAATGGCGTTTTCGCAGGTCAGGGCATATCTCGGGGCTTGACAACAGCATCACGAACGTGCTGCGGGCGGCTTCCGGAAGGGGGTATTCGCAGGTCGGAGCGGCTGCACGGGCGGACAGAAACGCGCACGTTACACCCCACACAACCCCCTCCAAGAGGGCCGAAAGTCCCGATTTGCCCGAATCCAAGTGGTGAACTTCCCCTACTCCGTTCGGCGGTCGGCCACCCGTACGGACGGATCCGCCACCGAATCCGGAATTGATCACCGGGACGTATTCGGTAAGGAATGTGCGGCGGCCACGGAATTGATCAACATGGTTATGTGAACGGCGCGCGAAGAGCCGCGTACGAAAGAACAGGATGGCGGTGCGGAGTGCGGAGCGTCCGGGAGCGGCGGAGCCGACGGCCGGTGAAGGGGCGGGTCGGGTGCGGGGCGGGCACAGGCGATCGGTAACCTGAGCGCGAACTGACACGGGCTTAGCGATCTGCATGCCGCTCCCACGCCAGTTCAACAGCCTGTCCGTAGCCAGTCCGTACGTCCAAGGAGATGCCGCCGCCGTGAGCCGCAGCCTTCGACGCGGCGCCCTCGCCGCCACTGCCATCGTGTTCTCGATCGCCTCGCTCTCCGCCTGCGGTGCGGGCACAGACGCGCAGACCCTCCAAGTCCGGCCGGACAACGCCGAGACGACGGTCGACACGATCAAGATCCAGAACGCCACGGTGATCACTCAGCCGCAGGCGGAGGCGGAAGGTCCCGCGGTCGTGTCCGCGACGCTCTTCAACACCGGCTCCCAGGCGCAGACGCTCGACGCGATCACGCTTGACGGGCTGAGCGCTCCGGTGAAGCTGTCCGCCGCGAAGGGCTCGGGATCGATCACGATTCCGGCGCAGGGCTCGATCATCATCGGCGGCGCGGGGAACGCGGCGGCGGTCATCGAGAAGGGCCAGGAGGCGTCGAAGAACGCGGGAGGCGTGCAGAACGTCGTCTTCCGCTTCAGCGAGACGGGCGACGTGAAGGTGCAGTCGGTGGTCGTCCCGGCGAAGAGCTACTTCGAGGGGTACGGGCCGAGCTCCCTGCCGAAGCCGACGACGGAGCCCACCGGCACGCCGACCGGCACCCCGTCGGCCTCGGCCACGGGCCAGCCGGGCAACGGCGAGTCCGGCGAGCCGGGCACCGCGTCGGACTCCGCCTCGGCGTCCCAGGACGCGGGCAACTGACAGACACGGGGGCGCCCCGCCGGATCCTCTCCGGCGGGGCGCCCCCGTACTTCTGTCCGGCCGCGGGCCGGACAGGATCCCTCGTGCGCCCCTCGCACCGCTCGGCACCGGCGCGCCCCCACGGGCTTCGCGCCCGACTCCGTCGGGCCTGAGGCCGCGGGCCGGTTTACGGCTCGAACTTGTAGCCCAGGCCACGCACCGTCACCAGGTACCGCGGCGCACCGGGGTCAGGCTCGATCTTGGCCCGCAGGCGCTTCACATGGACGTCCAGCGTCTTCGTGTCGCCCACGTAGTCCGCGCCCCAGACCCGGTCGATCAGCTGCATACGGGTCAGCACCCGGCCCGCGTTGCGCAGCAGCATCTCCAGCAGGTCGAACTCCTTCAGCGGGAGGTCGACCTTTCCGCCCGACACCGTGACGACGTGGCGGTCCACGTCCATCCGGACCGGGCCGGCCTCCAGGGCCGCCGGGGTGACCTCCTCCGGCTCGCCGCGGCGGCGCAGGACCGCGCGGATGCGGGCGACCAGTTCCCGCGAGGAAAAGGGCTTGGTGACGTAGTCGTCAGCTCCTATTTCCAGCCCGACGACCTTGTCGATCTCACTGTCCTTGGCGGTGACCATGATCACCGGGACATTCGAGCGGCCGCGCAGCTGGCGGCAGACCTCGGTACCCGGAAGCCCGGGCAGCATCAGGTCGAGGAGGACGAGGTCGGCGCCATTGCGCTCGAACTCGTCGAGACCCTCGGGCCCCGTGGTCGCGATGGCGACCTCGAAGCCCTCCTTGCGGAGCATGTAGGACAGGGCGTCGCTGAATGATTCCTCATCCTCGACGACGAGCACTCGGGTCACGGAAGGACCTCCGGGGCAGGAATTTCGCTGTTCGGATCGGTGTCGTAAGGCCGGTCGTCGTCCTCGTCGACGCGATTCGGTCCGGTGGATGAACGGTCCCGCACGGCGCCCGCTTCGGGAAGCCGCAGGGTGAAAGTGGAGCCCTGTCCCTCGGAGCTCCATACCGTGACTTCCCCGCCGTGCGAGGCGGCCACGTGTTTGACGATTGCCAGGCCCAGGCCGGTGCCCCCGGTGGCCCGGGACCGGGCGGGGTCGACGCGGTAGAACCGCTCGAAGACCCGCTCACGGTCCTTCTCGGAGATGCCGATGCCCTGGTCGGTGACGGCGATCTCGATGAGATCACCGCCGGGCGCGGACACGCGACGTGCGGCTACCCCGACCCGGGTGCGGGCCGGGGAGTAGTTGACGGCGTTCTCGACGAGGTTGCCGAGTGCCGCGGCGAGCTGGCCGCGATTGCCCCAGATGTGCAGGTCGGCGGTACCGCCCGCGGCCATCGTGATCTGCTTGGTGGACGCGGGGTGCCGGGAGCGGTCGATGGCCTCGGCGACCAGTTCGTCCACGCGGACAGGTTCGGCGTCCTCCAGCGGGTCGTCGTTCTGCACCCGGGAGAGGTCGATGAGCTCCTGTACGAGATTGGTGAGCCGGGTCGCTTCGATCTGCATGCGGCCGGCGAAGCGTTCCACCGCTTCGGGGTCGTCCGAGGCGCCCATGACCGCCTCGGAGAGCAGGGAGAGCGCGCCGACCGGGGTCTTGAGCTCATGGCTGACGTTGGCGACGAAGTCGCGCCGTACCGCTTCTATCCGGCGGGCCTCGGTGAGATCCTCGACGAGCAGCAGTACGAGCCGGGAGCCGAGAGGGGCCACCCGGGCGGAGACGGCGAGGGCCTCGCCCCGGCCGGTACCGCGACGGGGCAGATCCAGTTCGACCTGCCGTATCTCGCCGTCCCGGCGGGTGTCGCGGGCCATGTGCAGCATCGGTTCGACGGCGAGCTTCCCGCCGCGCACCAGACCGAGGGCGTACGCCGCGGAGCTGGCCTTGACGACGGAGTCGCTCTCGTCGAGGACGACCGCGGAGGAGCGGAGTACGGACAGGACCGTGTCGACGCCGGGCGGCAGAACGGCGTCGGTGTGCAGGGAGGTGCGGGTGGGTCTCGCCTGGTCGCGTTCGCTCCAGCGGAACGCCAGCATGGCGATGACACCGGTGCACAACCCGGCGATCGCTGCCGCTGCGGCGACCGCCGCGTTCACGTCCATGCACCCAGGTTATGCGTGGCCGGGGAGATGCTCCCAGCCAATCGGGTGGCACCTCGAACAGTCGTCGCCCAGAGTTCACCAAGGGGATAGGGCTGATTCACTTCCGGGGGAGGCTCCCGACGCGTAACGGACAGACCGTGGGAGCGTGGGGGTCCGACACACACCCCCTGACCCACCCGGACCCCGGTCGCATCAAGAGAGGGACATCCCATGCGGGACGCGTACCACGAGGAACTGGACTCGATCGGCGAGGGCCTGGTCGAGATGGCCCGGCTGGTCGGGTCGGCGATCGGGCGCGCCACCACGGCCATGCTCGACGCCGATCTCAAACTCGCCGAGAGCGTGATCGCCGCCGACCAGAAGGTCGACGATCTGCAGCACGACCTGGAGGCACGGGCGATCGCCCTGCTGGCGCGGCAGCAACCCGTCGCGACGGATCTGCGGATCGTGGTGACCTCGCTGCGGATGAGCGCGGACCTCGAGCGCTCGGGCGACCTGGCCCAGCATGTGGCCAAGCTGGCCCGGCTGCGCTACCCCGACTCCGCGGTTCCGCACGACCTGTACGCGACCATCCTGGAGATGGGACAGCTGGCGCAGCGGCTGATGGCCAAGGCGGCGGAGGTCATCATCACCAAGGACGTCGATCTGGCCCTCCAGCTGGAGACGGACGACGACGAGATGGACCTGCTGCACCGCACGCTCTTCCAGCACCTGATGGACGACCGCTGGAAGCACGGCATCGAGACCGCGGTGGACGTGACGCTGCTCGGCCGCTACTACGAGCGCTTCGCCGACCACGCGGTGTCGGTGGCGAAGCGGGTCGTCTATCTGGTGACGGGCGAGCACGCGGACGAGCTCCAAGCGCCGACGCAGGTCGAGGGCGTGTAGTTCTCTCCCGGGGTGCGTTGTGCCTCCGCGCGCTGTTGATGCGCCCGCAGGAGCGGGCATGCAATGGGCAGAGGCGGCACATCTCGTCCGCCCATGAGGAGGGACCCATGGCCGAATCCCCCACTACCGACGCTCAGCAGGAAACCCCCGCCGAGGCGGTGTTCCTGCCCGTGCTCGGTGCCTGCGGCTGCGGCTCGGGCTGTGGTTGCGGCTGCCAGTCGGGCGGACCGTGTCAGTGCGGTGGCTGCTGCGGCTAGGCGATTGGTTAGCTACGCGTGGAGTTACTTACGCGTGGAGTTACTCACGTGCGCGTGTAGTGAAAGGGCTCCGAATTCCCTTGCGGACGGGGCCCTTTCGCATGTCCGTTACTGGTAGTCCGCCAACCTTTGTAACAATCGCTCCGAATTGGTTGACAGCGGGCGAGCCTCACGAGAAGCCCGGTCGCATACATGCGGCAGTCCGGAAATATGCCCCAGTACTGCCGTCGGGCTTCAAGTCCCCCGCTGGGCGCAGTGACTGCCTCATGGGCACCACCGACCTTGCGGCATTGAGGCACCCGCAGAACCACTCGGAATACCCGTCGCCGCGAGGGCCGGACCTTCAGTTGCAGCGCTGAAGTGGCACCAGAGAAAGGACGGGAGAGCATCATGATGCAACGAATAGGGCGAGTCGTCGCGGCGACGGCACTCGTGGCAGCCGGCATCTTCGGCGCCTCGGCCCAGGCCTTCTCCGCTCCGCAGCCTCCTACCAACGGCGGCAACGGCGCAGGACAGAGCGGGCAGTGCACCGGACCGGCCTCCGAACGCCCCACCTCCTGCCAGAGCCCCGGCGGAGTGAGCGATCGCCAGCCCTTCGAGCCCAATGAAGGCCGATAACACCCCAGACGTGAGACAAAGCCCTCCACCTGCGGAGAACCCACAGGTGGAGGGCTTTGTCGCGAGTGCAGTTACTTCTTCTTGCCCTGGTTCTTGACCGCCTCGATCGCCGCCGCCGCCGCGTCCGGGTCCAGGTACTGTCCGCCCTTGGTGAGGGGCTGGAAGTCGGCGTCCAGCTCGTAGTAGAGCGGGATGCCGGTCGGGATGTTCAGGCCCGTGATGTCCGCGTCGGAGATGCCGTCGAGGTGCTTGACCAGGCCGCGCAGGGAGTTGCCGTGCGCGGCGACCAGGACCGTCCGGCCCGCCAGGAGGTCCGGGACGATGCCGTCGTACCAGTACGGCAGCATGCGCTCGACGACGTCCTTGAGGCACTCGGTGCGCGGACGCAGCTCGCTGGGGATCGACGCGTAGCGCGGGTCGTCGCTCTGCGAGAACTCCGTGCCGTCCTCGAGAACCGGCGGCGGGGTGTCGTACGAGCGGCGCCAGAGCATGAACTGCTCCTCGCCGAACTCGGCCAGGGTCTGCGCCTTGTCCTTGCCCTGCAGCGCGCCGTAGTGACGCTCGTTCAACCGCCAGGAGCGGTGGACCGGGATCCAGTGGCGGTCCGCCGACTCCAGCGCCAGCTGCGCCGTGCGGATGGCGCGCTTCTGGAGCGAGGTGTGCAGTACGTCGGGGAGCAGGCCGGCGTCCTTGAGCAGCTCACCGCCGCGGACTGCCTCCTTCTCGCCCTTCTCCGTCAGGTTGACGTCCACCCAGCCGGTGAACAGGTTCTTCGCGTTCCATTCGCTCTCGCCGTGGCGGAGGAGGATCAGCTTGTACGGTGCGTCGGCCATGCGTACGAGACTAATCGACGCATCCGCCGCCCCGCTCGGGTGCCCGCAGTGCGGACTTGATCGACGTCCGCCGGCAAATGACTGGCGGGTGGAGACTCGCCGTATGTAACGTGCGGATGGCCTTCAGGCCACTTACAGCGCCTGCTCCCCGGGGGGAATCCGTATGTTCATAGCCGGCCTGCGACGTGCCGCGCGAGAGAGCGTCTCGGGGCTTCCCCGTGAGTTCTGGTGGCTGTGGACGAGCACGCTCGTCAACCGGCTCGGAGCGTTTGTCGCGACGTTCATGGCGCTGTACCTGACCGTCGACCGGGGCTACTCGGCCTCGTACGCGGGTCTCGTGGCCTCGCTGCACGGGCTCGGCGGTGTCGTCTCCTCGCTCGGCGGGGGTGTGATGACCGACCGGCTCGGGCGGCGGCCCACGTTGCTGATCGCACAGACATCCACGGCCGTCTCCGTCGCGGTGCTCGGCTTCGTCCAGCATCCGGTCGCGATCGCGGCGGTCGCCTTTGTCGTGGGTATGGCTTCCAATGCCTCCCGGCCCGCCGTGCAGGCGATGATGGCCGACATCGTCCGGCCCGAGGACCGGGTGCGGGCCTTCTCGCTCAACTACTGGGCGATCAACCTGGGTTTCGCCGTCTCCTCGGCGGCCGCCGGATTCGTCGCCGAGTACAGCTATCTCGCCGGATTCCTGGGCGAGGCGGCGATGACGCTGATCTGCGCGATCGTCGTCTTCGTCAAGCTGCCCGAGTCGCGGCCCGAGCGTGTGGAGACGAAGGGCGCGCCGGCGGAGCCGCAGATCAGTATGGGGACCGTCCTGCGCGACGGGCGGTTCATGAGCGTCGTCGGACTGTCGTTCCTGATCGCGCTGATCTTCATGCAGGGGAACGTCGGGCTGCCGCTGGCAATGGGGGCGGACGGTTTCTCCAGCTCGGACTTCGGTATCGCGATCGCGGCCAACGGTGTGCTGATCGTGGCCCTGCAGATCCCGGTCACCCGCTTCATCGAGCACCGCGACGCACGCAGGCTGCTGATCATCTCCTCGCTGCTCGCGGGGTACGGCTTCGGGCTCACCGCATTCGCCGGATCGATCGCCGTGTACGCGCTGACCGTGTGCGTCTGGACCCTGGCCGAGATCGTCAACGCGCCCACCCAGACCGGGCTCGTGGTGCGGCTCTCGCCCCGGCACGGCCGCGGCCGCTACCAGGGCATGTACACCCTGTCCTGGTCGGTGGCCGCGCTGGTCGCCCCGCTGCTCGCCGGTTTCGTCATCGACCGGTTCGGAGCGGAGTGGCTGTGGGGCATGTGCGCGGTCCTCGGCACGGTGGCAGGGCTCGGGTACTGGCTGCTGATGCGCGGCCTGCCGAATCAGGACAGCGAGGAGGAGGCGTCTCCCGAGGGCACCGAGAAGGCGGCGGCGGTCAGCGCGTGACGGCGACCGGCGCGTCACGGATGCATCCGCGCCCCCTTGAACACCTTGTCCACGGCGTTCCGCGGCCCGTGCGCCGCGAGGCCGACGAGGTCCAGATCCCCCGTCGGCACGGCCCGTACGGCCGCCCGGTTGTCACGGTCGTTGCCCGTGGTGAACAGATCGGACGTGTAGACGGCGCGCGGGAGGGAACGGGCCAGCACGCGCGCGTGGGCCGCCGTCAGGGTCTCCTTGGTGCCCTCGAAGACCAGGACCGGCTGGCGGAACATCGGGAGGTACGGGACGCCGTCCGCGTCCTCGTAGGGTTCGCCGATCACCTCCGGGAGCTGTGAGCCCAGGCCGCTGACCAGGAAGGCGGTCAGCCCCCCGGTCGCTACCGCTCCAGCTCGCGCTGAGCCTCGTACAGATTGCGGGGCCTTACCGCGCCCGGCTGTCCGTACGCCTCCAGGCGGGAGTTCAGCGCGCCGCCGAAGTCCGGCCCGTCGGTCTGGTCGAACTCGCGGACCGTGCTGATGGCGACGGTCGCGCTGTACGGGGCGATCTCGTCGATCTTGATCAGGCCCGCGCGTCCATTGGTGACGGTGACGTTCCAGTGGGTGAAACGGGCGCCGTAGAGGGGTCCCGCGGATGCGTCGCCGCCGTGGCGGCCGGTGTTGTCGACGGTGATGTCCGTGCGGACGTTGGCGAACGGCATACCGCGGTGGGTGTCGAACGTGCCCATCTCCATCTGCCCGCGCGACCAGACGTTGTAGCTGGACAAGCCCTCCACGTTGATGCCGTGGAGCTGGGTGCCGGCCGGAGCCGGGACGGTGCGCCCGGCGATGGTGAAGTCCTCGACGAGGTTGTCGTGCGAGCCCTCGCGGCAGAAGTACGGATGGTGCGAGCCGCGGCCCTCGACGCGCGTGCGGCGCAGGGTGCACGCGGACGCGGCGACGAGGCCGAAGCCGTTGTCGACATGGCGGACAGTGATGTCGTCGGCCCAGCAGTCGTACGCGCACTGGAAAGTGACGCCGTTGTAGCCCTTGTCGAGGAGGTGCTGGGACTGCGGAGTCTGAATCGCCTCCAGGGTCAGGCCCTCGACTCCGGAGCCGGTGAGCGGAGTGACGAGGGTGACGATACGGGGGTCCCATTCGGGGCGTGTGTCGAGCGGCAGGGGGCGCTCGAAGGTGACCTTGTTCCGCTTGACTGCCGTGATGCGTACGGGCCATTCGTAGGGGACGTAACTGGTCAGCTTGGTCTTGTCGTCCCAGACATACGCCTCCGGGCCCGCGCCGCCGCCCGCCATGTGTTCCAGGAGCGTGTGGCCCGCGTCGTCGGCGAGGCGGAGCAGGACGAGCTGTCCGCGGTGCAGCGCCGTGGTGTCGTCCACCCCGACCGACCAGTCGCCGCGCCTGGCGGGCCGGACGGCGGCGAGGGTGCGCCACTCGTCACGCTTGTTGCCGGTCCAGCCCTCGAAGGGCCAGGCCTTGGCCTTGATGGCGGTGGTGAGGCTGTCCCAACGATCGTTCGGGCACAGCCAGATGAGCCCCCCGGCCCAGGACCAGGAGGACTTGTCACCGCCGTAGCGGCTGCCGTAGGGGCCGACGAGCTCGGTGAGGTTCTTCGTCGCGTACAGCTTGGTGCGGCCGCTGCCGGCGCCGCGCAGGACGACGTTGCTGTGCCCGATGCGGATGAGGTCGTCGATGCGGTAGGTCCCGTCGGGGATGTGAACCGTGCCGCCGCCGCGTTCGCCGACAGTGGCGAGGGCACGGTTGATGGCGGGAGCGGCGTCGGCGGAGCCGTCCCGCTTGGCCCCGTGGGCAAGGACGTTGGCCAGCACGGGGCGCCGGGGGAAGTCTTCGGCACCACGGCGTTGGCCGGCTCGTCCGACGTACGGGATCTGGGGGTGGGTGTACGGGCTGCGGCGGAACTCGGCCCAGAGGGGAGATGCGGTGGAAGTCTTGGCGGCGGCGCTCGCGGTGCCGGCTGAGCCGCCGGTGGCGCAGGCCGCCGCGACGGCTGTGGCACTGCCGAGCAGACTCCGTCTGCTGATGGCGTGTTGACCGGTCTCCATGAGCCCGCCTTCCATGGATGTGAACGACGTTCAGGTGTGCGTCGGCGGTGAGCATGCCATGGGTTGCGGGGCGCGGGAAGAGTTCGCGCGGGGGTTCGTGGTCCGGCCGAGGTCTCCCCTGCGGCCTGGCGGTCGTGGGAGTACCGCCATCCCGCTGTGACATTTGCGGCTCCGCCGCGTGTGGGGCTTCGCCACGTACCCCGATACGCGCTTCGCGCGTGTCCTCAAACGCCGGACGGGCCGGCTGTGCGGCCCAGCCGCACATTCAGCCGCGCGGGGCCCGGACGAAGTCTGAGGCAGTTTGAGGCGCGGGTCCGGGGCGGAGCCCCGGTTACGGGAAAGGGCGGGGCGGGGAAACCCCAGCTCACCCCTGAGTCAGATGCGTGAACGCATCCAGGTTCCGCGTCGACTCCCCCCGCGACACTCGCCACGCGTACTCCCGGCGGATCGCGCTCGCGAAACCCATCTCCAGCAGCGTGTTGAACGCGCCGTCCGCCGCCTCCAGCACCGTGCCGAGCAGGCGGTCCAGCTCCTCCTCGCTGATCACGGAGAGCGGGAGGCGGCCGGTCAGGTAGATGTCGCCGAGGCGGTCGATCGCGTAACTCACCCCGTACAGACTCAGGTTGCGCTCCAGCAGCCACCGGTGCACCGCCGCGTCGTTCTCGTCGGGGTGGCGGATGACGAAGGCGTTGACCGACAGGGAGTGCTTGCCGACGCGCAGGGAGCAGGTCGTCGACAGCTTGCGGGTGCCGGGGAGTTTGACCACGTACGAGCCGGGTTCCGGGCTCTCCCACTCGAGTTCCGCGTCCTTCAGCGTCCGCTCGATGACCTGCGCCGTCTGCTGTACGTCAGCCATGGTGCGAGCGTACCCGGCGGCGGTGTTCGTACATCGCCGCCGTGTAGACGTCCGCCGTCGCCGATGCCGCCGTGTCCCAGCCGAAGGACTCGGCGTGCCGGGCGGCCGCCGTGCCCATCCGGGCGACGAGGGAGGGGTCGGCGATGAAGCGGTACAGCGCGTCGGCGTAGTGGGCCGGGTTGTGGCCCTGGACGAGGACGCCGGTCCGCTCGTCGCGTACCGCCACCGGCAGGCCTCCGACGGCCGCCGCCACCACCGGCGTGCCCGCCGCCTGAGCCTCGATCGCCACCAGGCCGAAGGATTCGCTGTACGAGGGCATGACGAGCGTGGACGCGGCCCGGAACCAGTCCGCGAGCAGGTCCTGGCCGACCGGCGGCTGGAAGTGGACGAGGTCCGCGATGCCGAGGCGGGCGGCCAGTTTCTGCAGGCCCTCGGGCTTGGCCAGACCGCTGCCGCTCGGGCCGCCGACGATCGGCACGAAGAGCCGGGAGCGCAGCGAGGGGTCCTGTTCCAGGAGGAGCGCGACCGCGCGGAGCAGGATGTCGGGGGCCTTCAGCGGCTGGATACGGCCGGCGAAGAGCGGGACGAAGGCGTCTTGGGGCACCCCGAGGCGTGCCCTGGCGGCTGCGCGCCCGTCGGCGGGACGGAAGCGGTCCAGGTTCACGCCGGGGTGTACGACGGCGACCTTCGCCGGATCGGCGTCGTAGAAGCGGACGAGTTCGTCGGCCTCCTCCGCGGTGTTGGCTATGAGCCGGTCCGCGGCGGCGACGATCTGGGTCTCACCGATGACGCGGAAGGAGGGCTCGGGCGTGTCACCGTCGGCGAGCGCGGCGTTCTTGACCTTGGCCATGGTGTGCATGGCGTGCACGAGCGGGACGCCCCACCGTTCGGCGGCGAGCCACCCGACATGGCCGGAGAGCCAGTAGTGGGAGTGGACCAGGTCGTAGTGGCCGGGGCGGTGTCCGGCCCAGGCCTGCATCACGCCGTGCGTGAAGGCGCACAGCTGCGCCGGGAGCTCTTCCTTGGCCAGGCCCTCGTACGGTCCGGCGTCGACATGGCGTACGAGCACGCCGGGGGCGAGTTCGACGACCGGCGCCAGCTCGCCCGCGGTGGCCCGCGTGAAGATCTCGACCTCGATGTTGATCGCTGCGAGCCGCTTGGCGAGTTCGACGATGTAGACGTTCATGCCGCCCGCGTCGCCGGTTCCCGGCTGGTGCAGCGGGGAGGTGTGAACGCTGAGCATGGCGATCCGGCGCGGCTTGCGATGGCCGCCGGGGAACCTGATGCGTGGAGCCACCAGACCACTGCCGAGGCGGGAGACGTACTGGCTCACGTCGAAGGTCCTCCTCGCTCCGGGCAGGGCAGGCTGCGGGCAGCAGCAGCCCTTCAGAGCCTCACAACAGCGGAGGTCCGGCTTCCATTTCCCTCCCGGCCCCGCTTTGCCAAATCATTACCGGCCGGAGGCCGTGTCGGGAGCGCATACCCTCGCTTCTATGACCCGCCCCGTCGGGACCGCGACCCGCGGGACGACCAACCCCAACCGGCTGCGCCGCATGGACCGCTGGATCGCGGCCACGCACGGCCCGGCGCTGCGCCGCGGCGACGTACCCGTCGCCGTCGACCTCGGGTACGGGGCCGCCCCCTGGACCGCCCTGGAGCTCCTCCAGCGACTGCGCACCGCCGACCCGCGCTGCGAGGTCGTCGGCATCGAGATCGACCCGGCGCGGGTCGCGGCTGCGAAGCCGTACGAGCGCGAGGGGCTCAGCTTCCGCCACGGCGGCTTCGAGGTGCCGCTCACGACGCGGCCGGTGCTGATCCGGGCGGCCAATGTGCTGCGCCAGTACGCCGAGGGCGAGGTCGCCGCCGTGTGGGCGCGGCTCTGTGCCCGCCTGGCTCCGGACGGGCTGCTCGTCGAGGGGACCTGCGACGAGATCGGGCGGCGGCACGTGTGGGTGGCGCTGGGCCCCGAGGGTCCGCGCACGGTCACCTTCGCGACCCGCCTCGGCTCCCTGGAGCGCCCGTCCGATCTGGCCGAACGCCTCCCCAAGGCGCTGATCCACCGCAATGTGCCGGGAGAGCCGGTGCACGCGTTCCTGCGGGACTTCGACCGGGCATGGGCGGCAGCCGCTCCCTACGCCTCATTGGGCGCCCGGCAGCGCTGGATCAGGGCCGTACGGGATCTGGCCGCCGACTGGCCACTCGCGGACGCACGGGGGCGCTGGCGGCAGGGCGAAGTCACGGTGAACTGGGCTGCGCTCGCGCCCAATTCCGGATGATTTGTACCACCCTCCGGATGAACATCTTTCGAACAGGGGAACGCCCAGGGCGCGTTGTTCGTCCCTGACGGGTGGGGTTGATCCACCAGTCGGCAGATCATGGCCGGTTGACCCTGTCGGTTTCGTGGGTGTCGTGGCACCATCGCGACGTCACTCGTACGTTACTGACGGTAAATCACATGTCAGGTGCTCCGGCGTCCACCCGGAGCCCGGAGGGGGAGTCGTGAACCGACGCCACTGTGCCACTGCCGCGATCGCCCTGGTCTGCGCTCTGACCGTGCTGGCGTCACCGGGCCAGGCCTTCGCGGCCCCCGAGCCGCCGCCTGCCACGCAGGGCACGCGGGAGCACAAGAAGTCACTGGAAGACGTGCGCCTGGAGCTCGACGCCCTCTACCGCAAGGCCGCGTCGGCGACCGACGCGTACAACCTCGCCGAGGAGCGGGCCGAAAAGCAGTCGGCCGAGATCGTCAGACTGGCCCAGGAGATCGTGAAGGGCCAGGCCCGTATCGAGGAGCTGAAGAACCGCGCGGGCGCCGCCGCCCGCGCCCAGTACCGCGGCGGCGGACTGCCGGCCGAGGCGCAGTTGATGCTCACCGACGATCCGCAGCTCTTCCTGGACAGCGCGGGCCGGATCGCGCAGGGCCAGAAGGCCACCAAGGACCTCCTCGGCGAACTGACCAGGACACAGGCCGACTTGGCGTCGTACACCAAGGACGCGAGCGCCCAGTGGCAGAAGCTGGAGTCCAACCGCCTCAAGCAGGCGCAGGCGAAGAAGGAAATCAACGCCCAGATCGCCGCAGCCAAGGCAATAGAGGACAAACTGGAGAAGGAGGAGCGGGCGCGGCTCCTCCAGCTGGAGCAGCAGGCGGAGTACAAGGCGCAGACGGCCTGGCTGGGTTCGGGTGTGCTCAAGGAGATCAACGGCAAGTCGAGCGAACAGGGAAAGAAGGCGGTCCGGTTCGCCACGGCGCAGCTCGGCAAGCCGTATGTGTGGGGCGCCGAGGGCCCGCGGTCGTACGACTGCTCGGGGCTGACGTCCCAGGCCTGGGCGGCTGCCGGGCGGGGCATCCCGCGCACCTCGCAGGAACAGTGGCGGCTGCTGCCCAGGATCGACATCAAGGACATGCGGCCCGGCGACTTGATCATCTATCACGCGGACGCCAGCCATGTGGGCATGTACATCGGCGACGGTGCGATCGTCCACGCGCCGCGTCCCGGGCGGAATGTGACGATCGCGGGTGCGGGCTCGATGGCGATTCTCGGAGTCGTACGCCCCGACAAGTGACGTACCGGTGACGCAGGGGTGGCCGGCACGTGATGTTCGTCATGGCTGGCCGAGCGGGTACTGAGCAAGTACCTCCCCATGCGCGGCATATGCCATCGGCCATGTGCTCCAGAGCATTCCGCTCCGGCGTCAGGTACCGCTAGGGTCCCGGTCTTGCGGGGCGTCGATCGACGCCCCGCCGCCCTCGGGGGGAGGGAAGGAAACCGGAACCGATGCCCGTACCCGTACCGCGACAGAGAGATGTCCCTGCCGTGGAAACCGCCCATGGGAGGTCCGGCCCGAGCATGAGCTCAGGCGCGGGCTCCAGCGGCGACCTCACGCTACTGGTGATCGAGGACGACCCGGCAGGTACCCTCTCCGTCCCCGAACTGCTCGACGCGGCCGGGACCCGGGTCCGTATCCGCAGCGCCCGCAATCTCACCGAGGCGGAGCGGCTGCTCACGGACGACGTCCACTGCATCCTCGTCGACCTCGCGCTGCCCGGCTCCGGCGACGGGGAACTCGGCCCGCTCAACCACGTACTGCGCCTCGCGCCGCGTCACGCCGTCCTCGCCCTGACGACATCGGGCGACGCGGAGCGCGCAGCCGAAGCGGTACGGGTGGGGGCACAGGACCATCTCTTCCGCGACGAGCTCGACGGGCGGCTGCTGAGCCGCGCCATCCGCTACGCGGTGGAGCGCAAACGCGCGGACACCGTCCAGGTGAAACTCGCCGAGTCCCGGCTGCGCGCCCAGGAGAACGCCCGCCTCGAACGCGGCCTGCTGCCCACTCCCCTGCTCCAGGGCTCGGACCTCCGCTTCGCCGCGCGCTACCGCCCCGGCCGCTTGCGGGCGCTGCTCGGCGGCGACTTCTACGACACGGTCCGCACCCCGGACGGCACCGTCCACGCGATGATCGGCGACGTCTGCGGGCACGGCCCCGACGAGGCGGCGCTCGGCGTGGAGCTGCGCATCGCCTGGCGAGCCCTGACCTTCGCGGGCCTGTGCGGGGACGAGCTGCTCTCCACGCTCCAGCAGGTCCTGGAGCACGAGCGGGAGAGCGAGGAGATCTTCGCCACGCTGTGCACGGTCGACATCGCACCGGACGGCCGGCGGGCGGGCCTGTGCCTGGCGGGCCACCCGACGCCGCTGGTCACCCGGAACGGCCGGGCGGCACAGCTGCTCCCCTACGACGACGGCGGCCCGGCGCTGGGCCTGCTGCCGCGCGCACGCTGGCCGCGCCGCCAGGTGGAGCTGGGCGGCGCGTGGAGCCTGATGATGTACACCGACGGGCTGATCGAGGGGCGCCGGGGACCGGGCGAGAAGCAGCGGCTCGGCCAGGACGGAATGCTCGAGATGGTCAACCGGCAGCTGGCCGCGGGGCTTGAGGGCGAGGCGCTGCTGGAGTCGGCGGTCGCGGAGGTGCGGCAGCTGAACGGCGGGGAGCTGACGGACGATGTGGCCGTGCTGCTGCTGAGCAGAAACAGCTCTCGCCGCTAGGCCGTGCCCGCCTTGCCGGCCGCCGTTGCTGCTGTGCCGACGGCCGCCGTGGTTACCTGCCGCCGTTGTACGGCCCGTAGGGACCGTCGCTGCTGGAGCCGCCGCGGCGGCCGCGGCCGCCCGAGACCTGCTTGAGAGCGGGCCGGACGTCCACGAAGAAGACGATGGTGGCGATCAGCCCGGCGATCGACAGGAACAGCACGGAGATGAACAGGTTCACCGCGACCGTGATGCCCAGGATGATCAGCCAGAAGGCCTTGGTCTGCTTTTCGGCCGCCCGGTAGGCGTCTTCGCGGGCGAACGCGGCCATGAGCAGCGCAGTTACGGCGGTGACCAGGAAGACCAGGTCCAGCACCAGCCAGAGAGTGAAGTCGAATCCCGCGCGCAACATGCTGAGCACCGCCTCGTGAGTGGTTGGTAGCGCCTCCGCGGCCAACGTACCGGGAGAACGCACCGGGCACCCCAAAGGTGCCCGGCCGTTCTGCCCCTACCCTGTCCTGCTGGGCCTTACGTGGCCGACTTACTTGGCCGACGGGGTGGTCTTCTTCGCCACCGGCTTGCGCGCCGCGGCCTTGCGGGCCGCCGGAGCGGACTTCTTCGACTCTTCCTTGGCCTCGGCCTTCGACTCGCTGCCGGCCGCGGGCTGCGCCGGCTCGGGCTCGACGGCCACGGCGATCTCGGCGATCTCCTCGGCGGCCTCGCCGCGCCAGGTCTTCACGGCCTGCTCGCCGTGCTCGGCGACCTTCTCGTACGTCTCACGGGCCTTGACCGCGTACTCGGCGGCCACGCCGACACTGCGCAGCGCCAGGTCCTGAGCGCTCTCGCCCAGCTTCTTCAGGTCGGTGTCGAGGTTCCCGATCACCTCGGTGACCTTGGCCTGGACGGTGGCCTGGGCCTCCTTGGCCTGGGTCGCGACCCTCTCCTGGACGGCCTTGGGGTCGGCGTTGCGCACGGCGCCGATACGGCTCGGGGCCTCGGCCTTGAGCTGCTCGATCAGCGCGGGAACCTTCTTGGCCTGCTGAACGGCGAGGTCGGCCGTGCCGGCCGCGAAGTAGAGGGGGGTCGGGTCGGTGAGGGTCTTACGCAGGTCATCGGTGATGGCCATGACTGTGGTCCTCCCGGAGCGCAGTTCGGTGTTCAGACTGAGGGTTGTGCGGCATCACTGCCGTCGTCCATGCGGGTGCCGTCATCGTCGGCGTCCGATCCGTTCTCCTTGCGGAAGGACTCGTAGATCTGCAGCAGTACTTGCTTCTGCCGCTCGTTTATCGAGGGGTCGGCAAGGATGACGGCTCGCGTCTCCAGCTCGTCCCGCTCCCGCTCGTCGAGAATCCCGGCCCGGACGTAGAGCGTCTCGGCGGAGATCCGCAGGGCCTTGGCGACCTGCTGGAGGACCTCCGCACTCGGCTTACGCAGACCGCGCTCGATCTGGCTCAGATACGGATTGGACACCCCGGCGGCGTCGGCGAGCTGCCGCAGGGACAGCTGCGCATTGCGCCGCTGCTCGCGCAGATACTCACCGAGATTGCCGACGTTGAGCGATGCCATACCTCGATGGTGCCCGTCATTGCTAACTATTGCAAGCAGCTGCTTGCAATAGTGTTCCATGCCACTGTGATGAGTTCTCGGCGCACGTCAGTGTCCTGTCTCTGCGATGTGTGGGCAGTCCCGTTCTTCTGTAGGCATGTGCGACCGGGTCCCGGTCATCTGGTCCGCGGGATGATCCGCAGGGGCCGGTGCGGGCCGAGTACGACCCGGCGGTGAGGTCGCTGCGGCAGCGGGAGCTGGCGAAGGCCGCCGAACTGGCCGCAGCCCGGCACAGTACGTCGCTGGCGCTGTCCAGAGGATGCGGGACCCGTCCACACGGCTGGAGGGCTGGCGCCGGTTCGTCGAAGAAGATCCGGCGATCTTCGAACCTCAGTGACGACCTCCTCGTCGTCCCGCAGGCCCTCGCCGAATTCCACCGCCGCTTCCCAATGCAGACACCCCTGAGAGGCACCAGCCGCACATGGCTCAGCACCACCATCGAGACCACGGCCAGACGTATCGAAGCCCTCCTGAACCCTTGATCTTGCTCCGAAGATCGTTCTGTTGGAGGCTGAGGCATGCAGAATCTGCCGACATTCGTTTTCGTTCATGGGGCCTTCGCAAATTCGTTCTCGTTCGCGCCGCTGCAGGCCGAGCTCGCCTTACTTGGGCACCGCTCGGTCGCGGTCGACCTTCCGGGGCACGGATTTGAGGCGACCTTCCCCGCGACCTACCAGGCTCCCCAGGATCTCGACGCCCTCGCCGCAGAACCGGGAAGCATCAAGGGAGTCACGCTCGCCGACAACGCCGCCCGCGTGATCGAAGTCCTCGAACAGGCCAAGCGGAACGGGCCCACCATCCTCGTCGCCCACAGCAGGGGCGGCATCACGACCACCGCTGCCGCCAACGCCCGGCCCGAGCTGATCGACCAGATCACTTACGTCTCCGCCTGGTGCCCCGTCGATCTGGACGTGAGCGACTACTACGCCCAGCCGGAGATGGCGGACGTCGACGCGGGAGCCTTCGCTGCCACGCTCGTCGGGAACCCTGCCGAACTCGGTCTCCTCCGGACCAACTTCCGCACCGCCGACCCGGTGGCACTCGCCGCGTTCAAGCGAGCGTTCGCCGCCGACCTCACCGATGACGAGTTCCGGACCTTCCTGAACACCTTCCAGCCCGATGAGAACCTCGACGTCGGTACGTCCGCCGACCGGGCACAGGCCACGACCTGGGGCCGGATTCCCAAGACCTATGTGCGCCTGGCCGCCGATGCCAGCATTCCGCTCGCCGCGCAGGACCGCATGATTCGCGAAGCCAACGCGCTCACACCCGACAACCCCTTCGACGTCCGGACACTCGAGGGGAGTCACCTGCGCTGGCTCGTCCACCCGAAGCCCGCCGCCGAGCTGCTCGCAAACCTCGCAGCGCGCTGACGCACCCCCAGAGGCGGCTGCCTACGGTTGAGCGGGACAGGAGGAGCCCGCTCGTCCCACTCAACCGTAAGCACCACAGGTCAGAGCCCCACCATGCCCACAGTTATCTGGGACAGGACATCAGGTCTACTGTCCGTTCCCGGGGAACATGGCGGAGTCCCACCAGTTCTGGCGATGGACTTGGCGGAGTCCCACCAATCTGGCTGGGGTCCAGGGAGGATGCCAGCGGGATGCGCAGGGTTACGTCAGCGGCAGCGCAGACTCCATACCGGGGTGGCGCAAGGCGACCCGGAACGCGTCCCGAAGATACGAGTCGGGACGAGATGCGCGTATGCGGAAGGCTGTCGGCGTAGCGTCGATCCAGGCGCCCGAGCATGCGTCGGGTGCGGGGCTGGCTGCCTGCTTCCCGCGAAGTGGCGGGCCATCAACGCGTACGACGTGAAGATCAACCATCGCGTCTACGACGATGCCCAGCTGAACGGACTGCGGCGCCAGCCGTCGGGAATCACTGATCGCAAGGATCTGTGGGAGGTTCACCGACCCCTACGACGTGACACGGATCTGGGTGCGGAACCACCATCACGGCGGCTGGATCACCCTGTTCTGGAAGCATCTGTCCACAGCCCCGGCCCAGTTTGGCGAGCTGCACTGGAACAACGCGATCAGTGAACTGCACGACAGTGGCGTCACGGATCCGAATGGCGCATCGCAGAGACCCACAAGCTCCACCCCTACGAATTCCTGGAGTTCCTCGCCGAGAGCCAGAAGCACGGTGCACCTGTTCCAGGTCACCGGCTCGCTGCCGTGAGCGGCATTGCCCTGCCGGTCCTGAAGTATGCGCTTCCCGAGCTCTGCACATCTGAGGACCAAAGGCAGTACCGGGTCCACGGACGGCCCACTCCGGGCCGTCATGAACGCGTCGGCTGCCCCCGCTGCATCGGCAACTGGCACAGCTCGCCATGGGTGCGATTCTGGGCCCGGCAAGAAGACGTCATCTGCCCGAGCCACTGGGTCTGGACCGGCACCACGAGCTCCCTCGACCTCAGCAACCATCCCAAGGTCGCCTCGGAAGTCATCACGGCGAACCGACGCCACCGAAGACTGATCCGCCGGCGCGGACGCCTCACCGTCCGCGCGGCCTACTACGACGCGAAGAGGCTCTGCCGGGAGTGGAACAAGATCGGCATCTTCAACAAGAAGATCAGTCGGCGTCTGACGGACATCCTCGGCCCTAAGTGGAGCGTCCGTCACGACGATCCGGAATCCGAAGCCGCCTACTACCCGAACGTGATCGAGCTGACCCAGACCCTTTCCTCCCCTTACTGGCGATCACTCATCCTCGATGAGCACCTCCCTGCAAGCCCTCCGCGCGAGCCCCTCGAACTTCTCGGTGTCCCGGCCGACTTCTACTGGCTGATGGAGCACACCCGGCATCGAGCTATTCGTCCAAGAGATCCGAAGGACCGTCAACCCCCACTTCAACTGGCACCCGCACTCGCACTACTGGAGTTATCCGGCCTTCACCAAGTGGGTCCTCGACGAACTACGCGAGCGCTTCAGCCCGTCCCCCTACCGGCACCTGCTGCGGCCCACCCCGGAGGTCTTCGGTGAATAGACAGCTCACTAGTCTCTGACGGCTGGTTCCGACAGGAAGCCGGGGCGCGTACCGGGGACGGCCGACTGTCGTTCCTCGTGCCTGCCCAGCGCCGCGAGGGTCAGGGTCGCTGTGACCGATGCTGCCGCCATCAGCGTCATCGCCGTGGCCGGGGAGGTCAGTTGGGCCAGCGTGCCTGCGAGGAGTGCGCCGATGCCTTGGCAGGCGGCCATGCCGGTTGCGTGCAGCCCGAGGGCCTGGCCCGCGAGGTCGTCGGAGGTGAGCGACATCAGGCGTTCCTGGAGGACCAGGCTCGCGGCGAAGCCGACGGAGGCGACGGTGACTGCTACAGCTGACAGCGCCACTCCCGGCTGCAGGACGAAGAACAGGTAGGGAACCGCCAGCAGCAGGGGCGACCTGACCGACCGAGCGGTCACCGCGCTGGCACAGCTCGACGATCTCGGCCTTGAACTCCGGCGTGAACGAACGGCGAGGCCGAGGCTTCTTCTTCCCCATGCTCTCCATGATGGACGTCCTTCCGGGGCAGAACCCCTGATCTCAGATGTCCGTCAAAGCGAATCAAGCCCACACCTAGCGTTCCGCCCATGACCACACCAGACGTCTGCACTGACGATGAGGCCAGTGTGACCGTCCGCTGCCAGGACAACGCGTCCGTCGGCGTGACGTTCCGCGACCGGTTCAGCTTCGACGCAGACTCCGTGCACTTTGCCGTCAAGCTGCGCGCTCCCGGGCTGACCGCTCGCGTCGACGAAGTCGTCGCCTGGATCTGGGACAGCGACCTCACCGCGTTCCTGGAAGAGCTCGCCACCGACTACCAGGAATGGGACGGCGAACGGAGCTGGCATACCAACGACCGCGACCTGACGGTGTCGGCTGCCTTCCGGTCCGGCGGCTATGTCGGGCACCCGGGCCTTGCGGCCGTGGCCGCAGGCCGCAGGCGGCTGGGGCGCCTAGGTGACCACCTGGCTGGAGGCCGGCGAGCAGATGACTTCCCTCGCGGCCGATGTCCGGGCCTTCCTCGCCGAGGAGCACCAGTGACATCCGACATGCGCAACAGCGCCCGCCGGGCCCCGAGCCACCGAGAGGCCCTGCCTTCATGCGCGTACAGCGGAAGGATCACCCGGGTGGGAGCGCGTCCGGTGAGGCGCGGCAGGGATGAATCGGCGGGCGGCCGCTCCGGCGGGCGGCGGGCGCAAAGGCGATGAACCGGGGCCGAGCTTGCCCGTAACATGAGCTGGATCCAAGCAGCGGAGGCCAGTTGACGCGGCATCAGTGCCGCAGCGCCTTCCCACGTGTCGAGGAGAGCAGTGCGCATGACCGACCAGCAGGTTGTCCGACCGGCGGCCATCAGCGGATTTCCCGAGTGGCTCCCTGAAGTGCGGCTCGTCGAGCAGCATTGGCTCGACGTCATCCGCGCTGGTTTCGAGCGGTACGGCTTCTGCTCGGTCGAGACGCCGTCCGTGGAGCCGCTCGACGTGCTGATGGCGAAGGGCGAAACCTCGCAGGAGGTCTATACGCTGCGCCGGCTCCAGGAGGACCAGGACGACACGTCGGATGCCAAACTGGGCCTGCACTTCGACCTGACGGTGCCGTTCGCCCGGTACATCGCCCAGCACTTCAACGACCTGGTGTTCCCGTTCAAGCGCTACCAGATCCAGCGGGTCTGGCGGGGTGAGCGCGCCCAGGAAGGCCGTTTCCGGGAGTTCACCCAGTGCGACATCGACGTCATCAACGTCGACCACGTGCCGCTGCACTTCGACGCGGAACTGCCGCGGATCATCCACGAGATCATGAGCGAACTCCGCCTCCCGGCGTGGACCATCAACGTCAACAACCGGAAGGTCCTCCAGGGCTTCTACCAGGGTCTGGGCGTGGACGATCCGCTGGAGGTGATCCGGACCGTCGACAAGCTCGACAAGATCGGGGTGTCCGGGGTCAGCGAGCTGCTGTCCCGGAAGGTCGGCCTGACGGACCGGCAGGTCGGAGCCTGCGTGGAGCTCGCGAGCCTGCGCGGCACCGACGCGTCGGTGGTGGAGGACATCACCGGACTCGGCATCCGCTCGGAGCTGTTGTCCGAAGGTCTGGACGAACTTGCCTTCGTGCTGGACTCGCTGAGCGACCTGCCGACCGGGAGTCTGCTGGCGGACCTGTCGATCGCCCGCGGCCTGGACTACTACACGGGCACGGTCTACGAGGGCAAGTTCACCGACTGGCCGGGCTACGGCAGCATCTGCTCCGGCGGCCGGTACGAGAACCTGGCCGGCTCCTACATCCGCCGGAACCTGCCTGGCATCGGTATGTCCATCGGGCTGACCCGGATCTTCGCCAAGCTGCTGGCCGAGGGGCTGCTGCCCACCGGCCCGGCCTCGCCCAGCGACCTGTTGATGGTGCTCCCGGAGGGCCGGGAGCAGGCCGCCGAGGCGGCGGCGACCGCCGGGTTGCTGCGCCGGCGCGGGCTGAAGGTGGAGCTCTACCACCAGCCCGACAAGGTGGGGAAGCAGGTGCGCTACGCCTCCCGCAAGGGCATCCCGTACATCTGGTTCCCGCCGCTCAGCGAGGGCCGGGAGCACGAGGTCAAGGACCTCGTCAGCGGGGAGCAGACCGCCGCCGACCCGGACACCTGGCGGCGTCCCTGAGAGCCGCCGCCCGGGAGGCGGCGCACCGCGGGACGTGAACCGGTGGAGGGCCCGACGTGCACGGCGACAGCCGCCCGTCGGGCCCTCCACCGTCCCGGGTCCCGAGACAGCGGGGCCGGTTGGCTTGTGCTGGACATGGCGACCAGCGGACGGCCCGGGATCTTGAGGCCACGGAGCCGTTGCGCACACGATGGGAACCGGGCGGGAAACCGTCCGTCACCCGTAGGGCATCGGTTCGACGAGACGGAGTCCGCATGGCCACCGCGCCCCACCCGAGCGAGGCAGGCGCCCTCGCGGCAGTCGCGCCGGTGCACCCGGCTCGGATCGAGGCCGCGCGGCTCCACGAGTCCGTCGGGGACCCGGTGCTGACCTCGATGACCCTGCTGAACGAGATCGCCGGGCGCTTCCCGGACGCGGTCTCCTTCGCGGCGGGCCGCCCGTACGAGGGCTTCTACGACACCCGTGCGCTGGCCAGGTACCTGGGCGCCTTCGAGGAGTACCTGCGCGGGGAGGCCGGGCTGACGGACGAGGAGGTCACCCGGGCGTTCTTCCAGTACGGCAGGACCAAGGGCATCATCCACGAGCTGATAGCCCGGCACCTGGCGAACGACGAGGGCTTGCGGACCGACCCCGAGGACATCCTGGTGACCACCGGGTGCCAGGAGGCCATGGTGCTCGTCCTGCGGGCCCTGTGCCAGGACCGGCGCGACGTGGTGCTCGCCTCCTACCCGTCCTACGTCGGATTCCTGGGCGCCGCCCGGCTGGTGGGCATGCCGGTCCGGGGAGTGCGCGAGAGCGCCACCGGCATCGACCCCGAGGACCTCACCGCCCAGATCAGGCGGGCCCGTGCGGAGGGCTTGCGCCCCCGCGCCTGCTACGTGGTCCCGGACTTCGCGAACCCCGGCGGCGCCACCATGACCACGGCGGACCGGCGGCTGCTGCTGGAGGTGGCGGCGCAGGAGGACATCCTGCTGCTGGAGGACAACCCGTACTCGATGTTCCGCCTCGACGGGTCACGCCCGCCGACGCTGAAGTCCCTGGACCGCGACCGGCGCGTGGTGTACCTCGGCTCGTTCGCCAAGACGGCGTTCGCCGGCGCCCGGATCGGCTACGTGGTCGCGGACCAGCCGGTGGAGGACGGCGCAGGCGGCAGCACGCGGTTCGTGGACGAGCTCGCCAAGCTCAAGAGCATGCTCACCCTCAATACCTCCACCGTCGCCCAGGCTGTCATCGGCGGCTTTCTGCTGGAGCACAGGTGCAGCATGGAGAAGGCCTCCGTCCGGGAGGCCGCCGTGTACCGGGAGAACCTCCGGCACCTGCTGGGCGGCCTCACCGAACGGTTCGGCGACGGCGGCGCTGACGGCGCGGCCGGGAGGGTCAGCTGGAACACACCGAACGGGGGGATGTTCGCCGTGCTGACCGTCCCGTTCCGCGCGGACCAGGCCATGCTGGAGTACTCCGCGAGCCGCTTCGGGGTGCTGTGGGCTCCGATGGACCACTTCTACGCCGGCACCGGCGGGCACCGGCAACTGCGGCTCTCCTACAGCGTGCTGTCCCCGGACCGGATCAGCATGGGTCTGGACCGGCTGGCCGCCCTGGTCCGTGACCGCGCCTGATCAGCCAGCCAACTCTCGGTCCCGGACGTCGCCCAGGTCGAGCATGCCGGACTCCGAGAGTTTGACGGCGGCCTGGAATCGGGTCTGGACCCGAAGCCGCTCAAGGAGCCGGGACACCTTGCGGCTCAGCGTCCGGGTGGAGATGCCGAGTTGGCGGGCGATCGCCTCGTCCTTGGAGCCCATCGCCATCATGTGGAAGACCATCTTCTCGAAGGGGCTGAGCATCTCGCCGACTTCCTCCGCCCCGTGGACCGAGGTGAGCGGCGCGGCGACGGCCCAGTGGAAGCCGAAGATGGCCCGCAGCGCCGCGACCACCTGGCGGCTGCGCACCGCGAACGCGCCGCGTGCCGTCTCTGTCGGGTCGATCGGAAGGATGGCGATGTCGTCGTCGATGACGATCATGCGCAGCGGGACCGCCGGGGCGACCCGGATCTCGGCGCCGTGGCGGGACACCTCGGTGAGGTACTCCGCTAGGTGGGGCACCGCCACCAGGTGGTGGGCGTAGATGGCCTCTAACTGCACGCCCTGGTCGAGCGCCGCGAGGTCGCGGTGGATCATCTCGTCGAGCAGTTCCACCGGTGGCACCCCGCCGGGGTGCATGGCCTGTTCCCGGACGCGGGCGTCGAGGGCCCGCTCCTCGATGTACTCGTTGACCGCCGAGGCGGTCGGCAGCATGTCGATGGTCGCGGTCTCGGAAGGGCCGTCCTGCGGGGGAAACTCCCGCAGCAGGGAGAGGATCTGCTCCTGGCGGTGTGACCGGTCCCGCATCCAGCCCTCGGTGAGTTCGCGCTCCATGGACACCAGCCGGGCGAGGGCGTTGACCGGCCGCACGACCTGGTAGCCCGAAGGCTGCAGCGGGGCCGGCAGCAGGAGGCCCATTCGCTTCAGGTGCCCGACGGCCCGTTCGGCTTCGAGCGGCGAACACTCCGTCTCCGCGGCGATGTCCTCCGGATCCCAGGAACATCGGTCCTCTGCTGTGTGATACAGCTGCCGGGCCAGGTCTGTGAAATCGTTTCCGGTTGTCACGAAGTATTCCCCCATGAATGTCGCTTCCCCCGGCCAGGGACGAACCCTGACGGTTTTCCGACACTACACGAACCTCACGACGGGTCAGCTGGGTTTTTTTGCGGAGGAAATTCGGGATCATTCCCGCCAGATGGTCGTTGCTTTGCCTTTCAACCGCTTCATTGGTCGGCTCCCGCCAATTCATCCGCGGCCCTTCCTCAAGGCTGTTCCGCAACCGATGGTCACGGGTGCGGTGATCTTGCTGTATCGGGTGTGACAGCGGCGTCGGAGCGCTGCGGCGCGAGGGTGCAGACCCCGTCCGCAAGGGTCGGCCGTGGAGCCTGCCGCTGGAGCAGCGCAAGCGGTTCCGCAAGGAACCCGCGCTGATCACGGACGGCGCCCTGGCCCCCACCTGCGACCACGCCGACACCCGGCTCGTCGTCGCCGTCGCCGTGGGCCGGCCGTCGCGAGGACAGCGCCCGCGTCGAGGGACGCCTTCGCCCGCATGATGGGCTGGAAGATCCTGCCCGCCTACTGCCTCAAGGGCGGCGGCGTCCATCACGCGATGCTCGGCATCGTCCGGCATCACAACCTCGGTTTCGGCGGGGAACACAATTCGTGCGGTGCTCACCAGAAAGCGCCGGATCCAGGCCGCGCAGCCGTTGTGATCGCTGAACTCGTGGCCAGGGACGTTCCGTTGCTGCATGAGCGTCATCGGGCCCGGCTTGCCTCTTGGCCGGGAAAGCGGGCCATTGGCGTAGGCGGGAAGCACCGCCTGGTGTCCGTCGACCGGACCCTGGACGAGGTCGTCGGCCACCTTGGCGCCAGCGGCAGGACCGGCACCGTCGACGGTGCGGAGATTCGACGCCGAATGCCGTGGTGCAGCCAGATCAAGCCCGGAAGCTGCGCGGACGTCACCCACGCCTGCTGGTTGGGGCTGGTCAAGCTCCTGGCCGACGGGCTGCGGTCGGGCTCCTTGCCGATGCCGCCCACCAGGGCCGTGTACGAGCGCGTCGGCCGTCCGAGCCACCGGGACCCCGGCTCGGATGAATCCGATCCCGGTGGTCGTCGGCCCGCCACCCGGGCCTCGCCGCCGAATCCATCTCACATGGTGAGACTAACGGCGGGGCTGTCTTGATCCCGTCAAGGCGAGCGGACGAAGCCGGGAACGCTGGACCGGCACCCCTGCGCCAGGAAATGATCTCAATACCGGGTGAGTCGCCGACGGGGCTCGGTAATCCCGCTCAAGGGAAAGGGGGGAATCGTGGAGAAGCTCATCAACGGATGGTGGTGACGAATTCATTGATAAGTGTCGGAATTATCTCTGTAATTGACCGTACGGAGGATCGGTGACAGCCCCTCTGGGAAAGCAGTACTGGCTTCTCTGGTCGTCCTCCAGCCTGGCCGCGCTGGGCGACGGAATGCGACTCGTGGCACTGCCGCTGCTCGCGTACTCCGTCACCGACGACCCGGCGCACATCACCCTGATCATGGTCTTCGCCTCGCTGCCCGGGCTGCTCGTCGGCCCCCTGGCCGGGGTGCTCGTCGACCGGCTGGACCGGCGACGGGTCATCGCCGCCGCCAACGTGCTGCGGGCTGTCCCGGTGCTGGTGTTCGCCGCGTTCGTCCAGGCCGGCGAGGTACGACTCCCACTCATCTACGCCCTGGCGCTGCTGCTCCCGGTCTTCGAGGTCCTGGTGGACAGCGCCGCGCAGCCGCTGATGTCGGAACTGCTGCCGGAACCCCTCCTGGAGAAGGGCAACTCGCGGATCTTCATCGCCCGGATGCTCGCCCAGGACGTCCTGGGCTCGCCCGTCGCCGGAACACTGATGGCGGTCTCCGCCAGCCTGCCGTTCCTGGTCAACGGGGCGACGTTCCTTGGTGCGACGGTCCTCATCCTGATGCTCGGCGCCCGGTCGGCGGCCCGCGGGCCACTGTCGGCGGCCGCGAAGGCCCCGGGACCGGACGCACCGGGCGGCGGCGTCGCCGGGGTCTGGCGGAACCTCAAGGAGGGCATGGAAGCCATCTGGCACACGCCCATGCTGCGCACCATAGCCCTGACCGCGGCCGTACTGAACTTCGTCCTGCTCGTCGGCTCCTCGCTGATGGTGGTCTACGCCAAGGAGGACCTGCGCCTCACCGACACCCAGTTCGCGCTGCTGTTCTCCGCGGCCGCCGTGGGCAGCGCCCTGGGCGGATGGGCCGCGCCGTTCATCGTCGCGCGGCTCGGCACCGGGCCGACCATGACCGTGGCACTGTTGGCGATCGGCGCGTCCCGGGCGGGCTTCGGCCTTGCCCACGGGTTCTGGAGCGCACTCACGGCATTCTTCGCCATCGGCACGGCGTGGTTCGTCTTCGGCGTGGCCGTCACCTCCTACATGCAGCGGGCCACCCCCAACAACCTGGTCGGGCGGGTGTACGCGACGAGCCAGGCGGTGAGCTACGGGGCAGCCGTCCTTGCGGCCCTCACCGCCGGAGCGCTGGCCCGCGTCACCAGCGTCCGCAGCATCATGCTGATCGGCGGCCTCGCCGCGATGGTCTGCGGCCTCGCGGCCTGGCGCACCAATTCCAGCGAACCGGACCCGCATGGCAGGGACGCCGCGGAGGACCGTGACACCGGGCCGGACCCGGTGGGACCCGGCGACCGGGCGGAGCGCCCGGAGCGCGAGGACGACCTGAACACTCAAGCAATCGACTGAAGCAGGGGACTGGCCGATGTCAGAATCGTTGGACGTACTCATCCTCTCCAAGAGGTCCGTCGGCGGCGTCCGCCACCTCGCGGAGCTGCTCCGGAAGTCGGGCCGCCGACCCGTCCTGCTCTCGGAGAACGCCGAGGACATGAACCGCGGCGCCTGTGACGCCCACGTGGTGGTCGACTGGGCCGCCGACGGCCCGGAGCGGGCGGTGGCCGCCATCGACGCGGCCGGCGTGGTGCCGACCGCGGTGGTCAACCTGGTGGACCCGCTGGTGCAGTGGCAGGCGTGGATCGCCCGCCACTACGGCCTGCCCGGCGGCGAGCCGGCGCGCGAGGTCCTGGTGAACAAGGCCCGGGTTCGGGAGGAGATGCACCGCCTGGGCCTCTCCGACCTCTGGTTCGGTCACGGCGCGGCCGGCTCGTACCCCGTCGAGGAGGTCCCGGCGTACCCGGTGATCGTCAAGCCGTGCACCGACTCCGGGTCCTCCCGGCTGGTGCGGCGCGCCGACGACGCGGAGCAGCTCCGGGCGGCCCTGCGGGACATCTGTGGGAGTGCCGGACCCGAGTTCGAGGTGATCGTGGAGGAGTACGTCGCGGGCACCGAGATCTCGATCGACGGGCCGCTGATCGACGGCCGGTTCCGCGGCCTGCTCCACGTCGAGAAGTGCGGGCGGGACGAGGCGCGCAACCACGACACCGGCATCCTGCACTCGCCGGTGCGCGGCGAACGGCTCACCCGGGGAGCCGAGCTGGTCGAGCGCCGGATCACCGCGCTCTGCACCGACCTCGGCCTGGACAGGGGTTGGCTGCACGTCGAGGCGCGGATCGCGGAGGACGGGGCCGCGGAACTGATCGAGATCAACCCGCGCGTCGCCGGGGGCATGCACCCCGCCGCGATCACCCACACCTGCGGTCTCGACGCCGTCGAGGAGATGCTCCTGATGGCGCTCGGCCAGGAGGACCTAGAGCGGCTCCGCTCGGCGGCCCGCAGCGACGAGCTCATCGGGATGGTGCACATCGAGCCCGACCGGATGGGCAGGGTCACCGAGGTGACGCCGCTGGAGCGGATGAAGGAGCTCCCGGGGGTGCTGGACGGCTACATCTGGGACGACTTCGAGGTCTGGTCCCTGGACAACGAGAACTTCTTCGCCGCGTTCATGGTCACCGGAGGCACTGAGCCGGAGCTCGCCGAGGCCGCGGACCGGGTACACCGCGAGTTCTCCTTCCGGGTCGGGTGAGCCGACCGCACATCCCGGCCCACCCGCCACGCCATGCCATGCCCGACAGCCCAAAGGCAGGAGCGCCATGTCTGTAGTGCCCGGACCGCCGCAGGTCGTCATCTGCAAGTGGAACGTCCACCTCACCAGGTCCATGCTGGACCTCACCCCCCATGTCTTCGTCATCCTGGACGAGTTCGACACCGCCTACATGGATCCGGACTGGGAGCTGCTGGCGAAGGCCGAACGGGTCTACCGGATCAAGGA
Source organism: Streptomyces sp. SLBN-118 (assembly GCF_006715635.1). Taxonomy (NCBI): domain Bacteria; kingdom Bacillati; phylum Actinomycetota; class Actinomycetes; order Kitasatosporales; family Streptomycetaceae; genus Streptomyces; species Streptomyces sp. SLBN-118. The sequence continues at coordinate 3,624,051 of NZ_VFNP01000002.1, forward strand.
CTTCGATTCGATCGAGGAGATCGCCGCGATCGCCGCGGACCTCGCCCTGCGCGGCGCCGAGATCAGCCGCATCGTCAGCTTCACAGAGTTCAGCCAGTTCGGCGCCGGATACCTCGGAGTGCTGCTCGGACTCTCGGACGACCCGATGCAGCACGTCGCCTTCCGGGACAAGCGGTTGATGAAGGACCGGGTACGCCGGGCGGGCGTACCCGCCGCGGCGTGGGCCACCCTCGCGGACCCCTCCGACGAGGCGGACGTCGCCGCCGTCCGGGAGCGGCTGGCCTTCCCGGTGGTGATCAAGCCGGTGGCCGGATCGGGTGCCATCGGGACGGTCAGGGTCGACCGGCCTGAGGAACTCGACCAGGTGCTCCGGGGCATCGAGCCCGACCCCCACCTGAAGTCGCACCAACTCGCCGTCGAGGAGTTCGTCTCCGGGCGCGAGTACCACGTGGACGCCCTGTGGCGGGACGGCGAGGCCCACTACCTGATCATCAGCGCCTACTACCGTCCGCGGATGGCGGTCCTCGACGAGGACCCGGCGGCCGGCGACACCCCCCGCGACGGCAGCTACGTCGTCAACGAGGAGGACGCCCCGGCTCTCCACCGGCGGATGCGCGAGCTGCACCGGAAAGTCAACGGTGCCCTGGGCATCACCGACGGCCCCACCCACCTGGAGGTCTTCGAACGGCCCGACGGTGAACTGGTCTTCTCCGAGATCGCCTCCCGGATGGCGGGCGCCTGGATCGGAGCCGGGATCAGCGCCTGGCTCGGCTACGAGATCCACGAGGCCATCGCGGCCAGCGCCGTCACGGGCACGATTCCCGCGCCCGCCCCGAGCCGGCCCTACCTCGGCGGACTCCACCTGCGCCCCGAGGGGCCCGGCCGGATCACCGCGATCCCCGAGGAGGCCGAGATGCTCGCCGTCGACGGAGTGCTGCGGGCGCAGCGGCTCCGCGCGGTCGGCGACACCGTCGAGCACGCCCACCCGTCCGAGTGGTGCGCCTTCGTGACCCTGGGGGCCGGGAGCCGCAAGGAATACGACGCCCTGGCTCGCCGCGTGACCGATCTGCTGCGGGTCGAGGTCGAGCCCCTCGGATGACCCGGCGACCGGCGAGCGCCGGTCGCTCCCCCAACTGCTCGCGACCGCCGGCCGCGAGAAGCCCAACGACGTCCACGGCCGACGAACAACGACGGCCCGACCGGAGGAGATACCCATGACCACCGTCAGCGACATCGAGAAGATGAACTACAACCAGCTCATCGGCGTGGTCCGCGAGACCAACCGCCCGCCGGGCGGCATTCGCAGCATCGCCCAGATCGCCGCCAACGGCTTCCTCACCAAGGACTCGCACGTCCTGGAGATCGGCACCAGTACCGGCATCACCGCCGTCGAGCTGGCCAAGCTCGTCGGCTGCCGGATCACCGCGATCGACATCAACGAGGAGAGCCTCGTCGAGGCCCGCCGCCGCGCGGAGGAGGCGGGCGTCGCCCACCTCATCACCTTCGAGCGCAAGGACGCCACCGACACCGGCTACCCGTCCGGCGCGTTCGACATGGTGTTCTGCGGAAACGTCACCTCGCTGATCCCGGACCGGGACAAGGCCCTCGCCGAGTACACCCGAGTCCTCAAGACCGGCGGCTTCATCGGCGCGATCCCGATGTACTACATCGACACCCCGTCCGACCAGCTGATCGACGACGTGCGGGCCGCCATCCAGGTGGACATCACCCCGCTCTACCGCGACTTCTGGATCGACTTCTTCGTCGGCGGCGAGCGGCACGCCTACTTCGTACAGGACTACCGCTTCGATGCCGTCCCCACCGACGAGGTCGACCGCTTCGTGGACGACATCCTGCGCCGTCCCCACCTCGCCGAACTGCAGGAGGACGCCCGCAAGCTGGTCCAGGAGCGCTACCGCGAGTACATGCAGCTGTTCCGGGTGAACCTCAGTCACATGGGCTTCACCACCCTGCTGCTCCGTAAGGAGCCGGCGGATGTCGAGCCCGAGCTGTTCGTCTCGACCGCGGTCTGAGGCACGGCCGTGATCACCTGGCCGTCCCCGCTGAACGACGGCGCGACCCTGGCCGTCTGGTCCCCGAGCTCCCCGGCCCCGGTGGCCTTCCCCCGGCGCTTCGCCCGGGGGGTGGAGGACCTCGGCTCCGAGGGCTTCACCGTGCGGCCACTGCCCTCCTGTGGGGTCGCCCGGGGCGTGTCGACCCTGGAACCCGTCGCACTGGCCGAGGAGTTGCACCGGGCACTGCTCGACCCGGAGATCGACGGCGTGATGGCGGCGGTCGGTGGCTGGACCCTCCTCAACGTGCTGCCGCACCTCGACTGGCAGTTGATCGGGGAGGCCGGCAAGCCGCTGATCGGCTACAGCGACCTCACCACCCTGCTCAACTCCGTCTCCCGTCGTTCCCGCCTGGTGGCCTTCCACGGGCCGATGCTGGTGTCCGAGTGGGGCGAGGCGGGCGGGGCCTGGGATTACACCCGGGAGGAGTTCCGCGCCCTGACCGGTGGCGCTGGGCTCCGCCCCGGGCGGCCGGTGGCCGAGCCGGCCGAGTGGTCGGACGAGCTGCTCTGGTGGGACAAGGAAGACACCCGGCCGCGCGCCCCCCGCGATGGCGAGCGGATTCGGACCGTACGGGCCGGGGGCGGGGTCGAGGGAACGCTGTGGGGAGGCTCGCTGGCTGTCCTGTCGCTCGCCCTCGGCACCCCGTACGCGGACCCGCCGGAGGACGCCCTGGTCTTCCTGGAGGCCGAGGGCCTCGCACCGGACGAGTTCGCGGCCCGGCTGTGCCAGCTGCGGCTGGCCGGCGTGTTCGACCGGGCTGCCGGTGTGCTGGTCAGCCGGATCGGCGGGGCCCGGGCCTGCCTGAGCGGTTTCACCGGGTTCGACGAGGTGCTGCGCGATCTGGTGCCCGCGCACCTCCCCATCGCGGCGGGATACCCCTTCGGGCACTCGACGCCCATGCTCACCGTTCCGGTCGGCGGCCAGGCCCGGCTGGACTGCGCGACGTCCGGTCCGCCCCGGCTGACCCTCCTCGCGCCGACAGCCTGACGGCCGCCGGACCCGGCGCCCCCCCGGGTGCCTCGCGGGCTCTCCCGGGGCCGGCGGCAAACCGCCCTTACCTACACGAGAATGGATCGCTTCATGAGCACCACGACATCTGGTCGTGACGACGCGTCGGTGCGGCAGTTCGACATCTCGATGCCTGGCTTCCCCGAGTCCCTGCCCGCCGACGTGATGTTCGAGCAGGACATCATCCGGACGATCGGGAAGGGCTTCCAGGCCCGGGGCTTCCGGCCGCTGGACTCCGCCTGCATCCAGCGGCAGGAGGTCCTGGTGGCCGGCGGCGCCCAGTACCTCGACGGCGGCATCCCCGAGTTCGCCTTCACCGTTCAGGAGCCGCCGGAGTCGTACACCGGGGCCAACTTCGCCCTGCGCTACGACCTGACGGTCCCGGTCTCGCGCTTCATCGCCGAACACTCGGGCAAGCTCTCCTTCCCGCTGCACGTCTACCAGATCAACAAGGTCTGGCGGGCCGAGCAGATGCCGACCGCCACCCACTGGCGGGAGTTCTACCAGTGCGACGTGGACGTCATCGGCCAGGGCGAGCTCAGCCTGCTCTACGACGCCGAGATCGCCAACGCCCTGGTCGGGGCCTTCCGCAACATCGGCGTGGACGGCTTCACCGTCCGCATCTCCAACCGGAAGGTGCTCGCGGCCCTGCTGGACAGCCACGGCGTGCGGGTCCACCGGGCCCGGGCGATCGTGCAGATCCTCGACAAGGGCAACCGCCAGCCCGTCGAGGAGACGGTGACCCAGCTGGCGGCCTCCGGCATCCCCGAGCACGTCGCCGCGGACCTCGGCCGGCTGGTCTCCTCGCCGACCCTGTCGGACGCCCGGGACCTGCTCAAGCTCCGGGGCGCCGACCAGGTGGGCATCGAGGAGCTGGACACCGTGATCCGCGCCGCCCACGACCTCGGCGTGCCGGAGGACCACTTGGTGCTCGATTTCTCGATCACCCGGGGACACGATTACTACACCGGCACCGTCTTCGAGACCTTCGCCACCGGGCGCGAGCACTGGGGCGCGATCGGCGCCGGCGGCCGTTACCAGGACCTGCTGAAGCACGTGAACGGCAGCAGCTACCCCGGGGTCGGCATGTCGGTCGGCCTCGCACGGCTGATGGGCCTGCTGCGGGAGGACGGCGTCCGCAAGCAGCAGGGACTGCGGCACGAAGCCGTCACCGTCGTCCGCCGCGAGGACGACGACGCCCAGGCCGTGACCGGGACAGTGCGGCGGCTGCGCGAGGCCGGCCTGTCCGTGCAGGCGGTCTTCGACCCGGTCGGCGCGGAGAAGGCACTAAGCATCGCGACGGAGGCAGAGGTGGGCTTCCTCGTCTCCCTCCAGGACGCCGGCACCGCAACGGTGCGGGACATGGCCTCCGGCGCCGAGCGCGGCGTGCCGGTCGACGGCGTCGCAGACGCGATTGCCGAGCTGCGCCGGGCCGACTGACCGCCCGTCCGCCCGACCGCGCGAACGCCCGACCGGAACGACCCCTGATGGCCGACCGGGGGGTGCGGCGCCCACCGCACGCCCGGGCCGGCCGGGCTGGAGACCACACCATGAAGCACACAGTCCGTTCGCGGGCCGTACTCCTGGGAGCGGCCGCCTACCTCGGCGTCCAGTTCTGGCACACGTTCCGGAACCGGAACTCCTGGCCGTTCTGCGCGTACAACATGTTCACCTACGAACTCCAGGACCGCTGGCATCAGTTCAGGGTCATCCTCCATGACTCCGAGGGCGGAGCCACCGGACCCGTCGACCCGTGGCCACTGCTCCCGGTGGAGTTCTTCCGGGTGGTCGCAATCCTGAACCGGATGTTCTTCGTCAACGAGGACCAGGACCTGCGCACCAGATTCTGCGCCCGCACCCTCGACCTGCTCAACCAGACCTCCTGGGCGGACTTCGACGAGGTGCGGGCCTCCCTCCAGGCCCCGCCGGGGGCGCAGTTCACCGCCCTCGACGTCTACCTGGTGGAGGTCGACCGGGACTGCGACGCGGTCGACCGCAGCTCGGTGCGCTCGGCGGAGCTGATCCACCGCCACGACCCCACCGGCATCGCCGCCGGGACCACCGTCCACTGGCCGCACGAGACGAGCAGGTAGCCCCCATGAACCTCCCCGGAACAGCCGGCGGACCGCGCGCGGCACACGCCGTGGGCCGACGGCTGCACGAGATCTACGTCCGCCAGCACCACGCGGTGGACCGGCTGTCGCTGGTCCGCCTCACGACCGGAGCCGCCGTGGTGCGCACGGTGTGGCACCTGCCGCCCGGCCGGTTCCTCGCCGACTACACCCGGCTGGTCGACGAGGCCGGGGACGAGCCGGTCAAGGGCCGTCCGCTGGACCCGCTGGCGTACGAGGCACTTCGCGCCGTCGCGGTGGTGTCCGCCGGGGCCTGGGCGCTCGGTGCCGGGCACCCGGCCGTCCGGGTCGCGGCGAACGTCTCCTTCTGCCTGTTGCAGCGCCAGGTTGTACGGCTCGACCGGACCCTCTGGAGCTACAACAGCCACCTCAACGTCTTCCTCGGGCTGCTGTCGCTCGTGGACGACGTCGAGCGCGACAGGGATCAGGACTCCGCCGCCGCGTACGCCACCGCCCTGCTGGCCGCCATGCAGTCCTACTACGCGGCCATGTACCTCCAGTCGGGCCTGGCCAAGATGCTCACCGTCGGCTGGAAGTGGACTCGCGGCTCGACGCTGCGCGGCGCCTGGGCGGAGCTCGGCACCCCGCTCGGCAAGCAGCTCTCGGCCGTGGAGCCGAACCCCGCGCGGGCCGCCTCGACCGGCGCGCTCGTCTACGAACTCGCCTTCGCGCCGCTGATGCTGGCGGCCTGGCGGCACCGGCGGCTGCTGGGGCTGTCCTCCGCGGGCTTCCACGGCGCCGTCAAGGCCACCATGAGCATCTCCTTCTGGCACCTGTCCTGGTACTCCGTCCCGCTGTTCGCCGCCCCGGACCGGGCCACCGCCGCCTGCTCCCGGCTCCTGAAGGCCGGCCGCCGCAACCGGTGGGCAGGTCTGGGCCTTGCGGTGGCGGGTGCCGCCGCGGGTGCCGCTCCACTCGTCGCGTCCTGGCTGAAGGGACGGCGTGCACGTGTTTGACCCCGAGATCCTGCTGACGGAGAAGACCGCGCTCGACCCGTACCCGGTCTTCGCCCGGATGCGCGCGCTGGACCCGGTGCACTGGAACGAACCGACGAACTCCTGGTACGTCACCACCTACGGCGACGTCGCCCGGCTGCTGCGGGAGGAGAGCCTCTCCGCCTGCCCGGGCGACTACACGGGACCGCAGCGCGACGAGGACCGTCCCGAGGTCGAGGAGGCCATGGCCTTCTTCAACTCCTGGATGGTCTTCAGCGACCCGCCGCACCAGACCCGGCTCCGGGAGACGGTCGCCCCCGCCTTCCCGCGCCGCAGCGCCGAGGCCTGGGCCGGCCACGTCCGCCGGACGGCACGGGAGCTGCTCAACGCCGTGGGCGAAGGGGAGACCGACCTCTTCGACGCCTTCGCCGCACCTCTCGCCGTGCGCCTCACCTGCGCGGTGCTCGGGGTGCCGGAGGAGGACGTGCGGCTGGTCCAGGACTGGTCCTCCCGGCTGATCGGCTTCCTGAGCACCCCCACGGCGGACCCGGTGCGGGCCAGGATCGCGCTCCGGGCAAGGGACGACCTGCGGAAGTACCTCCAGGACACTGTCATCCCGGGGCTGCGCGCCACCGACGACGAACGGCTGATTCCCCTGCGCGGGATCGCCGGGCTCGACCCCGAGGACGCGCTCGCCCTGTTCGCCCAGCTCCTGACCGGGGGGATCGACCCGGTGGCCAGCGCACTGGCCACCACCGCCGACGTCCTGCTGCGCTGGGACCCGGAGGCCCGGGCGGAGGCGCTCGCCCGGCCGGAGCTGCTGGAGGCGGTCGTGGAGGAGGCGCTGCGCTACGACGCCCCGTTTCACTTCGTCCCGCGGTCCACCACCGTGCCGCTGGAGGTCGGCGGGCGCACGGTGCCGGCCGGCCGGCGCCTGGTCCTGGTGATCGCCTCGGCCAACCGGGACGAGGCCGTCTATGAGGGCCCGGACGCGTTCCGCCCGGGCCGCGGCGGGCCGCGTCACCTGTCCTTCGGCCTCGGACGCCACTACTGCCTGGGCGCGCTGCTGTCGCGGGTCATCCTCCGGGAGGGCGTGCTGGCTCTCCTGGAACGGCTGGACGGCACCGAGGCGCGCCCCCTGGCCGCCGTGCGCACCCCGGCCTTCGGCGTCACGACCTGGCAGCGGCTCATGGTCGCGGTCTGAGTCGCCGTCCGAACCACCGCCACCGGGTCCCGAGAGAGAGCCATGCCAATCGTGACGACCATCGTGGGGCAGGGACTCGCGGCTCACCGGGCCTGGGCCTCGCTGCGGAGTTCCGAACTCTTCGAGCTGTACCGGGAGAAGGGCCCCTGTGGCGTCCCGGGTGCCGACACGGCGGCGACCGAGACGTGGCGGGACCTGCTCGCGACCCCGGAGATCGACCTGCTCGTCCTCGCGGTGCCCCCGGCCGACCGGGTCGCCCTCGGGCAGGCTGCCCGGGGTGCCGGGAAGGCGGTCCTGCTGGAGGAGGGGCTGCCGCTCTCCGCGGCCGAGATCGACCAACTCGCCGAGGACGACGGCGAGGGCGCGGCCCTCGTCGGCATGGTGCTGCCCCTTCGCGGCCTGCTGGCCGTCGGCCGCGGCATCCTGGACCGGGAGTGGACGCCCGCGACCTGCGGCGGGCTGATCCTCTCCGGATCCGCCCCCCGGGCTGCCTCGGCCAAGTGGGGGCCGCCGGACGCGGCCGGGCCGCGGGCGGACGGCGGACGACTGCCCGAGGTCTTGGTGCGGACCATCAGCCCGTACCTCGACCTCGCCTGCCAACTGTTCGGCAGGCCGGTCTCCGCGCACCTCGGCGGGGCGGTGACCGGCTCGGCCGCCGGGAGCGTCGAGTTCGAGTCCGGCGCGCGGCTCTCCCTGGCGGTCACGGTCCGCTCGGGTGTCGAGGCGACCAGCCTGACGATCACGGACGTCGACCAGTCCGTCACCCTGCGGGGCCGCGAACTGCGGTTGGAGGACGCCGACGGTCTGGTGTCCCGCGGCATCCCGCCGCTCGAAGACCTCCGGCTCTCCTCCTACGCCGACATGGCGCTCGTGGTGGGCGGAGCCCGCTCCACCGGCCGCGACTCTCCCGAGTCCACCCGGGCGCTGGCCGACTGCCTGGACCTGCTCCGGGCCTGACCCCCTGACAGCGAACGAGGCCACTGCCTCGCATTCCCGAATTCGACGAAATTCACCGTGCGGTAACCCGTACCAGATCACTGGAGGACGTGAATGTCCATCATCCCCGGCGGGGCCGTCGAGGCCCCTCGTTCCTGGACCACCCCGGAAAAGCATTACCTGACCGTTCTGGAGAACCCGTGGTACCGCAATCTGGCGGTCCTTCAGGACGTCGTCACGCACAGCACCACGGATTTCTGGACCAAGCGGGGTGCGCGCAACCTGCACCTCCCGGTCACCACCGGATCCATCTCCAGCCCGATGGGGCGGGGGAGCGACAGCTCGCCCGTCAAGGTCGAACTCGAGGGCGTCCCCACCTACCTTGCCGACTCGATGCAGTTCGTCCTGGAGTTCGGCTGCCGGCTAGCCCCGGAGGGCTCCTACTACCTGATGCCGTCCTTCCGGGGCGAGGCGGCGGACGAGACCCACCTGTGCCAGTTCTTCCACAGTGAGGCGGAGATAGCGGGCGGCCTCGACGACATGATGGAGGTGGTCGAGGCCTATCTGCGGCACCTGGCCGGAGCCCTGCTCACCCACGGCCGCGAGGCTGTGACCGGGATGGCCGGGACGGTGCACCACTTGGAGGAGCTGGCCGGCAGCGGCCCGCTGCCCCGGATCGCCTTCGAGGAGGCCTACGGGATCCTGAAGGACCTGCCCGGAGCCGTCAAGGAGCTGGAGCCCGGCTGCCGGAGCCTCACCCGCGAGGGCGAGCGCGTCCTGATGGACAAGTTCGGCGGGTACGTCTGGCTGACCCACCCCGACCACCTGAGCGTGCCCTTCTACCAGGCCTTCGACCCGCAGGACCCGACCAAGGCGCTGAGCGCCGACCTGCTGTTCGGCGTCGGCGAGACGGTCGGCGCGGGCGAGCGCCACACCGACGTCGCCGACCTGCGCCGCGCCCTCGACGTGCACGAGGTTCCCGAGGCCGCCTACGAGTGGTACGTCACCATGAACGAGCGCCACCCGATGCGAACCTCCGGCTTCGGGCTGGGCGTCGAGCGGTTCCTGCTCTGGGCGACCCAGCACGACGACATCCGTGACCTCGCCCTGCTGCTGCGCTTCAACGGCGCAAACATCCTGCCCTGACCGGCCGGAGGCCGTGGCCCCGCACACACCTGGTGCGCAGGGCCACGGCCCGTGCCGGCGGGCGGGTGCCACCGCTCGGCAATTCTCAGATTGACTGAGACGCCGGGCCGCATCGCGTCTCACTCAAAGTGGCCCATCTCTGGCCACGGCCTCGGCGTGGTTCACCTTCACTGAGAGGGGACATCTACACGTCCTGGATGGCCCTGGAACTTGATGGGATTGGATGGGAGCGGCATGAACAGTCACAGATCCGACAGCGAGGCCCCTGCCGCGGAGCCGGAGCTTGTGAATCTGGCCTCGGCGACGACAGCGGTTGTCCGTGGAATCGTCCCGATGGCCGACCTGCGGAACTTCTTCGATTCTTCCTTCAGTGCCCTGGCCCGGACCATCGAGGCGCAGCGGATCACCATGCTGAGCCCCGCCTTCGGCCTCTACCACGGGTCGCCGGGTCAGACCCTGGACCTGGAGGTCGGGTTCGTCACGGACCGGGCGGTGCAGCCGGAGGCCGGGGTCGTGGTCGGTTCGCTTCCCGGAGGGCGGGTCGCGCGGCTGACGCACATCGGGTCGTTCGACGGCCTCGGTTCCTCCTGGGAACGGCTGCACTCCTGGATGCGATTGCGTGGACTGGCCGCCGGGGAGGACAGGTGGGAAACCTACGTCACGCAGCCGTCCCCGGACATGGACCCGCGTGACCTGCGTACCGAGCTCAACTGGCCAGTGGCGGACTGACGGACCGCAACAGGGATTCGAGCGGACGTCGTTGCAGAGCGGGTGCAAGGATCTCCGGCATGACGCTGCGACCTGTCCTGGTGAACATAAAGGCTCTTGATGACTCGGCGGTCGGCCGGTTCTGGGCGGAGGCGCTCGGCTGGCGTGCTACCAGCTCGGAACCCGGCGCGACCGCCGCTCAACCCGTCGGCTTCGACTGGCTGGACCCGGTCGGCGTCTGCGTCGACGTCATTGCCGTCCCGGAACCCAAGACCACGACAAAGAACCGTGTGCACATCGATCTCGCCACCGCCTCCGCGGCGCATCAGGCGGAGTTGGTCGCGCGCCTGAAAACCCTCGGCGCGACACCCGCCCACGTGGGCCAGGGCAAGGTGCCGTGGACGGTCCTCGCCGACCCGGAGGGCAACGAGTTCTGTGTGCTGGAGCCTCGGGAGATCTACCGGGACACCGGGCCGATCGCCCGTGTGGTGGTCGACTGCGCGGATCCCCGGGCCATGGCCCGGTTCTGGGACGAGGCGATGGACTGGACCCTGCACGAGGTGACCGACGATCACGCGGTGTGGCGCTCCGCCAAGGGCGTGGGCCCGTATCTCGAGTTCGTCCGCACCGGCGTGAAGACTGTGCCGGACCGCGTCCATCTTGACCTGGTGCCGGACCCCGGTGACGACAAGGCGGCGGAGGTGGCCCGGCTGCGGGCCCTCGGCGCCACCGACCTCGACGTCGGCCAGGGCGACGTCCCGTGGACGTGCCTGGCCGACCCGGAGAGCCACGAGTTCTGTGTCCTCGCCCGGTCCTGACGCGGAGTCTTGACGACGCCCCGGTACGGGAGTCCGTCCGTATCAAGCGGCCCGATGTTCGCCGCCCTCGCGGTCGGAACCCCGGTCTGCGTCTGGGCCCTGCGCCGTATCGCCCACAGCCCGGGCGACGACCAGCAGCGCCGCGACCGCGCGTGGGCGATCACCGGAGCCTGGGGGCTGCTGGTGTCGAGCCAGGTGCTGCTCGTCGTTCTGATGATCTTCGTCGCACTCACTGAGGAGACGGCCTGCGCGGGCCCGCTGGGCGCCGCCACCATCGTGGTGACCTGCCCCCTGGGCCTGCTGAGCCTGTTCACCTTCGGATGGTCCCTGGTCACCGTGGTGGCACCCCGGGCAGTCGACGACGAGGCAGCCGACGACGGGACGTACGACGATGAGTGACCCCGCCGTCCGCGTCGACACCACCAGCCAGGTACCGCCGTACGAGCAGATCCGTGCACAGCTGGCCGCGCTGATCCGCACCGGCCGGCTGGCCGAGGGCGAGCGCCTGCCGACCGTGCGCCAGCTCGCCGCCGACCTCAGTCTGGCGCCGGGCACCGTGGCCCGCGCCTACCGCGAGCTGGAGGGCGCCGCGCTGATCCGCACCCGCCGCGGCGCGGGCACCCGGGTCGCGGCACTCCCGCCCGAGCCGCACGCCCACGACATCGACCAACTCACCACTCTGGCCCGTGACTTCACCTCCGCTGCCCGAGCGCTCGGCGCCGACACCGAGGACATCCTGACCGCCGTCCGTGACGCCCTGGACCCGGGGTCCGCCTCCTCTTCGGCCACCGCCGCCGACGGAGCGGGTGGCCTCAGGACGGCCGAGGCTTCGGCGCATGTCACAGGCCTGAGAAACAGGGCATGAGCAGCAGGCGTAAGCCGGACGGTGCTGCTTGGTGCGCCGGTCCAGTCGCCGCGATACGGCCGAGCCCCCGGCCAGTGGCGGCAGGGGCTCTCCATGCGTTTCTCACCGGTGGGCGACGGGCCCGATCAGAACGGTTCGTTCGTCTCGACGCTGAGCCGGTAGACCTCGATGCCCGTGCGCACCGGGTCGGTGGTGCAGACGGCCTTCGACGTCTTCTTGTTGCGGGTGCTGACCCAGGCGCCGTAGATGGTGTGCTGCGTCCCGCGAGGGGAGATGCAGACCACCTTCACGCGGTGCTCGCTGAAGCGGGTGTTTCCCCCGGAGCACTTGGCGTAACCGGTCGCGCGGTCGCCGGACTTCCAGGTGTTGCACGTCTGTGTGGCCGCGGCCGGTGTTGCAAAACCGACCACGGTGGCCGACAGGGTCATGCCGACGCCGACAGTGGCGGCGGCGAGCTTCTTGAGGTTCACGATCCTCCCCGGGATCTGCAGAGATGCCGCAGGTCGGTCCGGCCTGCGGGGATGCGCATCCTGGGCAGAAATCCTTCCCGTCGCGGGCCGCGAAAAGATCCAACTTGGGTGGGATCTTGGACATATGGAGGTCTGGTACATGGTTCCCGGGACTGCAGGACTGGTCGGGGCCGTGTCGGAGTGCTGCCCTGCCTCACCTTCGGCGAGATGGGTCACCCCTCGCATGTCACAGACGGTCGGGCTGTCTCGTCTGTAGTTGCAGAGACAGAATCCGGAATCAGGAGGGTGATGGTCATGCGGGTGTTCGTGGCAGGTGGGAGCGGGGTCATGGGGAAGCGGCTGGTGCCGCAGCTCGTGGCCCGTGGCCACCAGGTGACAGCTTCGACCACGAGCGCGGCGAAGCTGGGCGTGCTGGAGCAGCTGGGGGCGGACGGCGTCGTGATGGACGGGCTGGATGCGATGTCCGTCGGTGAAGCGGTGGCGGCCGCCCGGCCGGACGTCATCGTCAACCAGATGACGGCAATTTCCCCGGCGCACGCCGGCAAGCCCAATATGAGGCACTTCGATCGATTCTTCGCCACCACCAATCGGCTGCGCTCCGAGGGGACGGACCATCTGCTGGCCGCCGCCGAGGCAACCGGTGTACCCCACGTCGTCGCGCAGAGCGCCGGCATCTGGAACGGCGCCCGCGAGGGTGGATGGGTGAAGACGGAGGAGGATCCGCTGCCCTTGGAGACGGGGAAGTTCCGCACAGCGGCGGAGGCGATCAGCCACCTCGAGGACGTGGTCGTCAAAGCCGGCGGCGCGGTCCTGCGCTACGGCGGGTTCTACGGGCCGGGCGCCACCGACGACCTCGTCGGGTTCGTGCGCAAGCGGCAGTTCCCGCTGGTCGGGGGAGGCACCGGCTACACGTCCTGGGTGCATCTCGACGACGCGGCGAGCGCCACCGTCCTGGCCGTGGAGCAGAAGGCGAAGGGTGTGTTCAGCATCGTCGACGACGAGCCCGCCCCGGCCAGCGAGTGGCTGCCTTATGTGGCTGCGTGCGCGGGGGCGAAGCCGCCGCTGCGCATCCCCAAGTGGCTGGCCCGGCTGGTGGCCGGGGAGTTGGTGGTGACGATGATGACCGAGGGGCGCGGCTTCTCCAACGCCAAGGCCAAGCGGGAGCTCGGCTGGGAGCTGCGCTATCCGTCGTGGCGCCAGGGCTTCCGGGAGAACCTGGGGTGACCCGGACCGAGGAGTTTGATCCTCCGCGATCGGGACGGCAAGGTGCTCGATGCCCTGACGCTCGACGTACTCGACGGGCGGTCGCCGCGCACACCGGCTGCAACCCGCGTGCGCAGACCACCTCGTACCGCTGTTTCCGCATCTCCCCGAAGAGAACGGGAACCGGACGTACGCTCGAAGCTGATCAGACCGAGCCAGGCGGCGCCGACGGACACCGCGAAACCTGCCCTGCGCAAAAGATGGAGACACGATGAGCACGGCCAAGAGGGCGGACACTCAGTCGCCTGCGCCGCACATTGCCGACAGCCACGATCTGATCCGCGTGCACGGCGCGCGCGTGAACAACCTCAAGGACGTCAGCGTCGAGATCCCCAAGCGCAGGCTGACGGTGTTCACCGGCGTCTCCGGCTCGGGCAAGAGCTCTCTGGTGTTCGACACCATCGCCGCGGAGTCGCAGCGGCTGATCAACGAAACCTACAGCGCCTTCGTGCAGGGCTTCATGCCGACGCTGGCGCGGCCCGAGGTCGACGTACTCGGCGGCCTCACGACCGCGATCATCGTCGACCAGGAGCGGATGGGCGCCGACCCCCGCTCCACCGTCGGCACCGCCACCGACGCCAACGCGATGCTGCGCATCCTCTTCAGCCGGCTCGGGCGGCCGCACATCGGCCCGCCCGGCGCGTACTCCTTCAACGTCCCCTCGGTCCGGGCGAGCGGTGCGATCACCGTCGAGCGCGGTGCCAAGAAGGCGGTGAAAGCGACCTTCACCCGCACCGGCGGCATGTGCACGCGCTGCGAGGGCCGGGGCACGGTCTCCGACATCGACCTGACCCAGCTCTACGACGACAGCAAGTCGCTGGGTGAGGGGGCGCTCACCATCCCCGGCTACAGCATGGACGGCTGGTACGGCCGCATCTTCGCCGGCTGTGGCTTCCTCGACCCGGACAAGCCGATCCGCAAGTACACCAAGAAGGAGCTCCACGACCTCCTCCACAAGGAACCGACCAAGATCAAGGTCGAGGGCATCAACCTGACGTACGAGGGGTTGATCCCGAAGATCCAGAAGTCGTTCCTGTCCAAGGACATCGACGCGCTGCAGCCGCACATCCGGGCGTTCGTGGAGCGGGCGATGACGTTCACCACCTGCCCCGAGTGCGACGGAACCCGGCTCAGCGAGGGGGCCCGGTCGTCGAAGATCAAGCGGATCAGCATCGCCGACGCCTGTGCGATGCAGATCAGCGACCTGGCCGAGTGGGTCCGCGGTCTCAAAGAGCCGTCGGTGGCACCGCTGCTCACCGCACTGCAGCACAGCCTCGACTCGTTCGTGGAGATCGGCCTCGGCTACCTCTCACTGGAGCGGCCGTCCGGCACGCTGTCCGGCGGCGAGGCGCAGCGGGTCAAGATGATCCGCCACCTCGGCTCCTCGCTCACCGACACGACCTACGTCTTCGACGAGCCCACCATCGGCCTGCACCCCCATGACATCCAGCGGATGAACGACCTGCTGCTGCAACTGCGGGACAAGGGCAACACGGTGCTGGTGGTGGAGCACAAGCCGCAGACCATCGCGATCGCCGACCATGTCGTCGACCTCGGCCCCGGCGCGGGGACCGAGGGCGGCACCGTGTGCTTCGAGGGCACCGTCGACGGGCTGCGGGCCAGCGACACGATCACCGGCCGCCATCTCGAGGACCGGGCGTCGCTCAAACCGCAGGTGCGCACGCCGAGCGGCACGCTGGAGATCCGCGGCGCCACCTCCCACAACCTGCAGGACGTGGACGTCGACGTCCCGCTCGGGGTGCTCTGCGTGGTCACCGGCGTCGCGGGCTCGGGCAAGAGCTCGCTGATCCACGGCTCGATCCCGCCCGGCGCGGGTGTGGTGTCGGTCGACCAGACTGCGATCCGCGGCTCCAGGCGGAGCAACCCGGCGACATACACCGGTCTGCTCGACCCGATCCGCAAGGCGTTCGCGAAGGCCAACGGCGTGAAGCCGGCGCTGTTCAGCGCCAACTCCGAGGGCGCCTGCCCCACTTGCAACGGCGCGGGCGTCATCTACACCGACCTGGGGATGATGGCCGGCGTCACCGCCACCTGCGAGGAGTGCGAAGGCAAGCGGTACCAGGCCTCGGTCCTCGACTATCACCTCGGCGGCCGTGACATCAGCGAGGTGCTCGCGATGTCGGTGACCGAGGCGGAGGAGTTCTTCGGCGACGGCGACGCGCACACGCCTGCCGCGCATCGCATCCTCGGCCGGCTCGCCGATGTCGGGCTCGGCTACCTCAGCCTCGGCCAGCCGCTCACCACACTGTCCGGCGGCGAACGTCAGCGGCTCAAGCTGGCCACCCACATGGCCGAGAAGGGCGGCGTCTACGTCCTCGACGAGCCGACCACCGGCCTGCACCTCGCCGACGTCGAGCAGTTGCTCGGCCTGCTCGACCGGCTCGTCGACGCCGGTAAGTCGGTCATCGTCATCGAGCACCACCAGGCGGTCATGGCGCACGCCGACTGGATCATCGACCTCGGCCCCGGCGCCGGCCACGACGGCGGCAAGATCGTCTTCGAGGGCACCCCCGCCGACCTCGTCACCGCCCGCTCCACCCTCACCGGCGAGCACCTCGCGGCCTACGTCAGCAGCTGACCGAGGCCTCGCGGACACCGTGAGACGCGTTCTCTCATCTCAAGAATCACCAGCTGAGAAAAGCAGCGAAGTTTCCCTGCGCCGAAAGGAATCCGAAGTGACCGACGAACGCATCGGCCCGCCCCTCACCGGAAGCGAGCGCGAGACGCTCAGGGCCTTTCTGGACTTCCACCGCGCGACGCTCGCCATGAAGTGCGAGGGGCTGAGCGACGAGGAACTGCGCAGGCAGTCGATGCCGCCGTCGACGCTCTCGCTGCTCGGACTGGTGCGGCACATGGCCGAGGTGGAGCGGACCTGGTTCCGCCGCGTGATCAACGGTGAGGAGATACCGCTCGTCTGGTCGGACGAGAACGACTACCAGGTGGCGTACGACGCGAGCGCGTCGACCCGCTCGGAAGCCTTCGAGGCCTGGCAGTCGGAGGTCGAGCACTCGCGCCGGATCGAGGCGCAGGCGAAGTCGCTGGATGTGACCGGCTACCAGGCCAGATGGGGCGAGGACGTGTCGCTGCGGCTGGTGATGCTGCACCTGATCCATGAATACGCCCGCCACAACGGCCACGCCGACTTCCTGCGCGAAGGCATCGACGGGACCGTCGGCGCCTGATCGCGGCTACCCGCCCACCAGTTCCGCCGGCAGCGGGCGGCGGCGGAGACCTGGTCCGGACGTCAGAACACGTCCGGGCACCAGGGCCGTCGCGACGTACGGAACAATCCGTCCGCCACGGCCGCAGCGCCCGGCGTTCCCTCGGCCGCCAGACCCAGTGCCGAAAGCCTGACCGCCGACTCGTCACCCAGGTACAGCGCGCCCAACTCCCGTACATCCAGCGTCAGATCGGGCGACTCGACCGACGGGGCGCACGCCGCCCCCTCCGGTGAGGCGTCCAGCCGGAAGGTGCCGCCCGCAAGGCCCGCGGAGTCCTGGACATCCAGGACCAGGGTCGCGGCCGTGGCGTACGTACGCGCCTCCAGAGCCCGTACGACATCCAGGATCCGCACCCACAGGAAGTCCGCGTGCGTCAGGATCCGCGCCGCGCGCGGGTCCGGGAGCAGCAGCGGCAGCAGGTCGTCCGGAGCGCGGTGGCCCGACTTGACCGTGGTTATCCAGTCGACCGAGCAAACGTAGTGCCACAGCGCGCGCTCGGCGGCAGGCGTCAGCGCCAGCAGTTCGCGCACCGTCGCGGTGTTCAGCGGCTGCTTGGCGTCGCCCCACTTGTCGTCCGACTCATAGGCGAGCAGGCCCTCGATCTCTCCGGACGCGGAGCGGTAGACCGCGTAGTAGGGCTCCGTCCAGGGCTGGCCGGGCAGTTGTACCTGGCCCGTGTTCTGCTGCCACCAGCGCTCGCTGCGGCTCACCGCGCCCGGCTGCACGGCCGCGAACCGCGCATGCAGGTCCGGGCCGAGTTTGCGTACGTCGGCGCCGTCCACCAGGTCGATACGGCCGCCGTCGGCGGGGCCCGACCAACGGCGGTCGAGGCCGGTGCGGGGGACGTCGACCGCCCATTCGGTCACCCAGGTGGCGGGGCCGAACCCGTAGCGCCCGTATATCGGGTGCTCAGCGGCGATCAGCGTGGACACGACGTCGCCGCGTTCCTTCGCCTCGGCGAGGTCCGCGGCCATCATGCGGCTGAGCAGACCACGGCGGCGGTGGGTGGGCGAGACCGTGACGTTCGAGACGGCGCTCGCGGGGAGCGCGGCGCCGCCCACGGTCGTGAGCTGCTGCTCGAAGGAGCGGAACGTCGCAACGCAGCGGCCTTCGTCGAACGCGCCGCGCACCCGCGCGAGGTCAGTGTGCGGCCGACGCGACGCGACCTCCTCGTCCGAGATCACCGGCGGCCGCAGAAAGCCTGTGTTCAGTGCTCGCAGCCAGTCGGGGTACTCGGACTCGGCGATGACGCGGGTTTCGACGCTCATGCGGCCACGCTAGGCCGAACGCCGACCGGCCCGCATCCGAGTTTTGACCCGGCCCTCCGGGGCGTGGACCCGCTCCCGGAAGACGTGGTGCGATCAGTCGCGTCAGGTGAGCAGGTCGTCCACTTGCGCTTCGCCTTCTCGGTACCTGCGGGCGATCTCCGCGCTGCAGTCGTCCGCGGTCCGCTGGAGCAGCTGACGGCGGCGGGAGACCTGCTGTTCGTAACGGATCAGCCGACCCATCGCCGCGTGCAGTTCCTCGTCCGTACGGGCGTCGAGATCCGAGAGCTCGACATCGGCGAGCATGTCGGCGGCAAGCCGCCGGTACTCCTCGTTGTGCGGCGTCGAGAGCGTGACATGGCGGGCGGAGGAGCGATGCCGCGAGGGCGCGTCCGCCAGGATCTCCGACAGCCGGTCCACGACCGGGGATTCAGGGACGACCGGGGCCTGCGGGTCGCTGCGCCGGGACAGTTCGGCCCGCAGGATGTCGATCCGTCCCTGCAGCAGCCGTCGTACATAGCTCAGATCCGCCTCGTCGCGATGCGAGTCGCGTCGCAGGGTGCGCAGTTCGGGCAGCCGGAGGGCGGGGAGGTCGTAGTGCGGGGGCTCCGGCAGGGCGCCGGAGATGCGCTGCACGGGCGGCCGCACCGCACACGTCGTCCCGACCCAGGATGCAGGCGTGGTTACGGGACCGGGCAGCGGCTGCCCGGCGCCAGAAGTGCTCATATGCGTATGTCCGTCCCCTCGACCGGTGCATGTGGTCTCCCCCGGGCCCGGAGAGCCCGGGGGAAGCACCGCCTTCATGCATCGTGCCACTCCCTGCGCACCTGACGCAGGTGCTCTGCACCCGTTCAGCCCCAGATAGGTTGGTCTGTATGCGTGCGGTGGTGCAGAGGGTGGACGGCGCGAGCGTCGTCGTGGCGGGCGAGACGGTCGGCGAGATCGTCGGCGAAGGACTGTGTGTGCTGGTGGGAGTCACCCACGAGGACACCGAGGAGAAGGCGGCGCAGCTGGCCCGCAAGCTCTGGTCGGTGCGGATTCTGGAGGGGGAGAAGTCCTGCTCGGACGTGAATGCGCCCTTGCTGGTGATTTCGCAGTTCACTCTCTACGGGGACGCCCGTAAGGGCCGCCGCCCCACCTGGAACGCGGCCGCGCCCGGTGAGGTGGCCGAGCCGCTGGTCGACGAGGTGGTGGCACAACTGCGGGCGCTGGGCGCGACGGTACGGACGGGCCGGTTCGGGGCGGACATGCGCGTCTCGCTCACGAACCACGGCCCGTTCACCGTGATCATCGAGGTCTAGGGCGAGAGGCCGGAGCTACGGCTCGACGACGGGTTCCTGCGCCGCCGCCGTGTCTCCGGCCAGCAGCTCCGCGTCCACGGGCACATTGCGCTTGACGAGCGCCAGGGCGATCGGGCCGAGCTCGTGGTGGCGGGCGGACGTGGTCACAAAGCCCAGCTGGCGGCCCTCCGCGCCGTCCGACGCGAGCCGGAGCGGGGTCCCGTGGGGCGGCAGGTGCACCTCGCTGCCGTCCAGGTGCAGAAAGACCAGGCGACGCGGCGGCTTCCCCAGGTTGTGGACACGTGCGACGGTCTCCTGGCCGCGGTAGCAGCCCTTCTGGAGGTGGACCGCGCTGCCGATCCAGCCCACCTCGTGCGGGATGGTGCGGTGGTCGGTCTCGAAGCCGAGGCGGGGGCGGTGGTTCTCGATGCGCAGCGCCTCGTACGCCAGGATCCCGATCGCCGGGCCGTTCTGAGCCGCGTACGGCTCCAGGCCGGCGCGCGGCAGAAACAGATCGCGGCCGTGCGCGGTCTCCCGTACGGCCACACCCTCGGGCGCCTTGGCGATGGAGCCGGCGGGAAGATGCACCACGGCGAAGTCCTCGGTGCGGTCGGCCACCTCGACCCGGTAGAAGAACTTCATCGACTCCAGGTAGCCGATCAGCGCCTCCTGAGTGCCGGGCTCGACATGGGCCCAGACCGTCTCGCCGTCGTCGACGAGATACAGCGCGTGCTCGATGTGGCCGTGCGCGGAGAGGATCAGCGCCTCGGTGGCCTGCCCCGGCGGGAGTTCGCTCACATGCTGGGTGAGCAGCAGATGCAGCCAGCTCAGCCGGTCGTCACCTGTGACGGTGACGACACCGCGGTGCGAGAGGTCGACGAGGCCGGTGCCGTCCGCGAGGGCACGCTGTTCGCGGAACAGGTCGCCGTAGTGCGCGGCGACTCCTTCGTCATGTCCTTCGGCGGCGACGGCGCCCGGCAGGGACAGCAGAGGGCTTTTCATGCGGTAAGCCTACGACTCGGTAGCCGTCGCTTCGGCGGTGCACGTCTCGCAGCGGCCGAAGATCGCGAAGTGCTTCATGTCCGTCTCGAAGCCGAAAGTCTCGCGCAGCTTCGCGGTGAAGTCCGCCGCGACTTCGACATCCGCCTCGATCACATTCGTACAGTCCCGGCAGACCAGGTGGATGTGGTGGTGGCGGTCGGCGAGGTGGTAGGTGGGGGCGCCGTGGCCGAGGTGGGCGTGGGAGACCAGGCCGAGCTCTTCGAGGAGCTCCAGGGTGCGGTAGACGGTGGAGATGTTCACGCCGGACGCGGTCTTGCGCACTTCGGAGAGGATGTCGTCGGGCGTCGCGTGCTCAAGCTTGTCGACGGCTTCGAGGACAAGCTGACGCTGTGGGGTCAGCCGGTAGCCACGCTGCCGCAGGTCGCTCTTCCAGTCGGTGCTCACCACGGAACCAGTGTAGGCGGGGCGGCATTGCAGCGGGCTTTGTCCACAGAGGCAGCCCTGACCGCGGGCCAGGGCCACCGAGGAGTCGCTACCGGCTATTTCGCTACTTGAAGAAGGCGATTCCGTCGTCGGGGAGGTCGCCCAGGTCCTTGGCCCACGCCTCGACCTGCTCCGGGGAGAGGACCTTCTTCAGGTGCGCCGACATGTACGGCCGCAGCGGGACCTCCGGCGTGGACTTCTCGCCCACCCACATCAGGTCGCCCTTCACATAGCCATACAGCCGCTTGCCACCGCTGTACGGGCCGGAGGCACTGGTACGCGCCACCGCGTCCGTCACCAGGTCGATCTGCGGCTTCTTCTCGGCGAGCTCGCCGTACCAGACCTCGACGACGCCCTGGTCACGGGCCATGACGATCTCGATCTTGCGGTCGGAGTCGATACGCCAGTAGCCGGACTCGGACTCCAGGGCCTTGACCTTGCTGCCCTCGGCGTCGAGGACCCAGGTGTGGGAGACGTACTCGACGAAGTCCCGGCCGTCGTGGCTGAAGGTGACGGACTGGCCGAAGTTGCACTTCTCGGCCCCCGGGAAATCGGAAACGCCCACGCCCTCCCAGGTACCGAGGAGGAATGCGAGGGGGACGAGGTCCGGGTTCAGGTCGGACGGAATCTCGATCATGAGCAGCTCTGGCGATCTGTAGAGATACGGGTGTGACTAGCGCTGACCCTGGTACAGCTTCTTCACGGTCAGACCGGCGAAGGCGACGACGCCGACGCAGACCAGGGCCAGAAGGGCTTCGAAGAATGCCTCAAGCACGGGGTGCTCCTCGGGTGAGCGGGTGAGCGGTAAAAGGGCCGGGGCCCAGCCTAATGGGTGGGCGCCCGGCCCTCTTCGTGAGGTGCGGCAAGCGGGCCGGCGGGGTCGTGTCGGCCTCAGAGCCTGCGGCCGACCGGACCGAACCTAGCCGAGGAGCTGGTTCTGCAGGATGACGGTCTGGTGGAAGGGGACGGCAGCGGCCGTGCCCTTCCTCGACTGGACGATCAGCGCGATCGTGTCGCCCGCCGTGATGTACGCGTGCCGGACGTGAAGGGGGCCATGGGGTGCCGCCTCGTCGTACAGCATGTGCTCCGTCGAGGGGACCGTCGCATCGGCCGGGTAGGACTCGTCCATCGGCGCGGTGTCCTCGACACCGTTGACCGGATAGGTGGCGTTGAGGTCCCCTCCGAGGTGATTGATGTTGAACGCGCGGGCGAAGCCGCCCGACCGGAAGCGGACCAGGTAGATCCGGGTCGAGGTGGCATCCGGCATGGTCCAGCTGCGGGCCGCGATGTCCAGGAGACCACCGTCGGTGAGGTCCTCCTTCATGCCGTCCCGGTCCTCCTCGGGGTATTCCGAGAGGAAGCGGTCCGCCGACACGAGGTTCTTGCCGGCCGCCGGGGCGACCTTCGCGCCCTCGGGCGCCGGAAGCAGCAGCGCGCCCAGGCCCGCGTAGTGGATCTGACCTGTGTTGCCCTTGTCGAACGGCAGCCCGGCGCCCGCCGGAAGTGCCGGCATCGTCAGCTTCGGATAGACCCAGCGGCCGTCGTCCTTGGTGCTGAGGCCGGGGACGTCGGTACGGGCCTGCTCGGTGATGCCGTATGCGGCACCGGCACCGAGGGTGGCGAAGACGAGCACGGCGGCGGTCCAGCGCAGTGCAGCACGCAGTCTCCGGCGCTCGGACTTGGGCGCGGGCTCGGGCGCGACCTCGGTCGCGGTCGCGGTCGCGGCCACCTCGTCGAGCGCGGGCTCCGGCTGCGCCTCGGGCACGGGCGCCGCACCGGGCTCAGGCTCCGGCGGAGCATCCGGCAGCGGGGGCGTCGGCGGCGTATTGGGCATCTGACCGGTCACACGTACTCCCCGGGAGACTTCAGAAGTTCGAGCTGCTTGGAGAGCATCGTCACTGCCTCTTTGGTGTCGAGCGGCTTGACGCCGTACGCGGTCGCGCTCACCAGCACATCGCCCTGGTAGGCGCTGCAGAACATGGCGTCGAGCTTCGCCTTGGAGGCCTTGGGCATCAGGAAGCACCGGGCGTTCTTGAAGCCCTGGATCGCGGGCCCCTTGCGGAAGATGCCGAGAGCGTCCGCGAACTCGCTCTGGAAGTTCGCCAGTTCGCGGCCCTTCCCGGCGTTCCGGATCTGCGCGAGCCGGGTCTCGATGACGAGCCCGCCCTTGCTGATCCGGTAGCTGCGCATCGCGACACCCTGAAGGTTCAGCTTGTCGATCGCCTTGTTGCTCTGATTGCGCTGATCGGAGGGCAGACCGCGCCCGCCATCCTTGAACACGGCGATGGCCTGCCTCTTGTTGAGGACGGTGTCATTCCCGTACTCGCCGATGTCCGGGCCCGGTTCGTACCCGTCCGGCACCGGCAGCAACCGGGCGGCGAGCCCCTTGGGCGGCGTGGCCTTGTCGTCACCCGCGGACCGGCCCTTCGGCTCCGCCCAGACGACGGTGGGCGCGGTGCGGTCGGCTTCGCCGAGCCTGTCCAGTGCCCAGAGGCTGCCGCCCGCGACGACCGCCAGAGTGAGCACGGCACACATGCCGACGACCAGCCTGCGGTTGATGCGGCGGGGCTCCTTGGGGGTGGCGAGTATTTCCGGGGCCGATTCCTCGGACTCCGGAGTCCCGGGGGTGGCCGGCTGCTCGGTCACAGACGCTCCAACTGCTGCTTGGCGAGGGACATCACGGCCTTCGCGGAGACTTCGCGGGCGTTGTTCAGGTACCAGATCTCCATGACGACATCACCGCGCTGGGCGATGACCCTGGCCCGGTAGAGCGGCTCGTAACCGGCCTGGCGGATCGGCTTGTCGTAGACGTAGACCCGTCCGTTGCCGCTGCCGGGGATCGGCCGGCCGCTGTTTCCGGCGTGGCCCTCCATGGCCATGTAACCCTGCTGGCCGCTGCCCCACTCACGGGCGGCGAGGACGTCGTCGTCGCGGAACTGGATCAGGTTGACGGTGACGAAGACCTCGCCACGCTCCTCCCAGGAGGCCGTGGCGATCCGGCGGGAATCGTCGTTCACCATCTCCTGGAACATGCGGTCGGGCTTGTCGTAGGCACCCGAGTACTCGACGAGGCTCGTCCAGCCGTCGGACAGCGACGTGGCGGCCTTGGCGCCCTTCGGCTTCTTCAGCAGCAGCTTGCGCAGATCGCCGTCTGTCTTGACCCGGCGGTTCACATTGACCGACTGCGCTGTGGTACCCGGGCCGGCCGGAAGAGTCTTCGAGTCACGCAGGTCCGGCTGCGACAGCGGCGGCAGCGGAGTCGGCTCACGGTCGAACTGGACCGCGTAACCGGTGACGACACCGGAGACCACACCGAGCGCCGCCGCGCCCGCGATCAGTAGGGTCGTACGGCCCCGCCTGCGCGGCGGGCGAGGCGGTTTCTGCCGCTCAGGACGTATTTCTGGCGTATCCAAAAGGTCCCCCCACGGGACATGAGACACAGATCCCGTTACCTGTGCACAGCACAGACCACCGAGGTACGGACGGGGTTGTGCGGCCCGGGATTACAGTTCGGGCATGTCGAAGAAGCTCGTGATCAAGGTGACCGCCGGCGCCGACGCGCCCGAACGCTGCTCGCAGGCCTTCACGGTGGCGGCCGTCGCCGTCGCCAGCGGGGTGGAGGTGTCGCTCTGGCTGACCGGCGAGTCCTCGTGGTTCGCGCTGCCCGGCCGGGCAGCGGAGTTCGAGCTGCCGCATGCGGCGCCCCTGCCCGATCTGATCGATTCGATTCTGGCGGCGGGACAGATCACGCTCTGCACCCAGTGCGCGGCACGGCGGGACATCACGGAGAACGATGTGCTCGACGGCGTACGGATCGCGGGCGCGCAGGTCTTCGTCAGCGAGATCATGCCGGACGGCGTCCAGGCGCTCGTCTACTGACGGCTGCCGAAAAGGGCGCCCGACGCCCCGCCGTACCTCCTGGTGGCGACCTAGGGTCGCTTCTTGCCGTCGAGTTCGTCCCACCACTCGTCGGACTTCGGATCCCCGGACGGATCGTCCCACCAGCGGTCCTCGGGCCCGCGCGCATTGGCGACCATCGCGGCGATCGGCGGGATGACCATGGCGACGACGCACATGCCGACGGCGGCGGGGACCGACCACAGACGCACAAAAGCCCAGGCGGACACGAACAGGACCAGGCATCCGCCCATCATCAGGAAGTAGGCGTGACGGCGCCGCGCGTACATGTCTTCAGCGTACGACCGGAAACCGGCACGACCGAAGGGCCGCACCCGGTTCCAGGAAAGCGTCCAACCCCCTGGGGTGCGGCCCTTCGGCCAGTACGAGATGACTCAGACGGCGATGGCCACCTCGGCCAGGCCACCGGTTTGCGCGACGACCGTACGGTCCGCCGTGGCGCCCGGGACGAGCGCGCGCACCGTCCACGTGCCCTCGGCCGCGTAGAAGCGGAACTGTCCGGTCGCCGAGGTCGGGACCTCGGCGGTGAACTCGCCGGTCGAGTCCAGCAGGCGCACGTAGCCGGTGACGGGCTCGCCGTCACGGGTCACGCTGCCCTGGATGGTCGTCTCGCCGGGCTTGATCGTCGAAGCGTCGGGGCCGCCGGCCTTTGCTCCACACATAGAGGCTGTCCTTTGTGAGCGGGGAGGGAGGGGAGAGGGATTACTTGTTGGCGCCGAGCTCGATCGGCACGCCGACGAGGGAGCCGTACTCGGTCCAGGAGCCGTCGTAGTTCTTGACGTTCTGGACGCCGAGCAGCTCGTGCAGGACGAACCAGGTCAGCGCGGAGCGCTCACCGATGCGGCAGTACGCGATGGTGTCCTTCGCCAGGTCGACCTGCTCCTCGGCGTAGAGCGCCTTGAGCTCGTCGTCCGACTTGAACGTGCCGTCGTCGTTGGCGTTCTTGGACCACGGGATGTTGCGCGCGGTCGGGACGTGGCCCGGGCGCTGCGACTGCTCCTGCGGAAGGTGCGCCGGGGCGAGCAGCTTGCCGCTGAACTCGTCGGGGGAGCGCACGTCGACCAGGTTCAGCTTGCCGATCGCGGCGACGGCATCGTCGCGGAAGGCGCGGATGGAGGTGTCCTGGGCCTTGGCCTTGTACTGGGTGGCCGGGCGGCTCGGGACCTCGGAGCCGTCGACCAGGTCGCGGGAGTCGAGCTCCCACTTCTTGCGGCCACCGTCGAGGAGCTTGACGCTGTCGTGGCCGTAGAGCTTGAAGTACCAATAGGCGTACGAGGCGAACCAGTTGTTGTTGCCGCCGTAGAGGACGACGGTGTCGTCGTTGGCGATGCCCTTGGCCGACAGGAGCTTCTCGAAGCCCTCCTGGTCGACGAAGTCACGGCGGACCGGGTCCTGGAGGTCGCTCTTCCAGTCGATCCGGACGGCGTTCTTGATGTGGTTCTTGTCGTACGCGGAGGTGTCCTCGTCGACCTCGACGATGACGACCTTCGGGTCCTCGATGTGGGCCTCGACCCAGTCGGCGTCTACCAGGACGTCGCTGCGGCTCATGCTCTTTCTCCTCCGGGGCAGGTGCGGCGGGTGATGCGAAGAGAGGGTGTGCAGGTAGGCGCAGCGCGCGGCTTACCGGCACGAGGGGTGGCCCTGACAACAGTCGAAGGGCCCGGGGGATGCGGGAAGTCGTGCTCCCGCTCAGAAGGTGCGACAGAGCATGGCGGCGACGCGGCACAGGTCTACTGCCCGCCGCTTCGTGAGATCCGCCTGTCGCTTCATGCGTCCGATCGTAGGGACGGTTCGGCCGCCATGTCACCGGCGTGTCGGATACTGAGACGCGATCGTCCACTATGTGGTACGAGAGATGGGCCCGGACGGCCCCGACCCGCCCCTGGCGCAGAATCCGTCCGTGTGCTTTCTACCCAGCGAACGGGGGCGTCTCACCATGCGGCCGACGGCAGACCTTGCCGGCCCGTCAGGGAGACGCCCGGCCTGTCAGGGAGGGAGGCGCCGGCCCGCCGGGGAGACGCTAGCCCGCCAGGGAGACGTTCGTGCCCATGCCCGAGAAGCGCAGGCCCGCGTCCGTCGCCTCGACCTTGTCGAGCTTGACGCTCGACGGCATCCCGGCGATCTTCAGGTCGTAGTCGATGACCTTCCGCAGCTTCGCGTCGAAGCCCGGCAGCGGCAGCCTCGGCAGCGGCTCGGCCTTCAGCTGGACCGTGCTGCCGCCCTTGAGCGCGACCGTGCTGTACGCGGCGACCGTGCGGCCCTTGAGCAGGCCCTTGAAGGCGCCCGGCACCTGGATGCCCGCGCCCTCCAGCAGGTCGGTGAGCGGCCCGGTGACCTTGACCTGGCCCTTCGCGGCCCGCTCGGGTCCCGCGTAGCTCACGGTGGCACCCTGGGGCGCGGCCTTCGTCAGATCGGCGTAGGAGATCCGGGCGGAACCGTCGGCCCGGTCCGCGACGGCGGAGGAGAAGCTGCTGTCGATCTTCACGCTGCGCAGCTCGGCCCTGACCTCGGTGACGTTGACCGAGCGGCCGCCCGCGGTGGCGGTGATGCCCGCGAGGCTGACATCGACCTCGTCGAGTTCCTTGCCCATGACCTGGGTGAGGAAGGGGAAGCCCTTGATCGAGATCTCGGGGGTCGAGCTCAGCCCCTGACTGCTCTTGATCTTGTCGGCCGCTTCGGACTCGGCCATGTTCACCGCAATCCGGTCGGCGGCGACGAAGATGCCGCCGAGGATCACCACGACGATCAGCAGTATTCGCAGTGCGCGCATTGCTCGCTGTCCCCCACCCAGTCCGTCCGGCCCCCCGTGACGCCGCGAGCCTAACCAGTGCGGACGCCGCCCGCTGTCGAATGATCGACGATCGGGGCAGGGGCTTTGGTTCCTGGCGGGAGTGCCGCGCAGGTCACACCGGGGCGCGGCTCACACCAGGGCGCGGCCGATGAGATAGACGGCGGGGGCAGCGGCGGTCAGGGGCAGGGCAACACCCGCCGTCATGTGGACGAAGCGGGAGGGGTAGTCGTAGCTCGCGACCCGGAGTCCGACCAGCGCGCAGACACCCGCGGCGAGTCCGAGCAGGGCACCCTCGGCGCCGATGCCGGTCAGACCGCCGCCCGCGATCCCGGCTCCGGCCGCGGCCAGCAGTGTGAGCACGACGGATGCGGCACCCTGCAGGGGCAGCGCGCGGGCCAGGACTGTCACGGCGACCGAGATCCCGCCGATGACCACGGCTTCGTCCGCTGCGGCGAGATGTCCGGTGGCGAGGATGGCGAGCGCGGCCGATGCGACGGTCGCCATCAGGCCGTACATCCGCTCGTCGGCGCCCGCGTGGCTGCGTAGCTGCAGTACGAGGGTGAGCAGCACCCAGACGCCGAGCGTGCCGATGATCGCGGCGGGCGCGTGCTCGCGGCCCACGGAGAGCAGTACGACGTCGGCGGCGAGGCCGCCCGCGAAGGCGAGCGCGATGCCCTGCCGGGCGGGCCACATGCCGTTCAGCCGGAACCAGCCGGCGGCGGTGAGTGCCTGGAGCAGGACGAGCGGCAGGAGCAGGGCGTACGGGCCGATGGCCACGCACACGGCGAACAGCATTCCGAGGGCGGCGGTCAGCCCGGCGGGCTGGGTGCCCGGCGGGATGATCGGCGAGCGTCCCTCGGCGCGGGCGCGCTGGGCGTCGGTGATCCGAGCGTTGCCGACGGTGGTGGGGACGCCGTATCCGTCGGCGGCGGCGGGCGGCTCGTACGCAGCCGCGGGTTCGGGCGAACGAGCCGGGGCCTCCGGCGGCAGCGGGTAGGCGGCCTGCGGCGGCAGATACTGGGCGTCCGGTGCCGGGGCCTGCACGGGCTGTGCGTGCTGCACGACCGGCTGGTACTGCGTGTCCCAGGTCTCCGCCTCCCAGGTCTGCGTGGAGCCCGAGTCGTAGACCGGCTGCTGGTAGGGGTCCTGGTACTGCTGCTGATACGGCTGCTGCTCCGGGTACGGCTGCTGTTGCTGCCCGTACGGATACTGCTGATCGCTGCTCATGTTGTGCGCTTCACCCTCCTGCGAACGGCGGGAGCACCTCGACCGTGCCGCCCTCGGCAAGCCGTACGGTCTCATGACCGCGCGTGCCGACGGGGTCACCGTCGACGAGGAACGAACACCGTTGCAGTACGCGCGTCAGTTCTCCGGGATGCCGTTCACGCACGGCTTCGAGCGCCTCGGCGAGCGTTCCCGCCGCGTACGCCTCCTCCGCGACCCCGGCCGCTGACTTGGCCGCGGCCCAGTAGCGGATCGTTCCCGCTGCCATGACGGCACTCCTTTCGTCGGCTTCCATGATGGGCTACGCGCGGATCAGCCAGTCGGCGAGGCGGGCCAGCAGCTCCTCGTCGGCCGCGTTCTCTGCATGTCCCATTCCCCGCTCCAGCCACAGTTCGGCGTCACCCGCCGCGGCCAGCATCCGGGGGTGGTCGAGCGGGAAATACGGGTCCCGGTCGCCGTGGACGATCAGCAGGGGTGTGGGCGCGATGAGCGGCACGGACTCCACCGGGGAGAGCGGGACCGGGTCCCACACCCCGGGATGGATACGGGTGGCCAGGCCGTAGCGGCCGACGAGCCGGCCGAGCGGACGCGTAACCACCCAATGCAGCCGCCTCATAGGTGCTGTACCGCGGTAGTACCAACGAGCGGGAGCACTGACGGCCGCGACCGCGTCCGTTCTCGAGCTTGGAAGACCCCGAGTTGCCTCTGTGCGCCCCCTTGTGCCCCTGCGGGCACGGGGGGACCTCCACTTCGTGCATCGCCGCGTGGCGCAGCACCACGGAGCCGCCCATCGAGAATCCGGCCGTCACCACCCGTGTGTGACCGAATCCACGCGCCCACTCGACCGCGGCCGCAAGGTCGAGCACCTCGCGGTTGCCGACCGTCGAGTGCCCGCCGGAGCCTCCGTGGCCCCGGAAGGAGAAGGTGACCACGGCGGCACGCTGCGCGAACACCCGCGCGGCACGGCGTACGGACGGCCGGTCGACGGACCCCGTGAAGCCGTGCGCGACGACGATCGCGGTCTCACCGGCACCGGCGGTGCACGGCTCGTACACAGCCTCGATACGGACGCCGTCAGCGGTCCTCAGGATGGCGCGCCGAGGACCGTCAGTGGTCGAGGAGACGTCCGAAGTGTGAAATGGACCCTCTGACAGGGAACTCATGTGGGTTATTCTGCTGGGCAGAGGATCCGGGCAACGACGCCCCCGGGTCCTTTCGTGTTTTCCGGCCGTTGTTACAGGCAGGTGAACAAGGCTCTCAGGGCGCGGGAGCCACCGTACGAAGCAGTGCCGCAACGTCCTCGCAGGGACCGAGGAGGAACCGACGTTATGGGCGAGCGAACCGTGCACAACCGCAGGACGACCCGGGCAGGTGGGGCGCGATGAGTTCTCTGCTGCTCCTGACCAATGCCCTCCAGCCGTCGACGGAGGTGCTGCCCGCCCTCGGACTGCTCCTGCACAACGTCCGGGTGGCTCCGGCCGAAGGACCGGCTCTCGTCGACACCCCCGGTGCCGATGTGATCCTCGTCGACGGCCGCCGCGATCTGCCGCAGGTGCGGTCGCTGTGCCAGCTGCTGCGGTCCACCGGGCCCGGCTGTCCGCTGATCCTCGTGGTGACCGAGGGCGGTCTGGCGGCCGTCACGGCGGACTGGGGCATCGACGATGTGCTTCTCGACACAGCGGGTCCCGCCGAGGTCGAGGCGCGGCTGCGGCTCGCGATGGGCCGCCAGCAGATCACCTCGGACGACTCCCCCATGGAGATCCGCAACGGCGATCTCTCGGTGGACGAGGCGACCTACAGCGCGAAGCTGAAGGGCCGGGTCCTGGACCTGACCTTCAAGGAGTTCGAGCTCCTGAAGTACCTCGCGCAGCACCCGGGGCGCGTCTTCACTCGCGCGCAGCTCCTCCAGGAGGTCTGGGGCTACGACTACTTCGGCGGTACGCGGACGGTGGACGTGCATGTGCGGCGCCTGCGCGCGAAGCTCGGCCCGGAGCACGAGTCACTGATCGGAACCGTGCGGAACGTGGGCTACCGCTTCGTCACGCCTGAGAAGGTCGAACGCGCGGCGGAGGAGGCCAAGGCGAAAGCCGCGGCCGCGCGCGGCCGTACGGCCGCCGAACCCGTAACCCGTGCGGAGGAACCGGCCGAGGACCATGAAGCAGCCGTACGCCCTGCCCAGAGGTAGGTCACCCCGCGTAGACTGCCGCGCGTGGCCAAGGTGACGCGGGACGATGTGGCGCGACTGGCGGGGACTTCGACCGCGGTCGTCAGCTATGTCATCAACAACGGACCCCGGCCGGTCGCCCCGGCCACGCGCGAGCGTGTACTCGCCGCGATCAAGGAGCTGGGCTATCGGCCGGACAGGGTTGCCCAGGCGATGGCATCGCGGCGCACCGACCTCATAGGCATGATCGTTCCGGACGCGCGGCAGCCGTTCTTCGCCGAGATGGCGCATGCGGTGGAACAGGCCGCGGCCGAGCGCGGAAAAATGGTCCTCGTCGGGAACTCCGACTACCGCGACGAGCGAGAGGTCCACTATCTGCGGGCCTTCCTCGGGATGCGGGTGTCCGGACTGATCCTGGTCAGCCAGGGCCCCAGCGAGCGGGCGGCGGCCGAGATCGAGGCGTGGGACGCGCGGGTCGTGCTCCTGCACGAGCGGCCCGAGGCGATCGACGACGTCGCGGTCGTGACCGACGACATCGGCGGCGCGCAGCTCGCGACGCGGCATCTCCTGGAGCACGGGCACGCGTACGTGGCCTGCCTCGGCGGCGTCGAGAACACCCCGGCGGTCGGCGACCCGGTCGCGGACCACGTCGAAGGCTGGAGACGGGCGATGCTGGAGTCCGGCCGGCCCGTCGAGGGTCGGCTGTTTCAGGCCCCCTACAACCGTTACGACGCGTATCTCGTCGCCCTCAAACTGCTCGCCGGGCCCGAGAGGCCGCCGGCGATCTTCTGCTCGACGGACGACCAGGCGATCGGTGTACTGCGGGCGGCGCGGGAGCTGCGGATCGACGTCCCGGGCGAACTGGCGGTCGCGGGCTTCGACGACGTCAAGGAGGCGGCGCTCACGGACCCGCCGCTGACGACGGTCTCCTCGGACCGCCCGGCGATGGCGCGGGCGGCGGTGGACCTGGTGCTGGACGACGGCCTTCGGGTGGCGGGGTCCCGCCGGGAGAGGGTGAAGCAGTTCCCCTCGGGATTGGTGATCCGCCGGTCGTGCGGGTGCGTGTAGGGCTCGCGCGGGGGGCGTGAGGTCCGGGGGGCCGTGGCCCGGGCTCGGGCGGTCGGGTGCGCCGGTGCCGCATCTGGCGAGTTCCGGAGCCCCTACGGGCCCGACTCCTCGGCGTCGACGGCGATGAGGGGTCCGTATCGGTCACTCGGTGTTGACCGCCAAGCGCCTGCGGGGCCGACCCTTCACGGCCCCTCACCCGGACACGCTGCGGTGCGCGGGATTCGCCCGCGAAACCGACCCGGGCAGCCCGCGATGCGGCCGGCGGGATTCGCCCGCGAGACCCCCCACCGGCAGCAACCACCAACGCCCCCTGGCCCACGGAACCACGAACCCGGTGCCTTCTTCTGTCGGGCTTCTCAGCGCACCTTCAGGCGGCTCTCATGTACAGGGCCGACAGTAAGCGCCATGACGGACAACTACAGCTATCCGCAGCAGCCTCGGCCGCCGCAGCACCAGCCGTACGGCGCGGGCGCCCACCCGCCGCCGCCGTTCCATGAGCCCGCGCCTGTGCGGGCCAGGGCCAAGCGGCCCGTCGCGCTCATCGCCGCCGTCGCCATCGCCGCCGCGGTCATCGGCGGCGGTGCCTCCGTGCTCGTGCAGCGGGTCACCGGCAACGACACCGCCGGCGGCGGGCCCGCGGTCACCGGAACCACCGTCGCCCAGAGCAGCAAGGGCACCGTCGCCGGCGTCGCCCAGGCCGTCTCACCGAGCATCGTGGAGGTCAACGCGACCACCAACGCCGGGCAGTCCACCGGATCCGGCGTGATCATCACCGCCGACGGCGAGATCATCACCAACAACCACGTCATCGCCGGGGCCGACACCGTGAAGGTCCGGCTCAGCAGCGGCAAGACGTACACCGCCAAGGTCGTCGGCACCGACGCCGACAAGGACCTCGCGCTCATCAAGCTGGAGGGCGCGAGCCGCCTCAAGGCCGCGGCCCTCGGCGACTCCAGCAAGGTCGCAGTCGGTGACGAGGTCGTCGCGATCGGCTCTCCCGAAGGCCTGACCGGCACCGTCACCAGCGGAATCGTCTCCGCTCTGAACCGCGATGTGACTGTCGCGAAGCAGCAGAACCAGGGTGGTCAGCAGGACCCCCGCCAGGGCTGGCCGTTCGAGTTCGGCGGGCAGCAGTTCAACGGCGACACCGGCTCGTCGAAGACGACGTACAAGGCGATCCAGACCGACGCCTCGCTCAACCCCGGAAACTCAGGCGGCGCCCTGATCAATATGAACGGAGAGATCATCGGCATCAACTCCGCGATGTACTCGCCCAGTTCGGCCGGCGGCTCCACCGCGGGCAGCGTCGGGCTCGGCTTCGCCATCCCCGTCAACACCGTCAAGGCCGACCTCGACGCCCTGCGCTCCGGCGGCACCGGCTGAGCGCGTGCGAGGCTGAAGCCATGACGACCCCCCGCGAAGGCGACCGCATCCTCATCGTCGACGACGAGCCCGCCGTCCGTGAGGCCCTCCAGCGCTCGCTCGCCTTCGAGGGGTACGGGACCGAGGTCGCCGTCGACGGCATCGACGCCCTCACCCGGGCGGAGACGTATGCACCCGACCTGATCGTCCTCGACATCCAGATGCCCCGCATGGACGGCCTGACCGCGGCCCGCCGGCTGCGCGCCGCCGGATCGAGGACGCCGATCCTGATGCTGACCGCGCGGGACACCGTCGGCGACCGGGTTACGGGGCTCGACGCGGGCGCCGACGACTATCTGGTCAAGCCCTTCGAGCTGGACGAGCTGTTCGCCAGGATCCGCGCGCTGCTGCGGCGCAGCTCGTACGCGACGACGGCGGGCGCGGCGACCGACGACGACGTACTGGCCTTCGCCGATCTGCGGATGGACCTGGCGACCCGCGAGGTCCACCGCGGCACGCGCCGCGTGGAGCTCACGCGTACCGAATTCACGCTGCTCGAGATGTTCCTGGCGCATCCGCGTCAGGTACTGACCCGTGAGCAGATCCTCAAGGCTGTGTGGGGCTTCGACTTCGAGCCCAGTTCGAATTCGCTGGATGTGTATGTGATGTATCTGCGGCGCAAGACGGAGGCGGCCGGGGAACCGCGCCTGGTCCACACGGTGCGCGGCGTGGGGTACGCGCTGCGATCGGGCGGCGCGGAGTGATCAACAGGTTCCGCCGGCCGGCACTGCGGTCGCGGCTGGCCCTGCTCGTCGCCGTCGCGGTGGCGGTGGCGGTCGCCGCCGTCTCCGTCACCTGCTGGTTCGTCGTACGCGGCAAGTTGTACGACGAGATCGACTCCAAGCTGAAGGCGGCCAACTCTCCCCTGCGGTCCGAGGACATCGCCGCCGCCCTGAACGAGTGCTCCCAGACTCCTGCCGCCCCGACCGGCTACGGGCGCAAACCGGTCTGGTACTTCCAGCTCATCCGGACCGGCAGCGACAAACCGTGCGTCTCCCCCGACTCGGCGGGCACCGTCAAGGTCGACAGCAGTGACCGGGACGTCGCCCAGAAAGCCGACCCGACGTTCTGGACCTTCCGCAACGGCACGGACACCCAGGGCAACGACGTCCGCGTGCTCAGTGTCGTGGCCGTCGTGCAGGGCCCGGCCAACGGCGTCGTCTCGGACACGGCACTGATGATCGGCTACCCCCTCAAGGAAGCCGAAGGCACCCTCGACGATCTCGCGCTCCTGCTCCTCATCGTCTCCGGCATCGGCGTAGTCGGCGCGGGCGTCGCCGGCCTCTGGGTGGCGCGGACCGGGCTCAGGCCCGTCGACCGGCTCACCGGGGCCGTCGAGCATGTCGCCCGTACCGAGGATCTGACCGTGCGCATCCCGGTCGAGGGCGAGGACGAGATCGCCCGGCTGTCCCGCTCCTTCAACTCGATGACTGCGGCGCTCGCCAGTTCCCGCGACCGGCAGGCACAGCTGATCGCGGACGCCGGTCACGAGCTGCGGACGCCGCTGACCTCGCTGCGTACGAATATCGAGCTGCTGGCGCGCAGCGACGAGACGGGCCGGGCGATCCCGCCGGCGGACCGGACCGCGCTGATGGCCTCGGTCAAGGCGCAGATGAGCGAACTGGCCGCGCTCATCGGCGACTTGCAGGAACTGTCGCGTCCCGACGCGGTGGACCGGGGGCCGCTGAAGGTGGTCGCCCTGCACGAGATCGCCCAGGCCGCGCTGGAGCGGGCGCGGCTGCGCGGCCCGGAGCTGAGCTTCGAGGCCGAGCTGGAGCCCTGGTACGTACGGGCAGAACCTGCCGCGCTGGAGCGGGCGCTGGTCAATGTCCTGGACAACGCGGTGAAGTTCTCGCCGCCGGGCGGGACGGTGGAGGTGGGCATGCGCCAGGGCGAGCTGACCGTGCGGGACCACGGTCCGGGCATCCCGGCCGATGAACTCCCGCATGTCTTCGAGCGGTTCTGGCGCTCGCCCTCGGCCCGTTCGCTGCCCGGCTCCGGGCTCGGGCTCTCGATCGTGGCCCGTACGGTCCAGCAGTCGGGCGGTGAGGTCTCGCTCGGCCCGGCGACGGGCGGCGGTACGCGTGCGGTGATCCGGCTGCCGGGGGCGGCGACGCCGCCCCCCGCACCCTAGTTGTGCCTGATGAGTGAATCGACCAGCCCCGAGCGGGTGTTGGGGAAGTCCAACGGCACGATGCCCAGTCCCTTCCAGCCGCTCGCCTCGGAGCCGTTGACGAAGGTGTGGACCCTCGGGTTGAGGTTGTCGGAGTTCCAGCGCGGCGGCAGGTACGCGGAAGTGCTGACGAAGTTGATGAACAGCTTTCCGGGCTGCCGGGCCGCCTTGCGGAAGTGCGCCTCGATCGTGGGGTACTTCGCGCTCGGCGCGGCGTTCCAGTCGTCCTGGATGTCGAACACCGCGCTGTCCCACCATTTCACGCCGGGCAGTCCGCCGTTGTCGGCGATGAGGACGACCCTGCCGCGGGCCTCGCCCAGCGCCGGCAGCCCGTCGCCGATGCGGAACAGCGGGCGCCAGCCCTTGGTGTCGAGATAGGTGTCGAAGACGCGGCGGAATGTCGCGTCGCTCTCCTCCGAGTACTCCTGCTTGACGCGCATGAGCACCGTCTCGGAGGGATGGGCGTTCAGGAAGTCCCGGCAGGCGATGAGCACATCGCCGAACATCAGGTTCTGGAAGGCCGCGCCGTGGTGGATGGCGAACGAGTCACCGGTGACCCGGCACCGTACGTCCAGAAAGCGGATGCCGCTGTTCAACTGGTCGGCGATGGTGGTGTTCTGGCACTGGGCCCAGGGCCCGCCGAAGCGGGCGCCCGAGTCGTGGGTGCCGGGGATCGTCAGCCGCGCGAGGGCGGCGCTGTCCGCGTTGCCCGACATCCAGTCCTGCGCGGACAGAGTGCGGCGGGGTGCGGCGAAGGCGGGGGGTGCGCCGATGAGTGCGGTCGCGGAAACGGCTGCCGCGCCCGCGAGAAAGCTCCGTCGGTCCATGGTCCGGGATTATGGCGGGGTCACGTCAAGAAGCACAGGCTCAGGACTGGCCAGTAACCAACGGCTGAATCAGGCCGTGTCCAGGCCGCGTTCAGACCGCGCGCCCACATGCCGATGGGGCGGCAGCCCCGTGGCCCGCCGCCCCACCGTCCCGCCGAGTACCACTACTTCACGACGGTGATCCTGCCCGTCGCCGGCGGCGCCAGCGGCGCGCTCGCGCTGGAGTGCGCGGCCAGATAGGCGATGAGGATCTCCAGGTCGGAGGCGCCGACGAGCTTGTTCTTGTGCTCCTTGAGCACCGGGAAGCCGTCACCGCCGCCCGCCAGGAACTCGTTCATCGCGACCCGGTAGGTCTTCGCCGGGTCGATCGCCTCGCCGTTGAGCTTCACCGAGGAATCGACGATCCGGTCGGCACCGGTCTTCGTCAGATCCAGGGTGTAGGTGAAGCCCTTCGACACCTGGAGGATCTTCGGGGCCGCCTGATTCGCGCCACTGACCTGCTGCTTGAGCGCGGTGATCAGCTGCTCGCCGGTCAGGTCGACGACATTCATCATGTTGGTGAACGGCTGCACGGTGAATGCCTCGCCGTACGTCACCACACCGTCGCCCTCACTGCCGGACGCCTGGTGGACCAGGCCCGCGCGGATGCCGCCCGGGTTCATGAAGGCGATCTGCGCGCCGCCCTTGTCCGCCGGGGCGAGACCCTCCATCTGCGCGTCCGCGATCAGGTCGCCCAGCGGCTTCTCGGCCGCGTCGGAAGGGTTCTCGATGTCGGCGGAGATGTAGCCGACGGGGCGGCTCGCGATCGGCGCGGCCAGCTTGTTCCACCGCTGGATCAGCGCCGTCATGTCCTCGGCCTTGGGCACGTCACGGGTGACGACATGGTTCGCGGAGGCCACGGCCGTACGGACGATGTCGCCCGTACGACGGTCGTAGGTGAGCGTCGTGTCGGTGTAGAGCTTGCCGAACGAGGCGGCCGAGGTGACCGTGCGCGGCCTGCCGGACGGGTCCGGGATGGTGCACGCGTACGCCTGGTGGGTGTGGCCCGTCACCAGGGCGTCGACCTGCGGGCTGACCTTCTTGGCGATCTCGACGATCGGGCCCGAGACGCCGTTGCCGGGGCCGGGGCTGTCGCAGTTGTAGTTGTACGAGGAGGAGGCGGGCAGACCGCCCTCGTGGATCAGGGCGACGATCGACTTGACGCCCTTGCGTTCCAGCACCTTGGTGTACTTGTTGATCGTCTCGATCTCGTCGCCGAACTTCAGGCCCTTGACGCCCTCGGCGGTGACGACGTTCGGCGTGCCCTCCAGGGTCACACCGATGAAGCCGATCTTGACCCCGTTCTTCTTCCAGATGAAGTAGGGGTCGAGCAGCGGCTTGCCGGTCTTCTCCTTCGTCACGTTGGCGGCGAGATACGGGAAGTCCGCGCCCTCGAACGTCGTGCCCTGCTCGTAGCAGCCGTCGGTCTTGTGACAGCCGCCGTTCTGCATCCGGGCGAGCTCCGCGGCGCCCTCGTCGAACTCGTGGTTGCCGACCGAGGTGACGTCGAGCTTCAGCTTGTTGAGCGCCTCGATGGTCGGCTCGTCGTGGAACAGCCCGGAGAGCAGCGGCGAGGCGCCGATCATGTCGCCCGCGGCGGCCGTGATCGAGTACTTGTGGTCCTTGCGGGCCTCGCGCAGGTGCGTGGCGAGGTACTCGGCACCGCCCGCGTCGATGGTCCTGGTGGTGCCGTCCTCATTGGTGTGGGTGACCCGCCCGGCCGAGCCGGCGGGCGGCTCCAGGTTTCCGTGCAAGTCGTTGAAGGACAGCAGCTGTACGTCGACGGTGCGGCCGAATCCATGCCCGTGTCCGTGGCCGTATCCGCTCTCCTGGGCGCCTGCGGGCATCGCGGCGACCAGCGCGCCGACGGTGGTCAGCCCGGCGAGCGCGGCGAGTATGCGGCGGCGGGTCTTGTGCGGTGTCGCTGACATCTGTCCCCTTGTCAGTTTCAGCGTGGCGAAAGGGAATGCGAGCGGCAGCCTAGAGTCAACGCGCGTAGCGCGACAGGGGTATCCGGGTTACGACCAGATTGCTTTCAAGCCAGAATGGGCGGATCTTCGCACCGTGGGTCAAAATGCCGAACCCCGCAGATCCCGCGGCCGCCGCCTCCCGCCGTACGCTCGACACATGACCACTGACGCAGTGTTTCCGGAGCCCGGTCGGCAGATCCAGACCATGGACGAGTTCAGCCCCGACCAGGCCGAAGCCGTGCTCGGCATGCTCGCCGAAGCCGCCCGCGCCGATGGGATGCAGGCCGTCTCCGAGCAGGGGCGGCTGCAGCTGCGCGGCGGGAAGCGGGAGGGCGTGCGGCATCTGCTGCTCACCGTCGAGGGCGAGCTGGTCGGATACGCGCAGCTGGAGGACACCGACCCCGTCGAGGCCCCGGCCGCCGAACTGGTGGTGCACCCCGGGCACCGGGGACGCGGCCACGGGCGGGCGCTGGGCAGCGCGTTGCTGGGCGCCTCCGGCAAGCGGCTGCGGGTGTGGGCGCACGGCGGGAAGTCCGCCGCGCGGCATCTCGCGCAGGTGCTGGGGCTGACCCTCTTCCGCGAACTGCGCCAGCTGAGGCGGCCGTTGGGTCCGCTCGACATTTCCGAGCCGGTGTTCCCGGCAGGCGTGACCGTACGCACCTTCGTGCCCGGACAGGACGACGCCGCCTGGCTCGCCCTCAATGCCGCGGCCTTCGCCCACCACCCCGAGCAGGGCTCGCTCACCCAGCGGGATCTCGACGACCGCAAGGCAGAGCCCTGGTTCGACCCGAAGGGCTTCTTCCTGGCCGAGCGCGGCGGCGAGCTCATCGGCTTCCACTGGACGAAGGTGCACGCCGAGGAGCAGCTCGGCGAGGTCTACGTCATCGGCATCCGGCCCGACGCCCAGGGCGGCGGCCTCGGCAAGGCCCTCACCGCGACCGGGCTGCGGCATCTCGCCGCGCAGGGGGTGCCGACCGCGATGCTCTACGTCGACGCGGACAACACGGCGGCGCTGAGTGTGTACGAACGCATGGGCTTCATGACGCACGAAGTGGATCTCATGTACCGCACGGAGTCCTGAGGACAGGCCGGGCCCGCGGCGGCAACGACCTGGCGCCGGCCCCGCCCGAGCCGATCTGCCGGACGGGCGGGTGTCCCATGTCCTCAAGGGCAGGGCCCGGTCCGATGAAGGCTCACTGTGTATCCCCTCAATCGCCGGACAGACTTGCCATGCCCGCCCGGCGCCAGCATCCTGGCTGCGCGCAGGCGCCGCGGCCTTCACCCGCCGTACCCGGGGGCCGCCGGGCACCGGAAATCGCGCCCGCGAGACCCGCCACGCTTCCCCGCACGTCATGTCGTCGTTACCGGCCATTCAGACGACCTTGCGACCCTCACTCAATGCAGCCCGCTGTGCCCGCATCCCCAAATGGGAAAATTCCCCCCACTCCGGCTCTCTCCGGCGCGCCTTCCCTGGCATCCAGGCGGAACAATGGGGCCATGAGTCAGCAGCCCGCCGAGGTACCGGCCCAGCACCCCCAGCCGTCCGTCGGTTCCATAGCCGCGCACCGCCCGCACACAGTCGCGGCCACGGTGTCCGAGCTCGAACCCGACATCGACGCCGACCTCGACGCCTACGAGGAAGATCACGACGGTGAGGGCGCCGAACTGCCCCAGGGACGGTTCCTCGACCGCGAGCGCAGCTGGCTCGCCTTCAACGAGCGCGTACTCGAACTCGCCGAAGACCCCGCGACACCCCTGCTGGAGCGAGCCAACTTCCTCGCGATCTTCGCCTCCAACCTGGACGAGTTCTTCATGGTCCGGGTGGCAGGCCTGAAGCGCCGTATCGCCACGGGTGTCGCCACCCGCTCCGCGTCCGGAATGCAGCCCCGCGAAGTCCTGGACCTGATCTGGACCCGCTCCCGCGAGCTCATGGCCCGGCACGCCGCCTGCTACCAGCAGGACATCGCCCCGGCGCTCGCCGACGAGTCGATCCACCTCATCCGCTGGCCCGATCTCACCGAGAAGGAGCAGGCGCGCCTGTTCACGCTCTTCCGGCAGCAGATCTTCCCCGTCCTGACCCCCCTGGCCGTCGACCCCGCACACCCCT
The DNA here is from genome assembly GCF_006715635.1 of Streptomyces sp. SLBN-118. Lineage (NCBI taxonomy): Bacteria > Bacillati > Actinomycetota > Actinomycetes > Kitasatosporales > Streptomycetaceae > Streptomyces > Streptomyces sp. SLBN-118. The sequence goes on from NZ_VFNP01000002.1 coordinate 3,664,586, forward strand.
TCCCGTACATCTCGGGTCTCTCGCTGAACCTCGCGGTCGTCGTACGCAACCCCGTCAGCGGCCACCGCCACTTCGCCCGGGTCAAGGTCCCACCCCTGCTGTCGCGCTTCCTGGAGGCCTCCCCGCAGCGGTACGTCCCCCTGGAGGACGTCATCGCCGCGCACCTGGAGGAGCTGTTCCCCGGCATGGAGGTGCTCGACCACCACATGTTCCGGGTGACCAGGAACGAGGACCTGGAAGTCGAGGAGGACGACGCCGAGAATCTGCTCCAGGCCCTGGAGAAGGAGCTCATGCGGCGCCGCTTCGGCCCGCCGGTGCGGCTCGAGGTCGAGGAGTCCATCGACCCGTACGTCCTGGACCTGCTGGTGCGTGAGCTCAAGATCTCCGACTCCGAGGTCTACCCGCTGCCCGGACCGCTCGATCTGACCAGCCTCTTCGGTATCGCGGCCCTCGACCGGCCCGAGCTGAAGTACCCGAAGTTCGTCGCGGGCACCCACCGCGACCTCTCCGAGGTCGAGTCCGCGTCCGCGCCCGACATCTTCATGGCGCTGCGCGAGCGCGACGTACTGCTGCACCACCCGTACGACTCGTTCTCGACGTCCGTGCAGGCCTTCCTCGAGCAGGCCGCGGCCGACCCGGACGTGCTGACCATCAAGCAGACGCTGTACCGCACCTCCGGCGAGTCCCCGATCGTCGACGCCCTCATCGACGCCGCGGAGTCGGGCAAGCAGGTCCTGGTCCTCGTCGAGATCAAGGCCCGCTTCGACGAGCAGGCCAACATCAAGTGGGCACGCAAGCTGGAAGAGGCCGGCTGCCACGTCGTCTACGGGCTCGTCGGGCTGAAGACCCACTGCAAGCTGTCGCTCGTGGTCCGCCAGGAGGGCGAGACACTGCGCCGCTACTCCCACGTCGGCACCGGCAACTACCACCCCAAGACCGCGAGGCTGTACGAGGACCTGGGGCTGCTGACCGCGGACCCACAGGTCGGCGCGGACCTCTCCGACCTGTTCAACCGGCTGTCGGGCTACTCCCGCCGCGAGACCTACCGCCGGCTGCTCGTCGCCCCCAAGTCCCTGCGCGACGGACTCATCGCCAGGATCAACAAGGAAGTGGCGCACCACCGCGCCGGGCGCCCCGCCTACGTACGCCTCAAGGTCAACTCGATGGTCGACGAAGCGATCATCGACGCCTGCTACCGGGCGGGCATGGCGGGTGTGCCGGTCGACATCTGGGTCCGCGGCATCTGCGCGATACGCCCCGGAGTCGCGGGCCTCTCGGAGAACATCCGGGTGCGCTCGATACTCGGCCGCTTCCTCGAGCACTCCCGGATCTTCGCCTTCGGCAACGGCGGCGAGCCCGAAGTGTGGTTCGGCAGCGCCGACATGATGCACCGCAACCTCGACCGCCGTATCGAGGCACTGGTACGGGTCACCGACCCGGGCCACCGCGCAGCGCTCACCCGTCTCCTCGAGACCGGCATGTCCGACACCACGTCCTCCTGGCACCTGGGCCCGGACGGTGCCTGGACCCGGCATTCGACGGACGTGGAAGGCCAGCCGCTGCGGAACGTACAGGAGATGCTCATAGACGCCCGGAGGCGCCGGCGTGCACAGCCCTGATATCTCCCGGCACGACGCGGACGTCGTCCCGGCCGCTGTTCCCGCCCCCCTCACGGCGGGGGACACGCTGGCCGGGTACCTCCATACGCAGGCGGGCGACTTCCTGCGCAGTCTGCAGATGCACACCGAGAGCGGCGCGGACACCGCGGGCGTGGCACAGGCCGCGGTCGCGCTGCGCCAGGCGGCCCGCCGTATCAGCGGGACGCTGCACACCTTCCGGCCGCTGCTCGACCCATCCTGGGCGGACAACCTGCGCACCGAACTGGCCTGGCTGTCGGCGACACTGGCCCAGGAGCACGCCTGCACCTCACGGCTCGCGCGGCTACTGGAGGCGCTGTCGCGGCTGTCGGGGGCCGGCCCACTGCCACCGGCCAGGGGGGAACTGCACCCACTCGACAACGATGCCGCCACCACCGCCCCACACACACCGGCCGGTCCACGCACCACGGGCAGTCTGACCGTCGGCGCCGCCCGGGCAGGTGCCCTGCTGGAACGGCAGCTGACACTGGCGCGCACCCGCGCCCACTCCGCCGCGCTCCAGGCGCTCGGCTCCTCCCGCTTCCACGCGGTCGCCGACTCCGTCGCCGTACTCGCCTCCGAGCTGCCGCCAGGCCCGATGGCCGGCGCCCCGGCAGCCGAGGCTCTGGCGCTGCCCGCCGAAAACGCCGAGCGGCGACTGCTCGAAGCCGTGGCGGCCCTGCCGCTGGGCCGGGCAGCGCACCCGTACAACGCCGATGCCCTGGTCCACGGCCTGGGCACCGCATCGGCCGAAGAGACCCAGGACTCCCCCTGGCACCAGGTGCGACTGCTATTGCGCCTGCACCGCTATGCCCAGGAGGTGCTGCACCCGGAGGCCGACCCGGTGCTCTGCCACGCGGGCCTGGTCCTGAACCGCCACCGTGACGCCGCCGAGGCCGCCGTTGCCGCTGCGGCCGCGGCCCGCACACCGCGCATCGCACCGGCCACCGCGTACGCGCTGGGTGTGCTGCACGCCGACCAGCGTCACGAGGTGGAGGCCGCCCGGTTCGCCTTCCAGCAGGTGTGGCAGCGGGCACCGGCCGCCACGCCCGTGACGGTCCCGTGAGGCGGGCGGGCCTATGAGCGACGACACCGTACTGGCCGCGGGATGTGTGCTGTGGCGGCGTTCCCCGTACGGGGACGAGGGCATCGAGATCTGCCTCGTCCACAGGCCCAGGTACGACGACTGGTCGCACCCGAAAGGCAAGCTGAAACGGGGCGAGGACCCGCTGGCCGGAGCGGTGCGCGAGGTGCTCGAGGAGACCGGTCGGCGTTGCCTTCCCGGTGCCCCGCTGCCCACCGCACGTTACATTGCCAACGGACGCCCCAAGCAGGTCGAGTACTGGGCGGCCGAGGCCATGACCGGGTCGTTCGTTCCGACCGAGGAAGTCGACCGCATCCTCTGGCTGCCGCCTGCGGCTGCGCGCAGCCGTCTCACCCAGCCCCGCGACCGCACGCTGATCGACGCTCTGCTCGCGGCGCTGCACTCGACGTGAGGACTGAACGGATGCCATCTCCGCCCGGCACTCAGCCGCCCGACACGGTTCACCTCCCGTTCATTCTCCCCCGTCGGCGGCTTCACCTCTTCTGCCTAATTTCGGCCTTACACGGTGACCGGCACAGTGCTGGTCCCCCCACCCCGACACACGCCGCCATGGAACGTGTCAGACGACAGTCAGCGTCCGGCGGCTCTTGGAAGGAACACCCGAAGTGAAGCTTCAGCGCAAGAACGGGCTTCGCGCCACCGCGCTCGGCGCCCTCGCCGTGACCGGGGCCCTGGTCCTCACGGCGTGTGGTTCGGACGACAACGCTGGCAGCACTGGCGGCAGTGGCGACAAGACCAACGCCGCGTCCAACGTCAAGTGTGAAGGCGCAAAGGGCCAGCTCCTCGCGGCGGGCTCCACCGCCCAGAAGAACGCCATGGACTTGTGGGTCAAGAACTTCCAGGCCGCCTGTTCCGGCGTCGAGGTCAACTACCAGGCCATCGGCTCCGGCGGCGGCATCACCAAGTTCACCCAGGGCCAGGTCGCCTTCGCCGGCTCCGACTCCGCTCTCAAGCCCGAAGAGACCGCCGAGTCCAAGAAGGTCTGCAAGGGCGGCCAGGGCATCAACCTGCCCATGGTCGGCGGCCCGATCGCCATCGGCTACAAGCTGACCGGCGTGGACGACCTGGTGCTGGACGCCCCGACCCTCGCCAAGATCTTCGACTCGAAGATCACCAAGTGGGACGACGAGGCGATCAAGAAGCTGAACCCGGGTGCCAAGCTCCCCAGCACCACGATCCAGGCCTTCCACCGCTCGGACGAGTCCGGCACCACCCAGAACCTCGGCAAGTACCTCAGCGAGGCCGCCCCGGCCGACTGGAAGTACGACCCGAAGACGAAGTCCTGGCCGGCCAAGGGTGGCCAGGCCGCCAACGGCTCCTCCGGCGTCGCCACCGCCGTCAAGGACGCCGAGGGCGCGATCGGCTACTTCGAGCTGTCCTACGCGACCGCCAGCAAGATGACCACCGTCAAGCTGAACACCGGGGCCTCCGCCCCGGTCGAGGCGACCACCGAGAACGCTTCCAAGGCCATCGCCGCCGCCAAGATCAAGGGCACCGGCAATGACCTCGCTCTCGGTCTCGACTACAAGACCAAGGCCGAGGGCGCCTACCCGATCGTCCTGGTCACGTACGAGATCGCCTGCGACAAGGGCAACAAGGCGGAGACGCTGTCGACCCTGAAGGCGTTCCTCAACTACACGGTCAGCGAGGAGGGCCAGAAGGCCGTCGCCGCCGCTGACTACGCCCCGCTCCCGGCCGAGATCGCGGCCAAGGTCCGCGCGATCGTCCCGACCCTGTCCTGATTCCCGGCCGAGGCCGGTCCGTGCCGCAGCACGGGCCGGACCGGCCTCGGCATCCGGTGCACCGCCGCCAGGAGCCCCCGGGCTCCGCAGACCGGAGAGTCCAGATGGTTACCACCACACCCACCGAGACGCCGCCGCCCGCAGGGCGCGGCGACATACGCACGTCCAGGGGCAGCACACGCCCCGGCGACCGGATCTTCCGGGGCCTGTCCCGTGGATCCGGAATCACCCTGCTGGTGATCATGGCCGCGATCGCGGTCTTCCTCACCTACCGGGCCGTCATCGCCATCTCCGGCGACGAGGCGAACTTCCTCACCACATCCGAGTGGAACCCGGCCGGCAGCCCGCCGGTCTTCGGCATCGCCGTCCTGGCCTTCGGGACGATCGTCAGCTCGATCATCGCGATGCTGATCGCCGTGCCGATCGCGATCGGCATCGCGCTGTTCATCTCGCACTACACGCCGCGCAAGCTGGCCGCTCCGATCTCGTACGTCGTCGACCTGCTGGCCGCCGTACCGAGCATCATCTACGGCCTGTGGGGCGCCATCTTCCTGGTCCCGTATCTCGACGGCCTCAACCTCTGGCTGAACGACTACTTTGCCTGGACCTACATCTTCGACAAGGCCAGTGACGGCCCCGCCCGCAGCATCTTCACGGTGGGCATCCTCCTGGCGATCATGATCCTGCCGATCATCACCAACGTCACCCGTGAGGTCTTCCTCCAGGTGCCGAAGATGCACGAAGAGGCCGCTCTCGCCCTCGGCGCCACGCGCTGGGAGACCATCCGGATGTCGGTGCTGCCCTTCGCCCGCTCCGGCATCATCAGCGCCTCGATGCTCGGCCTCGGCCGCGCACTCGGCGAGACGATGGCCGTGGCCGTGGTCCTCTCCCCGAGCTTCATCATCTCCGGCCACCTGCTCGACCCGGGTGGCGGCACCTTCGCCCAGAACATCGCGGCGAAGTTCAACGAGGCCAATGAGTTCGGCCGGGACGCGCTGATCGCTTCCGGTCTGGTGCTCTTCCTCATCACGCTGCTGGTCAACGGCGCGGCACGGTGGATCATCGCGCGCCGCAAGGAGTACTCGGGGGCCAACGCATGAGCCAGGCAGCCACAAAGGACAGGCCCACTCCGGCCCCCGTTCCTCCCAAGAGCGGCCTCAGCGGCCGGTCCCTCCCGCGCTGGGCCCCGCTCGGGTTCGCGATCCTTGCCATCGCCCTCGGCGTCGGCGTCAGCATCGCGGCCGGCTGGGAGAGCCGCGTGCAGTGGGGCCTCATCTCGGCCCTCCTGTTCGTCGTCATCTCGTACACCGCGACCTCGATCGTCGAGAACAAGCGCCAGGCCAAGGACAACGTCGCAACCAGCGTCGTCTGGGTGTGCTTCATCCTCGCCGTCATCCCGCTGCTCTCGCTGGCCTGGGTCACGATCAGCAAGGGCGTCAAGGTCCTCGACGGGTACTTCCTGAGTCACTCCATGGGCGGCGTCCTCGACGCCGACACCGGTGGCGGTATCTACCACGCGCTGCTCGGCACCATCGAGCAGGTCCTCATCGCGACCGTCATCGCCGCCCCCATCGGCCTGCTGACCGCGATCTACCTCGTCGAGTACGGCCGCGGCAAGCTCGCGAAGGCCGTCACCTTCTTCGTCGACGTCATGACCGGCATTCCGTCGATCGTCGCGGGCCTGTTCATCCTCGCCACCTGGAACCTGATGCTGGGCTTCGGGCCCTCCGGGTTCGCGGGCGCGATGGCGCTCGCCATCCTGATGATGCCGGTGGTCGTCCGCTCGACCGAGGAAATGCTCAAGCTCGTCCCCAACGAGCTGCGCGAGGCCTCCCTCGCCCTGGGCATCCCCAAGTGGCGCACGATCCTCAAGGTGGTCCTGCCCACCGCGATCGGTGGCATCACCACGGGCATCATGCTCGCGGTGGCCCGTATCACCGGCGAAACGGCCCCCGTGCTGCTCCTCGTCTTCGGTACGAAGCTGATCAACAACAACCCCTTCGAAGGCGCCCAGTCCTCGCTGCCGCTGTATGTGTACGAGCAGTACGCCGTCGGCACCGACGCAGCGGTCGACCGCGCCTGGGCCGCAGCCCTGGTCCTGATCGCCTTCGTCATGATCCTCAACCTGGTGGCCCGCGGCATCGCCCGCTGGAAGGCCCCGAAGACCGGTCGCTGACCGCGGCCTTCTGAAAGCGAAGTGATTCCCATGGCCAAGCGCATCGACGTCAGCGGCCTGACCGCCTACTACGGCTCCCACCGGGCGATCGAGGACATCTCGATGACCGTGGAGCCCCGCTCCGTGACGGCCTTCATCGGCCCGTCCGGCTGCGGCAAGTCCACTTTCCTGCGCACCCTGAACCGGATGCACGAGGTCACCCCCGGCGGCCGCGTCGAGGGCAAGGTGATGCTGGACGACGAGAACCTCTACGCCTCGAACGTCGACCCGGTCGCCGTGCGCCGCACGGTCGGCATGGTCTTCCAGCGGCCGAACCCCTTTCCGACCATGTCGATCTTCGACAATGTAGCGGCGGGGCTGAGGCTGAACCGCTCGTACAAGAAGAACCAGCTGGCGGACGTCGTCGAGAGGTCCCTCAAGGGCGCGAACCTCTGGAACGAGGTCAAGGACCGGCTGAACAAGCCCGGCTCCGGCCTCTCCGGCGGCCAGCAGCAGCGTCTGTGCATCGCCCGCGCGATCGCGGTCGAGCCGGATGTGCTGCTGATGGACGAGCCGTGCTCGGCGCTGGACCCGATCTCGACGCTGGCGATCGAGGACCTTATCGGTGAGCTGAAGGAGCGCTTCACGATCGTCATCGTGACGCACAACATGCAGCAGGCGGCGCGTGTCTCGGACCGTACGGCGTTCTTCAACCTGTCGGCGGTCGGGCAGCCCGGAAAGCTGATCGAGATCGACGAGACCGAGCGGATCTTCGCCAATCCGTCGGTCCAGGCGACCGAGGACTACATCTCGGGCCGCTTCGGGTAGGCACCCCGGCCCGAGGTGGCCGCGGGCGGCGGGCGTTGTTTCTGCCTGGGGTGTTTCACAGGCAGAGCGCCGCACCCCCGACGGCCCCCGGACCCCCCAAGACCGTCTCGCGGTGCTGCATGGCGGTGCCACCGCAAGGCGAAGGGCCCGCCCCTCTCTCCCAGAGGGGCGGGCCCACTTCCATCCGTATATCCGCCGGATCTAGCCGAAGACCAGGTAGACCGCGCCATAGCTCAGCGCAGCGACACACGCCGCCGCCGGCATCGTGATGAACCACCCCATGACGATGTTCTTCGCGACGCCCCACCGCACCGCGTTCACCCGCTTCGTCGCCCCGACACCCATGATCGCCGAGGTGATCACATGAGTCGTCGAGATCGGCGCGTGGAACAGATATGCCGAGCCGAACATGATCGACGCCCCCGTCGTCTCCGCCGCGAACCCCTGCGGCGGGTCAAGCTCGATGATCTTGCGGCCGAGCGTCCGCATGATGCGCCAGCCTCCCGCGTAGGTACCGAGCGAGAGCATCATCGCGCAAGCGATCCTGACCCAGACCGGAATCGAGTCGCCCTGGTCCTCCACATCGGCGATGACCAGCGCCATCACCACGATGCCCATCGTCTTCTGTGCGTCCTGGAGGCCGTGGCCGAGGGCCATGCCGGCCGCCGAGACCGTCTGGGCTATCCGGAAACCGCGCTTGGCCTTGGCCGGGTTTGACTTACGGAACATCCACATGATCGCGACCATCACCAGATAGCCGACGAGCAGACCGACGACGGGCGAGACGAACATCGGGATGACGATCTTGTCGAGCACGCCCGACCAGATCACTCCGGTTCCGCCGGCGAGCGCCGCGCCCACCATGCCGCCGAACAGCGCGTGGGAGGAGGACGACGGCAGACCGAAGTACCAGGTGACCAGGTTCCATATGATGGCGCCGACCAGTGCCGCGAAGAGGATGCCCATCCCCTTCGAGCCCGTGGGCGTCTCGATGATCCCTTCGCTGACGGTCTTGGCGACGCCCTCACCGAAGAAGGCACCGGCGAGGTTCATGACCGCTGCCATCGCCAGCGCCGCGCGCGGCGTCAGCGCGCGCGTGGAGACCGAGGTCGCGATCGCGTTCGCCGAGTCGTGGAAGCCGTTGGTGTAGGTGAATCCGAGCGCGACACCAATGGTCACGATCAGCGCAAAGGTGTCCACGTGGTTCAGGACTCCTTGACCGCGATGGTCTCCACGGTGTTCGCGACATGCTCGAAGGCGTCGGCTGCTTCTTCGAGCACATCCACGATCTGCTTGAGCTTGAGCACCTCGATGGCGTCGTACTTACCGTTGAAGAGCGTGGCGAGGAGCTTGCGGTGAATCTGGTCGGCCTGGTTCTCGAGGCGGTTGACCTCGATCCAGTACTCGGTCAGGTTGTCCATGGTCCGCAGGTGCGGCATGGCCTCGGCCGTCAGCTCTGCCGCCCGTGCCAGCACCTCGATCTGCTGCTCGACACCCTTGGGGAGCTCCTCGAGATGGTAGAGCACGACCAGGTCGACGGCTTCCTCCATGAAGTCCATGATGTCGTCGAGCGACGAAGCGAGTTTGTAGATGTCCTCGCGGTCGAACGGCGTGATGAACGAGGAGTTCAGCTGGTGGAAGATGGCGTGAGTGGCGTCGTCACCAGCATGCTCCGCCGCCCGCATCCGCTCCGCGATCTCGGCCCGGGCGGAAGCATCCGCTCCGAGCAGTTCCATCAGGAGCTTGGAGCCCGTGACGATGTTGTCCGCGGATGCGGCAAACATGTCATAGAAGCTCGTCTCCCTGGGGGTCAGACGAAATCGCACGTGGGATCCTCGGGGTGCTCTGGTTTCGGTCAGGCTGATGCTAGGCGCATCATCCGGCCACGGCTAACCGGCCGTCCACAGTCTCGCCCATTGACCAGCGTGATCAGCACGGGCCCCCGCCCCCATCCGGCAGGATTCGTTACGATATACCCACGAGGGGTATACAGCCCATGTTTTTGGACAAGACAGCGGGACAACGGGAGGACGCGATGACGACCACTGAGGCGGCCGGCGGCCCCCCGGTCACGGACCACGACCACGGAGTGCACGGGTACCACAAGCAGAAGGACGAACACCTCAAGCGCCTGCGCCGGATCGAGGGCCAGATCCGGGGACTCCAGCGGATGGTCGACGAGGACGTCTACTGCATCGACATACTCACGCAGGTCTCGGCGTCCACCAAAGCCTTGCAGTCCTTCGCGCTCCAACTGCTGGAGGAGCACCTGCGGCACTGTGTCGCGGACGCCGCGGTGAAGGGCGGCGAGGAGATCGACGCGAAGGTCGAGGAGGCGACGAAGGCCATCGCCCGCCTGCTCCGTACCTAAGCGGCTCGTGGCTGATTCGCATCGTTGCCCAAGCGCACCGGGGGCAGGGCGCGGCGACGGCGTCCCGGCCGCGCCCCTGGTCACCGGCTCATTGCTGCGCGGTCGGAGCGGATCGCTCGGCCGCCACCTTCAGCACCTCGTCGATACGGTCCGGGCTGAGCCTCTCCTCGTCCGCCGCCGACGCCGCGATGATCAACTCGCCACACAGCTCGATCTCGGCGAGGGCCACGTGGTCCTGGACGGTCGCAGTACTGGGCGGAGCCACGCGCATTCACCTCTTCCTGCCGGAGCCGACTTCCTAGCGTAGGGAGTGATGCACGGACCGCGCATGGCACGTCCGGACCATTTAGATGGCCCCAGAGGGTGTCTTTCGGTTCCTGCCGGGCTCGCGCCCTGATCCGCAGGACAACCCCCCTAAGCCCTGATCCTCCCGGCGTAGATGTCCTCGTGGTCCGGCAGGCGCACGGACACCGGCGTCCCGAAGTCGTACAGCAGCGTGGTCGAGGTGACGGCCACCGTGCCGCCCCCGTTGGTGAAGCTGAAGCGGTGGCGCACCTTGCGCAGCCGCCCCTCGTCATCGAGATACGCGTCGAAAGGCACCGTGTCCGTGGCGAACCCTTTCGCCGCCGCGGCCAGCGAGGCTCTGGCATGCGGTTCGGCGACCTGCGCCGCCCTGGCGATGTCGGTGATGCCGCGGTAGTGGCGGACCGTCCGGCCCGCGAGCGTCTCCTCGCCGACGAATGTCACGCCCCGCGCGCTGCGCAGCAGTTCGGCGGCGGCGAGCGGATCGGTGGCCCCGCCGGTGACCAGGTTCCCGTCCTCCAGAGTGGTCGTGTCGACGCGGACCCACTTGTCGGCGGGCACGCCGGCACCGCGGTTCTTCATGTACAGCGCGCCCGGCGTCAGCAGCTCGGTGATCGGACGGTGCTGGTCCGCCCCCGCGGGATCCTGGGGCAGGACGACCGTGAGCTGCCCCATCCGCCGCTCGAAGTCATAGCCCCCTTCGCCGCGGATGGTCACCCGGGTCCCGCCGGTCGCCATCTCCATGGACGTACGGGCCTTGGAGCTTCCGGCACCGGCGAGCACGTCCGCGGCCCTGAGCACCTCGTCGGTGTGCCCGCCTCCGCGCCCGTCGTCGGCAACCGCGCCGCCGCCGCCGGAACATCCGCTGGTCGCCATGACTCCCAGTACGGCGGCCGCGACAGCGAAAGTCCCGCCTCTGCGCCTGTGCTGCTGCACCACCATCGCCTGCCAACCCCCAACACCGGACCGCTGCTTGTACGAGAGCCCACCCGCCTCGCATAACGACGGCCTGGGCGCCTCGTCACGCGGGCCTCGCGCCCGGCGCCGCCCACGTACCGTGGAGTGGTGCATCATCCGGACGCCACCGAAGACCCCTCCGCCCATCACCACACCAGCACCGGTGAACGCGGCTCCTTCGCATTCGCCCACTGCACCTGCGGCTGGGCCGGCCCAGCCCGTCGTTCCAGAGAACGGGCGCGTACGGATGCCGCATTGCACATCGCGTCCCGGACGTCGCCGTCCGGAAGCGAGCGGTAGCCGCTGCCCGGGCAGGAAAATCACCCGTCCCGGAACCCCTCACACCCCACAGCCGTCTGGTCCTCCAGGAGGCCCCATGGACCGGCGCGCGCTGCTCACCACCGCTGCAGTTCTCACCGCTGCCGCCTGCACAGGCAAGGACGGCAACGGAGCGAACGCGGCAACCACCACATCGAACCGAAGCCCCTCGCGGAGCGGACCGGCGGCGATCCAGTCGGCTGCCGCCGCACCCGACTGGAACGCGCTCGCGCGCGGCCTCGACGGGAAGCTCATACGCCCCGGGGACGCCGCCTACGCAAGCGCGCGGCAGCTCTACAACACACGCTTCGACTCGCTGAAGCCGGCCGCCGTCGCGTATGTCGCGGGCGAGGACGACGTCAAGGAGTGCCTCGCCTACGCCAAGGCGCACCGCACGCCCGTCTCCATACGCAACGGCGGCCACTCCTACGCCGGTTGGTCCTCGGGCAACGGCCGGCTCGTCATCGACGTGTCCTCGCTCAACCGGGTCGGATCGGACGGCACCACAGGCGCCGGCGCCAAGCTGATCGACGTGTACAGCGCCCTCGGCAGCAAAGGCCGCACCATCCCGGCCGGCTCCTGCCCCTCCGTCGGGGTTTCCGGGCTCACCCTCGGCGGCGGGCACGGCGTCACCTCGCGGGCGTACGGTCTGACCTGCGACAGCCTCACCTCGGCCACCCTCGTCACGGCCGACGGCAAGGTGCTGACCGCGAGCGCCACCCAGAACAAGGACCTCTTCTGGGCGCTGCGGGGCGCGGGCAACGGCAACTTCGGGGTCGTCACCCGGCTCCGTTTCCGTACGCATCCCACGCCCCCGGCCGTCACCGCCTATCTGACCTGGCCCTGGTCGAAGGCCTCGGCGGTGCTGGCTGCCTGGCAGAAGTGGGGGCCGGAGCAGCCCGACGAGATCTGGTCCTCCGCGCATCTGGCCGCCGGTCCCGGCGGCACGCCCACGCTCTCCGTCGCCGCGTTCTCCCTCGGCAACGAGAGCGATCTGCGCAACGCGCTCGACCGCCTCGCCGACCGGGCGGGCTCCCCCGCGCGCCATGTCTCGGTGCGCCGCCGCGGCTATCTCGACGCGATGCTCGGCTATGCGAACTGCTCGACGCTCAGCCGGGAGCAGTGCCATCTGCCCGGCACCACTCCGGGCCGCAGCAAGCAGGGCGCGCTACAGCGCGAGACGTACGCCGCGGCCTCCGACCTCTTCGACCGCGAACTCTCCCCGGCCGGGCTGCGCGCACTGATCTCCGCGGCCGAGGCGTTCACCCGGATCTCGCCCTCCCAGGGCGGGGGCGGCGGCTCGATCACGCTGACGGCGCTCGGCGGCGCGGTCAACCGCGTGGACCCGCTGGCGACGTCGTTCGTCCACCGGCGCTCCAGGGTGCTGGCCCAGTACATCGGCGCCTGGCGGGCCGGCACGGCTGGCTCCGCCCAGCAGGCCTGGCTGAAGAGCGCTCATGCCTCGATGCGCCGTTACGCATCGGGCGCCGCCTACCAGAACTACATCGATCCGACGCTGACCGACTGGCGCAAGGCCTACTACGGGCCTGCGGCCGACCGGCTCACCCGGCTGAAGAAGCAGTACGACCCGGACCGGGTCTTCAGCTTCCCGCAAGCCCTGTAGTCAAGGAGGTTCCCTCGGCGCGGCAGCTCAGGCCGCGAGGCCGTTCTCCCCGGTGCCCGAACCCTCGGTCCTGGGCTCCGGGATGCCCAGCGTCTCGGGCCGCCCGGCCCGGGACGCCACCGCACGACGCGACCGTACGAGCCGGCCGGTCCGCTCCGACGCGGCGACCGCCGACACCACCGGTGTCAGCATCGCGAGCGCGAGCGGCGCGAGCAGCAGTGCCACCGCCGTGCCGAGCGCGAATCCGCCGACGACGTCGGTCGGATAGTGCACGCCCAGGAAGACCCGGCAGAAGCCCTCGGCCAGCGAGAGCCCGATCGCGGCAAGACCGAACTTGCGGTGTGCGACAAAGAGCCCGGCCGCGATCGCCATCGCCAATGTGGCGTGGTCGCTGACGAAGGAGTAGTCGCTCTTCCCGGACACCAGCACCTCGATGCCCTGGTGGTCACGGAAGGGCCGCGGTCTCTCGACGAACCCGCGGATGGGGATGTTGATCAGCAGCGCGATACCGGCGGCGAGCGGCGCCCAGATCAGCGCGGCGACCGCGCCCGCCGAGTCCTCCGGAGTGCCGCGCCGGCGCACGCTCCACCAGCACCACAGGACGAGGAGGACCATCGCGAGCATGATTCCGTACTCGCCTGCGAACTCCATGGTGCGGTCGAGCCACGCGGGGGTGTCCTTGGCCAGGCCGTTGATGTCGTAGAGCAGGCTGAGATCGGGATCGGACCCGCCTCTTGACTGCGTCAGGGGGAACCCCAATGCGAGTCCAGCCATCTCCTTCGGCCCCTTGCCTTGTGCCTGGCGTGACACACCTTCCGGGTGCGCCGCCTCTACCAACCCCCGTGATCAGTGCGGTGTCTGCTGCATGGTCAGTGCGGCCGTCTCCGTCCAGGGAACGGCCCGTTCCTCATGTACGTTCCACTCTCCACCGAACGATCACCATGACGTTATCGAAGAGTGACACGTCGTCGCAGTTCAGGCCTGGGGCATTGCGGAGAGTTCCGGCCACGCCCGATGCCCCGTCAGGCTTCCGGGACGGCCGTGGGGAGCGCTTTTGCGCCATCCTTGGTGACCCTCGTCGCACCGAAGTAGTCCGGGGTGTCGATCTTGTCGAAGCGGATCACTGCTCCGGTGTAGGGGGCGTTGATCATGTACCCGCCACCCACATAGAGCCCGACGTGCCGGATCGCCCGCGAGTTGGTGAGGTCGTCGGAGAAGAAGACGAGATCGCCGGGCAGCAGCTCGTCGCGTGACGGATGCGGTCCCGCGTTGTACTGGTCGTTCGCGACGCGCGGCAGCTCGATGCCCACGGTCCGGTACGCGGCCTGCGTCAGCCCGGAGCAGTCGAAACGTCCGCCCTGCTCCGGGGTGCCGTTGCCGCCCCACAGATACTTCGTGCCGAGCCTCTGCTGAGCGAAGTAGATCGCCCCGGCGGCCTGCCGCGACGGCTCGACCCGTCCGATCGGCCGGGCGAAGCTCTTCTCCAGGGTGCGGATGACCTTCACATAGTTCTGCGTCTCGCGGTAGGGCGGGACACCGCCGTACTTGATGACGGCGTACGCCCCCGCGTTGTACGCGGCGAGCATGTTGTCGGTCTGGTCACCGGGCGCCTTCTTGACATATCCGGCCAGTTCGCAGTCGTACGAAGCAGCAGACGGAATCGCGTCGGCCGGATCCCATACGTCGCGGTCCCCGTCCTTGTCCCCGTCGACACTGTGCGCCGCCCAGGTGCCCGGGATGAACTGCGCGATGCCCTGGGCCGCGGCCGCGCTCTGCGCCTTCGGGTTCCAGCCGCTCTCCTGATAGAGCTGGGCGGCGAGCAGAGCGGGGTTGATGGCGGGGCAGAGGTTGCCCCACTTCTGCACGAGCGGCTGATACAGGGCGGGAACGGCTCCCTTGGCCAGCCCGACGGCGCCGTTCCTGCCGGACGCGCCCATCAGCCCGGCGGCGGCGGAGTACGTGCCGACGACGAGCAGCCCGACGAAGCTCAGTGACAGCCCGATCGACGCCCCCGCGACCAGCCCCGCCTTACGCACCGTCAACCACCTTTCGCCCCCTGGCAGTCCACCCCGCAGCAGTCTATGTGCGGGCGGACTCCCCCATCCTGTGTCCCGCACGGCCCTGCCTCGCCGCGAAGCGGGGCGGGGTGCGGACGGGCGCAGTGTCGCTGCGGGTCAGGACGCGCAGCTCGTCGGTCACCACCTCAGGGTAGTCAACTCTCCGGCCGAGCAGCGGAGTTGGCGCAATTCCACTCATCTTTCGACGGTTTGCCGCCAACCCGGCGGGCAGAACAGGACGCGTTCCTGCCCGGCCTGCCGACCGGGGAGTTTCGGCCACTGCGCTGCCCCGCCCCTGGATGCCTTCGCCATGGCGAACGTGGCCCGGCGCGGGCACCGGCTACTGTGTGTGACCGCAGCCCAGAAGGCTGAGGTCAAACCCCGGCGGTGACCACGCCGGGGCCGGCAACACAGGAGCACAAGTGAAGAATTCAGCGAACGCGGCCACCGCGTCCGACACACAGCGCGAGGAGAGCGCACAGCCCGGGCTCGCGCGGGACGGACGGAGAAACGGGGATGCCGGCGGGACACTGGCGACGGTGACGTTCATCGTGCTGATCGCCATCGCCATCAGCCTGCTGGGATACATGGTCATCCGCTGACGCGATTGCGCGGCGCGGAGTCCACAAGGCTCCGCGCCGCTTGCGCCCACCATGTCTCTTCGAGACCCCCGCCCGATTCGGCCGGGCCCCTGGTACGGACCGCGCCATGACCTGGGAAGGACCGCACCATGCCCCTGGCCCCGCGGGTTACCCACAGGTAGCGTGGGTCGTACACCCATCCGAGGGGATCAGGCACGGAGGCAGCGCGACATGACGGCACCCGAGGCGTTCTTCGAGCGGCTCTCCGAGAGCCGCTTCGCCTCCACCGAGCACACCCGCGGGCCGTGGGACGCGAGCTCCCAGCACGCCGGCCCGCCCGCCGCACTCCTGGGCCGGGCCCTGGAGGAGCACCCCGGGGCACGCGCCGACATGCGGCTCGCCCGAGTCACCTTCGAGATCGTGCGCCCGGTACCGATAGGGACCCTGGAAGTGACCACGACCGTGCTGCGCGCCGGGCGGAGCGTGGAGGTCGTCGAGGCGACACTGGCCCCCGAGGGTGGTTCCCCGGTGATGCTGGCCAGGGCGCTGCGCATCAGGACCGCCGAAGACCCCGGACCCGCGGTCGCGGAAGGACCGCAGCTGCCCTCTCCCGGGGAGACGGCCGACACGCCCTTCTTCGACGTCCCCTGGGAGGTCGGTTATCACACGGCGATGGAAACCCGGTTCACCGACGGGGCCTTCAAGGATCGCGGTCCCGGCACCTGCTGGATGCGGATGCGAGTACCGCTCGTCGCGGGCGAGGAGACCCGGCCGCTGGAGCGCGTCCTGGTCGCCGCCGACTCCGGAAACGGCATCAGCAACGTCCTCGACTTCGGGCAGCACGTCTTCATCAACCCGGACCTGACGGTCCATCTGCACCGCCATCCGGTCGGCGAGTGGGTGTGCGTCGCGGCTCGTACGAGCGTGGACGCGGCCGGGATCGGCCTGGCGGACGCCCAACTCCACGACGAGAAGGGCCCGATCGGACGCAGCGCACAGAGCCTGTTCATCGCGCCGCGCTGAGCCCGCCCGGAGGCGGCCGTCGAGCCCGCCCCATTCACTCGTTCGGTAGACATGATCGTCATACACCCGACCTGTCGCCGCTCGTGGACAAGGCTCGGCGCCGTGTCGAACAGCAAGAACACCGAAAAGGCCGTCATCCCTGCACAGGGCGAGCCCCTGCCGTCCTGGTACGGAGACCTGCTCGGCGAGGTCAAGGCGACGGTCTCTCGCGCACGCGCCCGCGCCCAGCGCGCCGTCAACACCGAGCTGGTCCAGATGTACTGGGAGATCGGCCACCACATCCTGCGCCGTCAGAAGGAGGAGGGGTGGGGCACGAAAGTCGTCGCCCGCCTCGCCACGGACCTGAAAACGACCTTCCCCAACCAGCGCGGCTTCTCCCGCAGCAACCTCATGTACATGCACCTGATGGCTCGGACATGGCCTGAGCCAATTGTCCAACAGCCTGTTGGACAATTGCCGTGGGGCCACATCATCATCCTCGTCACCAAGCTCAAGACCCGGTCCGAACTGGACTTCTACGCCCTGCGAGCCGTCCAGCAAGGCTGGTCCCGAGACACCCTGGAGCGCCATATCCTCCAGGAGCTGCACCTCACCGAAGGCGCAGCCGACGCCAACTTCGAGGCCACGCTCCCCGATGGAGCAGCAGTCGCCCGGGACATCGCCAAGGACCCCTACCGGCTCGACTTCCTCGGACTCGACAAGGAACACAGCGAACGCGAACTCGAAGACGCGCTCGTCGCCAACATCGTCAGCTTCCTCACCGAGCTCGGTGTGGGCTTCGCCTTCGTCGGCCGCCAGTACTCCGTCGTCATCGGGGGCGAGGAGTTCCGTATCGACCTGCTCTTCTACCACTTGAAGCTGCACCGTTACGTCGTCGTCGAGCTCAAGACCAAAGCCCCCCGCCCCGAGCACATCGGCAAACTCGGCTTCTACGTCACCGTGGTGGACCAGCTCGTACGGGATCCGGACCGCGACGACGCGACCCTCGGCATCCTGATCGGTGCCGACCGCAACCGGGCCGCCTGCCGGATCGCACTGCAGAGCAGCAACCGCCCTCTCGCGGTGAGCAGCTACGCGACTCTGCCCCCGCAGGTTCAGGCACTGATGCCCAGTGAGGAGGATCTGGCCCGCGTGGCGCAGGAAGTCCTCGACGACGAAGGCGGAGGCTGACCACAGGCACGGGGCCGGCTACGCCCACCTCAGGGCGGTCGCCGGCCCCCCGCTGGCATCTCCCTGCCCACACCGCTGTTTCGCGACCTGCCAAACTGCCCCAAGGTGGGACAACGGCAGTCATTGCCCGGAGTCACGCACCGTGATACACAGAGTGACGATGCCCATACCGACATCGAAGCACGCCGCGCCACCGCAGGTCAGAGCCATTCACTCGGTCATACGTGCGGAGATCGGGTAAAGAGACGGGCCAAGTCGGCATACGCGGGCGGTTTCATCAGCGAAGATAGAACGACGGCCCATGCCTCGGAGCAGGGCACTGAACAACCCAACAGGGGCGGTGAGTTACATGATCCTGGCAGCCGAAAAGGGCGACATCACCACCATCATCGGCGGAATCGCCCCGAACTGGGGGCCTTTCGGGAGCCTGGGCAACGAAGCTCGAGTGATGATCGAGGTCGTGATGGCCGTGGCCATCCTCCTCTGCCTCGGCATCGCGATCTGGGGCGCGGCGAAGCAGCGCATCGGCGCGACGGCACTGCGTGACACTTTCAGCGCGGAGCAGGGCAAGGGCCTGATCGTCGCCGGACTGACCGGCGTCTTCATCATCGGGTCACTGGGGACCTTGTTCACCATCGTGTACGGGATGGCCGTCTAACCGCCCGTCAGACCCTCCGGGCGTGCCCGGCCCACCCTTCGAGGTTGCGTCTCCCTGATGTCGAGTCACCACACCGCGCCCGCGCGGGAAGCAGCACGACTACCGTCGTACTACGTGTCGGACCACACGTCGGACTTCGCGGAACTGCAAACGGTTGAGGGGGCGTACGCGAGATGAGCCTCGGCGACGAGCACGGCCACGGCGGCGAGCCGGGGGGCCGCCCGGACGCGAGCTTCGGTGGCTCGGGCCAGACCCGCACCAGACTCCCCGGCAGCGGCGACACGGATGTCTACGGCGGCGCGCGCAGACCCGTGCGGAGTTCACGCTCGCTGATCACGGTCGTGGGTGTCGTGGTGCTGCTGATCGCGGCGATCGCGTTCGCCAACCGGGGCGGAGGCGATGACGCCGCGTCGGGCGACGGCACGGAGGCGACGGCGGGAGCGGAGGCGACGGCGGCGACGGGGGTGAAGCCGGTGAAGGGGAAGGCCGGTGGGATTCCGTCGGGGTACGCGAAGGATGAGCAGGGGGCGCAGAGCGCGGCGGCGAATTACGCGGTGGCGCTGGGGTCTGACGGTATGTTCAAGGCCGCCTCCAGGCGCGACATCGTTCAGTCGATCCATGACCCAGCTGACGTCAGCGGTCTCCTGAGCGACTTGGACAAGGCCTACTCGCCGGGGTTCCTCGCCAACGTCGGCCTGAATCCCGACGGCACCACGCCCACCGGGCTCACGTTCGTATCCCGCACGGTCCCCGTCGGAACCAAGGTGACGGAGCAGAACAGTGAGACGGCCACCGTCGAGGTCTGGTGCACCGGGCTCGTGGGGCTCGCTGGACCCACGTCCACCAAGCCCGTGACCGCAACCTGGTTCACCATCACCGAGAAGCTCAAGTGGGTCGGCAACGACTGGAAGATCGAGTCGTCGAGCCAAAAGGAAGGCCCGACACCGGTCAACGGTGACAATCGTGCCTCCTCCGCAGACGAGATCGCTGGCGCAGTCGCCGGATACGGAGGCTTCACCTATGCCCGGTAGTCGGCACCCCCGTGCCATCGCGCTCACGGCCCTGGCCAGCTTCCCGACGGCCGTAGTCCTGTTGGCGTCCCAGGCCGCAGCGGCGCCGACGCCCACCCCGACGCCCAGCAAGAGCAACAACCCCTGCGACCTCATCGTCGGCCTTGCCAGGGACTACTGCGAGGACGGCGAGAAGGCCGGCGGCCGGGCCCGCTCCGGCCCCGAGCCCGCCGACGCCCTCGACCCCCTCGCCTCCCTCGCCCGCGGCTGCGCCGACGCCGCCGTCTGGACCGTCGACACCCTCTCCAAGGCCGTGAAGTCCACCGCCACCGTCGACTTCACCAACGCCGCCTTCCTCTCCCAGTACGCCATCGTCTTCGCCGCCGCCACCATCCTCACCCTCGTCCTGTGGCTCCTCGCCGTCGCCAAGCGCGCCATCCGCGGCGTCCCCCTCACCACCGCCATCTCCGAAGCCATCGGCTTCCTCTGGCTCACCGTCCTCGCCTCCGCCTTCACTCCGCTGATCCTCTACACCCTCGTCTCCGCCACCGACGGCGTCACCGAGGTCATCGCCGGCGGTACCAGCGGCCAGACGGACATGTTCTTCGGGAACTTCGCCACCGCCCTCAAGAAGGGCACCGACATCGGCGGCGGGCCGATCATGCTGATCGTCGTCTCGCTCGTCACGATCCTCGCCGCGGGTGTTCTCTACCTCGAACTGTTCATCCGCGCCGTCCTGCTCTACATCGGCGCGCTCCTCGGAGTCGTCGTCTACTCCGGGCTCGTCGACAAGAACATGTGGGGGCACGTCCGCCGCTGGGCCGGGATCATGATCGCGATCATTCTGGTCAAGCCCGTCATCGCGATCGTCCTCGGACTCGCGGGCGCCCTCTCCGCCGACAAGGGCCCCGATTCCTTCTCCGCCGTCGTCTCCGGACTGGCGATCATCCTGCTCGCCATCTTCGCCTCGGCGATGATCTACCGCTTCGTACCCGGCTTCGGTGACGAGATCGTCGCCTCCCGCAACAACCGCTTCCAGAGCGGCGCGGAGAACGCCGCAGCCGCCGTCATCAGTTCCCCCGCCGCCCTTGTCTCCCAGGGCATCAAGACCCACAGCAGCCGCGGCAACCAGCACGGCGGCGACGGAGGCGGCGGCAACAGTGCCCCGCGTCCCGCCAACCCCGTCAGCGGCGGCGTCGCCGCCCACAGCAGCCGGCCCTCCGGAGGAGGTGGCGGCGGATCCGTCCCCTCCGCCGCGCCGGCGCCCCGTAGAAGCGGCCCCGGCACCAGCCCGACCAGTGGTACCCCGCACAGCAACCGCAAGAACACAGGAGGTGGAGGGCGTTGACGACCCAGTCCCATCCGGTCACGCCCCGCCGTACGTATCTGATCGGCCGGGCCCGGCCGAACGCGATCGTCGGCAAGAACCGCGAGACCGGCGAGATCGCCCTGATCATCGCCGGCGCGTTCCTCGGCATGATGAGCGGGCTGCTGGTCCCCGTCCTGTCCCTGCGCATCGTGCTGCTGATGGGCTTCCCGCTCATCGCTCTCGCCGCGGTGTACGTCCCGTACAAGCACCGGACCTTCTACAAGTGGTTCGAGATCAACCGCAGCTACAAGCGCACGCTGCGCCGGGGCACCCTCTACCGTTCCTCCGCCGCCGAGGCGGGCACCCGGCTCGACGGCCGTGAGATCGAGATCGGCCCGCCCCCCGGCATCGGCCGGATCAACTGGCTCGCCGCCCCCTTCGGCCCCGACGAGATCGCCGTGCTGCTGCACGCCGACCGCCGTACCGTCACCGCCGCCATCGAGATCGAGGGCCCGGGCGTCGGACTGCGCGACAGCGAGGACCAGGAGGCCCTCGTCGACCGTTTCGGCACGCTGCTCAAGCATGTGGCCAACGGCGACGGCTTCGTGACCCGCCTTCAGATGCTCGCCCGCACCCTCCCCGCCGACCCCGACGCGCACGCCAAGGACGTCGCCCAGCGCGGCGACCAGCAGTCGCCCGGCTGGCTGCGTGATTCGTACGACCAGCTCCAGTCCATGGTGTCGACGTCGAGCGAGCAGCACCGCGCGTATCTCGTCGCCTGTATGCACTACTCCCGCGAACTGGCCGCCGAGGCTCATGCCATGGCGCGTGCCGCCCGGCATTCCACCGGTTCGACGGCGCGCAAGCTCGACAAGGACGCCGGTCTCGCCGTCGTCATGGCCCGCGAGCTGACCGACATCTGCGCCCGCCTCGCCGAGGCAGACATCCGGGTCCGCCAGCCGCTCGGCCAGGGGCGGCTCGCCTCACTCGTCCACTCGATGTACGACCCCGACCACCCCATCGACCACATCCAGGCGATGACGAAACGGAACGCCTGGCCCGCCGAGCTCGACGCCATGCAGCCCACCTACCTCCAGGCGAAGACCCGCGAGTCCTCCACCCGCGCGCCCTGGTGCCACGCCACCGCCTGGGTGAAGGAGTGGCCGATGACCCCGGTCGGTGTGAACTTCCTGGCGCCGCTCCTGGTGCACACCCCCGATGTGATCCGTACGGTCGCGGTGTGCATGGATCTGGAGCCCACCGAGGTCGCCATCGAGCGGATGCTCACCGAGAAGACCAACGACGAGGCGGACGCGAGCCGCGCCGCCAAGATGAACCGGACCGTCGACCCGCGCGACATCGCCGCGCACGGACGGCTCGACCAGAGGGGTGAAGATCTCGCCAGCGGTGCGGCAGGTGTCAATCTTGTCGGGTACATCACAGTGTCTTCGCGGTCGCCGGAGGCCCTGGCACGCGACAAGCGGACGATCAGGGCATCGGCCGGCAAGTCGTATCTCAAGCTGGAGTGGTGCGACCGCGAGCACCACCGTGCCTTTGTGAACACCTTGCCGTTCGCGACCGGCATCCGACGCTGACGAGAGGGCAGTCCGCCATGCGAGATCCGCTGTCCGTCTTCACGGATGCCTTCACCTCCTTCCTCTTCGGAAAGGTGGAGACGACCCGCCTGCCCGTGCGTACGTCGACTGGCCAGGCGCAGGCCGTGTACCTGCCCACCGCTGCTCCGGGTCTCGGCGACTCCGGCGTGATCATCGGCCGGGAGGTGTACAGCGGAAAGGGCTATATCTACGACCCCTTCCAGCTGTACGGCCAGCAGCTACCCGCCCCCCACTGGCTGGTCCTCGGCGAGTCCGGAAACGGCAAGTCGGCGCTCGAGAAGACGTACGTCCTGCGGCAGTTGCGCTTCCGCGACCGTCAGGTGGTCGTGCTCGACGCGCAGGGCGAGGACGGGGTGGGCGAGTGGAATCTCATCGCCCAGGAGCTGGGGATAACTCCCATCCGGCTCGACCCGATGACTGCGCTGGACGGCGGCATCCGCCTCAACCCGCTGGACCCGGCGATCACGACGACCGGCCAGCTGGCGCTCCTGCGGACGATCATCGAAGTCGCGATGGGGCACGGCCTGGACGAGCGCTCCGGCTTCGCGCTGAAGGTGGCACACGCGTACGTCAACGAGACGATCGTCGAACGGCAGCCCGTGCTGACCGACATCGTGGACCAGCTGCGGCACCCGGAGCCGGAGTCGGCGGAGGCGATGAACGTCGACCTGGACGACGTACGGGCCTGGGGCCTGGATGTCGCGCTCGTGCTGGACCGGCTGGTCGACGGTGACCTGCGGGGCATGTTCGACGGCCCGACGACGGTCGGCATCGACCTGGACGCGCCGCTGATCGTCTTCGACCTCTCCCACATCGACCGCAACTCCATCGCGATGCCGATCCTGATGGCGATCGTGGGGGTGTGGCTCGAACACACATGGATCCGTCCGGACCGGAAGAAGCGGATCTTCCTGGTCGAGGAGGCCTGGCACATCATCAACTCGCCGTTCGTGGCCCAGCTCTTCCAGCGGCTGCTGAAGTTCGGCCGCCGCCTGGGTCTGTCGTTCGTGGCGGTCGTCCACCACCTCTCGGACGTCGTGGACGGCGCGGCCGCAAGGGAAGCGGCGGCCATCCTCAAGATGGCATCCACACGGACGATCTACGCCCAGAAGGCGGACGAGGCGAGAGCGACGGGACGCGTCCTGGGGCTTCCCCGCTGGGCCGTGGAAATCATCCCGACCCTGACCCCGGGTATCGCGGTCTGGGACGTCAACGGCAATGTCCAGGTGGTCAAACACCTGGTGACGGAGGCGGAGCGACCAATCGTCTTCACCGACCGGGCGATGACAGAGTCGTCGGGGCCCGCGTTGCCCGAGGACGTGGCGGCCGCGGAATGGGAGGCGGAGCAGCGCGCGGCCCTGATCGAGCGGCAGCAACTGGACGAGTCCTCCGAGCCGACGGTGGCATGACATGCACGACCGGCGGCAACGGCCCGAAGAGGAACGAGGCATCCCGGACGGCCTGTTGGTGGGCCTGCTCGCGTTCCTGCTCGGCCTGACACTGCTGGTCTGGACGGCCACGGGCCTGGCGGGCGTCCTGTCCCACGGCGCGTGGCCGGCGGGCGTCACCTTCACCAACACGCCACTCGCGATGCGCGCGCTGGCGTCCAAGCCGCACGACCTCGCGTCGGCGTGGCCGGAGACCCCGCCGCCGGAGCTCTCGGGCTACGGCCTGTTCTGGGGCCTCGCGATCGGCGAGCTGATGATCCTGGTGGTCCTCACGATCTTCGCCCTCGGCACGCTCGCCCGCTGGCGCACGGTCCGCCGGTCGAAGGAGACCGGACGTGGACAGGCCAGAGCCGCCGACCTGTCCAAGACGAGGGACGCGTACGCCGGCAGCGCGCAGGGGCCCGGCGGCCGACCGGAGTCGAGATACTCAGAAGCCGCGTGGGAGCAGGAGACGGCAGGCGGCGCGGCGAACCCTGCCCCGGGAACGGCAGGCGCGGGATCAGCCCCTGACGCGTACGCAGGCAACCCCCAACAGCCCGTCGCGCACGCCCCGTCGGGCACTCTCCGCGCAGGCGAGGACTCGGACGCGGACGCGAATTCAGGCAACGCGCAGGAGCCCGGCTCCGGGGCATCCAGCGCGGGCAGCCCGGCAGCCGCGGGCCCCAACCCCCTTGCGGAGCAAAGGAGGGAGGCCCCCGACGTTGCCCCTGCCACCGCCACAGGGGCGGCCGCAGGCACCGGCGTTCCCGCCCCCCGCACCACCCGCCCCGCCAGGCTCCTCTACGGCGACCCCGCCACCCGCCGCCCCTCAACCGTCCAGGCCGTCTTCGACGCCCAGGGCCCCGCCCTCGTCGTCACCTCCGACCCCACCGTCTGGGCAGAGACCAAAGACGCCCGGGCCAAACTCGGCCCCGTCCTGGTCTACGACCCCGGGCACCTGTGCGACACCCCCGCCCGCCTCCACTGGTCCCCGACCGCGCACTGCGAGGACCCCGCCACGGCACAGGAACGCGCCACCGCCCTTCTCGCGCCGGTACGCCCCCGCGCCCTCCTCGACGCGGCAATGGCCGACACCGCCGAAACGCTCCTGCGCTGCTGGCTCCACGCCGCGGCCGTGGACGGTCGCCCGTTCAAGCAGCTCCACCGCTGGGCCCAGGGCGGCAGCGCCCATGACGCCGTACGCATCCTTCGTACGCACCCCAAGGCCACCTCCGGTCTCGCCGGCCTTCTGGAGTCCGCGCTCACCGCCCACCCCGAACGCCGGGAAATCGCCCAGCAGTTGGTCGTCCGCGCCCTCTCCTCGCTATCCTCGATCCATATCCGCGAGGCGTGCACCACGAACCGGGCCGATTCGCTCGCCTTGGAATCATTCGTAAACGAAGCGGGCACCCTTTATCTGGTGGGTGAGCCCATCGAGGACCCCAAAACCCACCCTGGCGCGATGCCACTGCTCACCGCGCTTGCCTCACACGTGGTCGAGCACGGCCGCCGCATGGCCGCACGGTCATCCGACGGTCGGCTCGACCCACCAATGACGCTCGTTCTCGACGACGTCGCAGCGGTGGCCCCGCTTCCCCGGCTTCCGGAGCTGCTGGCAACCGGTCAGGACCAGGGACTTCCGACCCTGGTCCTGCTCCGCTCCGCCGAACAGGCCCGCGCCCGCTGGCCGGAGCCGCTCCCGCAGTAGCCGCCGCCCGCGCCGTCTACCGCAGGATCTCCAGCTCCAGCTCCCGTGCAGTGCCATCACCCGGCGCGGGCACGGAGTCCCCGCTCGCCACAAATCCGAACCGCAGGTAGAACGCCTTGGCCCGCTCATTGCGCTCGTGCACATACAGCCGCACCCGCTTCACCGGCGGCCCGGCAAGTGCCCACGACCAGTCCAGGGCCGCCCGGAACAATGCGTCCGCCACACCTGCCGCCCGCGCCTCGGGCCGTACGAACACACCCACCAGATGCGTCTGGTCGGTCTTCGCCGCCTCGCCGAACCGCACCTCGCTCGCCGGCCGTTCGACGAACACGGTGAGCGTCCCGTCCCACCGCCCGTCCGGTGCCTCGGCGATGAACTGCCGCGCCACGACCCCTTCCGCAGCAGTAGCCGTCCGGTTCTGCCAGTATCCGTCGGGCCGCTCGACGGCCTGCTCGTACGTCTCCAGGAAGGCGATGGGCGCGGCCGGGTCCTGGAGGGCGGACAGCCGCAGCTCTCGGGCCTTGGCCCACTCCTCGGCGCGTACGGGGCGAATCACATGGTCCATCCCCCGATACTGACGGCGCCGCCCGCCGCCGAGCAACGCGGTTACGCCGCGCGAGACGGCGAGAGAATTGGCCGTGAAAGCAGGAAAGCCCCGCACCAGGAGGTGCGGGGCTTTCCCACAATGATTGTTCGGCGGCGTCCTACTCTCCCACAGGGTCCCCCCTGCAGTACCATCGGCGCTGAAAGGCTTAGCTTCCGGGTTCGGAATGTAACCGGGCGTTTCCCTAACGCAATGACCACCGAAACACTATGAAGATATCCGACACCGGAATCCCCCGGCCAGGGGGGACTCGACAGTTCTTTACTTCAGAACTGACACAGTGGACGCGAGCAACTGAGGACAAGCCCTCGGCCTATTAGTACCAGTCAGCTCCACCCCTTGCGGGGCTTCCACATCTGGCCTATCAACCCAGTCGTCTACTGGGAGCCTTAACCCCTCAAAGGGGGTGGGAGTCCTCATCTCGAAGCAGGCTTCCCGCTTAGATGCTTTCAGCGGTTATCCTTTCCGAACGTAGCCAACCAGCCATGCCCTTGGCAGGACAACTGGCACACCAGAGGTTCGTCCGTCCCGGTCCTCTCGTACTAGGGACAGCCCTTCTCAAGACTCCTACGCGCACAGCGGATAGGGACCGAACTGTCTCACGACGTTCTAAACCCAGCTCGCGTACCGCTTTAATGGGCGAACAGCCCAACCCTTGGGACCGACTCCAGCCCCAGGATGCGACGAGCCGACATCGAGGTGCCAAACCATCCCGTCGATATGGACTCTTGGGGAAGATCAGCCTGTTATCCCCGGGGTACCTTTTATCCGTTGAGCGACGGCGCTTCCACAAGCCACCGCCGGATCACTAGTCCCGACTTTCGTCCCTGCTCGACCCGTCGGTCTCACAGTCAAGCTCCCTTGTGCACTTACACTCAACACCTGATTGCCAACCAGGCTGAGGGAACCTTTGGGCGCCTCCGTTACCCTTTGGGAGGCAACCGCCCCAGTTAAACTACCCATCAGACACTGTCCCTGATCCGGATCACGGACCCAGGTTAGACATCCAGCACGACCAGAGTGGTATTTCAACGACGACTCCACCTGAACTGGCGTCCAAGCTTCACAGTCTCCCACCTATCCTACACAAGCCGAACCGAACACCAATATCAAACTGTAGTAAAGGTCCCGGGGTCTTTCCGTCCTGCTGCGCGAAACGAGCATCTTTACTCGTAGTGCAATTTCACCGGGCCTATGGTTGAGACAGTCGAGAAGTCGTTACGCCATTCGTGCAGGTCGGAACTTACCCGACAAGGAATTTCGCTACCTTAGGATGGTTATAGTTACCACCGCCGTTTACTGGCGCTTAAGTTCTCAGCTTCGCCACACCGAAATGTGACTAACCGGTCCCCTTAACGTTCCAGCACCGGGCAGGCGTCAGTCCGTATACATCGCCTTACGGCTTCGCACGGACCTGTGTTTTTAGTAAACAGTCGCTTCTCGCTGGTCTCTGCGGCCACCCCCAGCTCACGGAGCACGTCCGATCACCAAAGATGGCCCCCCTTCTCCCGAAGTTACGGGGGCATTTTGCCGAGTTCCTTAACCATAGTTCACCCGAACGCCTCGGTATTCTCTACCTGACCACCTGAGTCGGTTTAGGGTACGGGCCGCCATGAAACTCGCTAGAGGCTTTTCTCGACAGCATAGGATCATCCACTTCACCACAATCGGCTCGGCATCAGGTCTCAGCCTCAATGTGTGACGGATTTGCCTATCACACGGCCTACACCCTTACCCCGGGACAACCACCGCCCGGGCTGGACTACCTTCCTGCGTCACCCCATCGCTTACCTACTACCACCTTGGACCGGCGGCTCCACCACTCCCCTTCACCCGAAGGATCCAGGACGGCTTCACGGCCTTAGCATCAGAGGGTTCAGTACTGGGCGTTTCAAAGCGGGTACCGGAATATCAACCGGTTGTCCATCGACTACGCCTGTCGGCCTCGCCTTAGGTCCCGACTTACCCTGGGCAGATCAGCTTGACCCAGGAACCCTTAGTCAATCGGCGCACACGTTTCTCACGTGTGTATCGCTACTCATGCCTGCATTCTCACTCGTGAACCGTCCACCACTCGCTTACGCGGCGGCTTCACCCGGCACACGACGCTCCCCTACCCATCCACACTCCCGTTGGGGATCATGTGTGAATGACACGACTTCGGCGGTACGCTTGAGCCCCGCTACATTGTCGGCGCGGAATCACTTGACCAGTGAGCTATTACGCACTCTTTCAAGGGTGGCTGCTTCTAAGCCAACCTCCTGGTTGTCTCTGCGACTCCACATCCTTTCCCACTTAGCGTACGCTTAGGGGCCTTAGTCGATGCTCTGGGCTGTTTCCCTCTCGACCATGGAGCTTATCCCCCACAGTCTCACTGCCGCGCTCTCACTTACCGGCATTCGGAGTTTGGCTAAGGTCAGTAACCCGGTAGGGCCCATCGCCTATCCAGTGCTCTACCTCCGGCAAGAAACACACGACGCTGCACCTAAATGCATTTCGGGGAGAACCAGCTATCACGGAGTTTGATTGGCCTTTCACCCCTAACCACAGGTCATCCCCCAGGTTTTCAACCCTGGTGGGTTCGGTCCTCCACGAAGTCTTACCTCCGCTTCAACCTGCCCATGGCTAGATCACTCCGCTTCGGGTCTTGAGCGCGCTACTAAACCGCCCTGTTCGGACTCGCTTTCGCTACGGCTTCCCCACACGGGTTAACCTCGCAACACACCGCAAACTCGCAGGCTCATTCTTCAAAAGGCACGCAGTCACGACGCACAGAGCAAGCTCTGCACGCGACGCTCCCACGGCTTGTAGGCACACGGTTTCAGGTACTATTTCACTCCGCTCCCGCGGTACTTTTCACCATTCCCTCACGGTACTATCCGCTATCGGTCACCAGGGAATATTTAGGCTTAACGGGTGGTCCCGCCAGATTCACACGGGATTTCTCGGGCCCCGTGCTACTTGGGTGTCTCTTAAACGAGCCGCTGACGTTTCAGCTACGGGGGTCTTACCCTCTACGCCGGACCTTTCGCATGTCCTTCGCCTACATCAACGGTTTCTGACTCGTCTCATCGCCGGCAGACAATGAAAAAGAGATCCCACAACCCCGTATGCGCAACCCCTGCCGGGTATCACACGCATACGGTTTGGCCTCATCCGGTTTCGCTCGCCACTACTCCCGGAATCACGGTTGTTTTCTCTTCCTGAGGGTACTGAGATGTTTCACTTCCCCTCGTTCCCTCCACACTGCCTATGTGTTCAGCAGCGGGTGACAGCCCATGACGACTGCCGGGTTTCCCCATTCGGAAACCCCCGGATCAAAGCCTGGTTGACGGCTCCCCGGGGACTATCGTGGCCTCCCACGTCCTTCATCGGTTCCTGGTGCCAAGGCATCCACCGTGCGCCCTTAAAAACTTGGCCACAGATGCTCGCGTCCACTGTGCAGTTCTCAAGCAACGACCAGCCACCCACCACCCCACCCAACAGGGCGAGTTCACCGGGGCCGGCATCCCGAAGGACGAGCTCACGCTCGCACCCTCAGACACCCAACAGCGCGCCCGGCACGATCCCCTGACC
The DNA here is from genome assembly GCF_006715635.1 of Streptomyces sp. SLBN-118. Classification (NCBI taxonomy): domain Bacteria; kingdom Bacillati; phylum Actinomycetota; class Actinomycetes; order Kitasatosporales; family Streptomycetaceae; genus Streptomyces; species Streptomyces sp. SLBN-118. The sequence continues at coordinate 3,694,365 of NZ_VFNP01000002.1, forward strand.
ACACGTTCCACGCCGAAGCAGTACTAGTGAAGCCCTGAAACCGTGCCGAATAGTCAACGTTCCACCCATGAGCTGACCACCGTCGGACATTTGCCGACGTAGTGGCTCTGGACCCCTGTGACAGGGCCTAGATGCTCCTTAGAAAGGAGGTGATCCAGCCGCACCTTCCGGTACGGCTACCTTGTTACGACTTCGTCCCAATCGCCAGTCCCACCTTCGACAGCTCCCTCCCACAAGGGGTTGGGCCACCGGCTTCGGGTGTTACCGACTTTCGTGACGTGACGGGCGGTGTGTACAAGGCCCGGGAACGTATTCACCGCAGCAATGCTGATCTGCGATTACTAGCAACTCCGACTTCATGGGGTCGAGTTGCAGACCCCAATCCGAACTGAGACCGGCTTTTTGAGATTCGCTCCGCCTCGCGGCATCGCAGCTCTTTGTACCGGCCATTGTAGCACGTGTGCAGCCCAAGACATAAGGGGCATGATGACTTGACGTCGTCCCCACCTTCCTCCGAGTTGACCCCGGCAGTCTCCTGTGAGTCCCCATCACCCCGAAGGGCATGCTGGCAACACAGAACAAGGGTTGCGCTCGTTGCGGGACTTAACCCAACATCTCACGACACGAGCTGACGACAGCCATGCACCACCTGTATACCGACCACAAGGGGGGCACCATCTCTGATGCTTTCCGGTATATGTCAAGCCTTGGTAAGGTTCTTCGCGTTGCGTCGAATTAAGCCACATGCTCCGCTGCTTGTGCGGGCCCCCGTCAATTCCTTTGAGTTTTAGCCTTGCGGCCGTACTCCCCAGGCGGGGAACTTAATGCGTTAGCTGCGGCACCGACGACGTGGAATGTCGCCAACACCTAGTTCCCAACGTTTACGGCGTGGACTACCAGGGTATCTAATCCTGTTCGCTCCCCACGCTTTCGCTCCTCAGCGTCAGTAATGGCCCAGAGATCCGCCTTCGCCACCGGTGTTCCTCCTGATATCTGCGCATTTCACCGCTACACCAGGAATTCCGATCTCCCCTACCACACTCTAGCTAGCCCGTATCGAATGCAGACCCGGGGTTAAGCCCCGGGCTTTCACATCCGACGTGACAAGCCGCCTACGAGCTCTTTACGCCCAATAATTCCGGACAACGCTTGCGCCCTACGTATTACCGCGGCTGCTGGCACGTAGTTAGCCGGCGCTTCTTCTGCAGGTACCGTCACTTGCGCTTCTTCCCTGCTGAAAGAGGTTTACAACCCGAAGGCCGTCATCCCTCACGCGGCGTCGCTGCATCAGGCTTTCGCCCATTGTGCAATATTCCCCACTGCTGCCTCCCGTAGGAGTCTGGGCCGTGTCTCAGTCCCAGTGTGGCCGGTCGCCCTCTCAGGCCGGCTACCCGTCGTCGCCTTGGTAGGCCATCACCCCACCAACAAGCTGATAGGCCGCGGGCTCATCCTTCACCGCCGGAGCTTTCAACCCCCCAAGATGCCTCGGGAGGTGGTATCCGGTATTAGACCCCGTTTCCAGGGCTTGTCCCAGAGTGAAGGGCAGATTGCCCACGTGTTACTCACCCGTTCGCCACTAATCCACCCCGAAGGGCTTCATCGTTCGACTTGCATGTGTTAAGCACGCCGCCAGCGTTCGTCCTGAGCCAGGATCAAACTCTCCATGAATGTTTACCCGTAATCGGGTTCAACACCACAAGAGCGGGACAACCAGTCGGAATAAGACCAGTCGTCCACAGCGTCCTCGCTGTGTTTTCGCCTGCCCGCCACAAGGGCCGACAGGACTTTCAAAGGAACCTCCAACCCACCGAAATGGGCCGGGGTTGTCAATCTGGCGTTGACTTTTGGCACGCTGTTGAGTTCTCAAGGAACGGACGCTTCCTTCGTACTCACCCTCACGGGCTTTCCTCCGGGCGCTTCCCTTCGGTCTTGCGTTTCCGACTCTATCAGACTCTTTCGTGTCCGATTCCCCGTCGGCGGGTTCTTCGCTTTGCGGCCTTTCGGCTTTCCGGCGATTCCGACTCTACCAGATCCTTTCGGGCCTGATTCCCGGTCGAACTCGGGGTGCCTTTCCGGCCGTTGAGCCGTTCCGACGCCCAAACTCTAGCTGATTTCTCAGACGACTCATAATCGAGTCTTCGAAATGAATTTCGGCATGCCGAAATTCATCCCTGCTGGGAGATCGTGCTGAGTTGGGATGCCGCGTGCGCGGCGGGAGTGGCCGTCGCAGAACCGTTCCGGCTCCGTGACAACTCGAAGAACCTTACGGACTGATGAAGGGTGTGTCAACTCCAGCCCTCAGGGCGCGGGCCGACGTTCTAGTCCAGGTCGGTGAGTCTGCCGCCGGCGTCCGGCTGGGCCTCTTCCACCCGCCGCAGGACACGGATCAGGAGTTCGCCCAGCACGCCCCGCTCCTCCGGGGCGAGGTCCTGCAGGAGGTCCCCTTCGAAGGCCGTGGCCATGCGCATCGCCTGCTGCCACTTCGTACGGCCGTCGTCCGTCAGCTCCACGATGACGCGGACCCGGTTGTTCTCGTCGCGGTCGCGCGTGACCAGGCCCTCGGCCGCCATGCGGTCGATGCGGTGGGTCATCGCGGCCGGCGTGAGGCCCAGCCGCTTGGCGAGTTCGCTCGGGCCCATCCGGTAGGGGGAGCCGGCGAGCACCAGGGTCTTGAGGACTTCCCACTCGGCGCTGCTGATGCCGAGGTCGGCGACCTGACGGCCGTACGCGACGTTCATCCGGCGGTTGAGGCGGCCCAGGGCCGAGACGACCTTCTCGACCTGCGGGTCCAGGTCGCCGAACTCGCGCTGATAGGCCGCGATCTGTTCGTCGAGGCTCGGCTCCCGGAGGGCGGGGCCGACCTCGGGACCGGGCACCTCGGGGGTCTCGGTTGGCATGGGCTGAAGTATCGCACGGTCGAGTTGGCCTTGAAGTCCTTCGATGTGTATTGTTCAGGTTCTAACTTTAGTATTGAAGTCTTCAGGCTTCAGCCCTTCAAGTCCAAGACGACCAGACTTCACGATCAAGACCTCGAGGCGGGTGAGTGTGACCAGGGCGATGGGCGCTGCGATGCGCCGGATTCAGACGGGGAACGCGCTGAGCGCGTTCGGACTCGGCTTCACCGTTCCGTATCTCTACGTCTATGTGGCGCAGGTGCGGGATCTGGGCGCGACGACGGCGGGTGCCGTCCTCGCGGTCTTTGCGATGGCCGCGCTCGTCGCCCTGCCCTTCACCGGGCGTGTCATCGACCGGCGCGGGCCGCTGCCCGTGCTGGTCGGGGCCGCGGTGCTCGCCTCCGTGGGGGCGGCGTCCATGGGGCTGGCGGCGAGCGTGCCGACCGTCGTCCTGTCCGCCGCGCTGCTCGGGGCCGGTACGGCCGTGATGCAGCCCGCGCTCGCCACGATGATCGTCGGGTGCTCCGACGCCTCGACCCGTACGCGTGCGTTCGCCATGCAGTTCTTTCTGCAGAACCTGGGGCTCGGCATCGGCGGGCTGATCGGCGGGCACATCGTCGACGAGAGCCGTCCGGGCAGCTTCACCCTGCTGTTCGGCATCGAGGCCGTGATGTTCCTGGTACTGGCGGGCATCGTGCTGACCGTGCGGCTGCCGCGCTCCCTCGCGCTCCAAGAGCCGCGCCCGGCGAACACGGAGGCCAAGGCCAGGGGCGGGATGCGCGCGATCTTCGGGCACCGGGCCATGGTGCAGCTGTGCGTGCTCGGCTTCGTCCTCTTCTTCGCCTGCTACGGACAGTTCGAGTCGGGTCTTGCCGCGTACGGCACCGAAGCCGCCGGAATCCAGCCCGCGACCCTGGGCACGGCGCTGGCCGCCAACACCGCGGTGATCGTGGTCGCGCAGTTCGTCGTGCTGAAGTTCGTCGAGCGCCGCAGCCGCACCCGGGTGATCGCGGCCGTCGGGCTGATCTGGACCGTCGCGTGGATGACCGCGGGGTACGCGGGCCTCGGGCACGGCAGCCAGGCGATGGCGACGGCCGCGTTCATCTCGGCGTACGGCATGTTCGGGCTCGGCGAGGCGATGCTGTCGCCGACCGTCGCGCCGCTTGTCGCCGATCTGGCGCCGGAGGCGATGGTCGGGCAGTACAACTCCGCATTCGCCCTGGTCAAGCAGCTCGCGCTGGCTGTCGGCCCGGCCGTGGGTGGGCCCATGGGGGCCGCGCTGCACGGTCCGTACATCGTGACCTTCGTGCTGTTCTCGCTCGGTATCAGCGTGCTGGCGCTGCGGCTCGGCAGGCAGCTGACCCCCGTACAGGACAAGCCGTCTCTTGTGTCGAGGTCGCGGGTCGTGGCCCAGCACATGCCTTCGGAGCAGCTCGAAGCCGCCGCCTAATCGGGCAGGGCGAACTCGCACCACACCGCTTTGCCGCCGCCCGGAGTGCGGCGGCTCCCCCAGGACGAGGCGATCGTCGCGACGATGGAAATCCCGCGGCCCGCCTCGTCCTCCGTTTCGGCGCGGCGGCGTCGCGGAAGATGATCGTCGCCGTCCGTGACCTCGATGATCAGACGGCGGTCGGTGCGGCGGAGTCTGAGGCGCATGGGCGGGGTGCCGTGCTGGAGGGAGTTGGCGACCAGTTCGCTGGCGGCCAGCACACCCAGGTCGTGCAGTTCGGGCGAGAAGCGCCAGGAGGCCAGGACCCCGGAAGCGAAGGCACGCGCGCGTGGCGCTGCTTCGACGCCGCCGAGCAGTTCGAGGGCGGCGTTGTGGAAGAGCTCCGCCGCCGTGCCCGTGCGTGTGGGGTGCTGGACGACCAGGACGGCCACGTCGTCGTCGTGTTCCGCGGTGACTCCCAGGGAGCGGATCAGCCGGTCGCAGACCACCTGAGGGGCGCCGGTCGCCCCGGACAGCGCGCGCTCCAGCGCGGCCATGCCCTCGTCGATGTCCTCGCCGCGCCGCTCGATCAGGCCGTCCGTGTAGAGAACGGCGCTGGAGCCGGGCGGCAGGGCGATGGTGCCCGAGGTGTGGAGCCAGCCGCCCGTGCCGAGCGGGGGGCCCGTCGGGTCCTCGGCGCGGCGGACCGTGCCGTCCGCGTCGCGTACGAGGACCGGGAGGTGGCCCGCCGATGCGTAGACGAGCCGGCCCTCGCTCGGGTCGTGGACGGCGTAGACACAGGTGGCGATCTGGCTGGCGTCGATCTCGGAGGCGAGACCGTCGAGCAGCTGGAGCACTTCGTGGGGCGGCAGGTCGAGGCGGGCATAGGCCCGTACGGCGGTGCGGAGCTGCCCCATGACCGCGGCCGCGCGGACACCGCGGCCCATGACGTCGCCGATGACGAGTGCGGTGCGTCCCGCGCCGAGGGTGATGACGTCGTACCAGTCGCCGCCGACCGCGGCGTCCGTGCCGCCCGGTTGATATGTGGCGGCGATGCGCAGATCGTCGGGCTGCTCCAACTCCTGTGGGAGCAGGGAACGCTGGAGAGTGACGGCCGTCTCGCGGTGTCGGCGCTCGCTGGCGCGCAGCCGCTCGGCGGCCTCCGCGTGGTCCGTCACGTCGGCGGCGAAGACGAGGACACCGCCGCCTTCCTCGGGGCTCTCGGCGGGCAGGCAGGTGACGGTGTACGAGCCGCCGCCGCGCACCTTGCGGGACTTGACCGTGCGCGGCTTGCCGCTGCGCAGCACCTGGTCCAGCAGCGGCAGCAGGCCGAGCTCGTCGAGCTCGGGGCAGGCGTCGGCCGCCGCGGTCCCCGCCCGGCGGGGGCCGAAGGCCGCGGCATAGGCCTCGTTGACATACGCGACGCGGTGCTCGGGGCCATGAAGCAGAGCGACCAGGGCGGGGAGAGGGCCGAGGATCTCCCGTACGGAGAAGTCGTCGAGCGCGGGGACGTCGGGCAGGAGCTCCGGCTGCTGTTCAAACTCGCCGCGGGCCGCGGGCACGGAGCTTTCCCCTCGCTGGACGGGGGAGATCCCGTGATCGGACCTCCGCGCTGCGGCGCGACGCTGCGTACCGGGGAGTCTTGCGCTCCAACGCGTGAAGTTCACTGACTTTCTAGCCTCAATGGTTGTCGCCAAGGGTCACTCTGTGCAGGTGTGAGCCCACCTATGGTCACACGTCCAGTGTGACCGACCGGACTGACAGTCCTCGTTGTCTACTTCCTGCCGGGACCCTCGTCCGGCCGGGTGCGCGGTCCGCTGTCGGGACCGCTGTGCGGCGCGGGCTTCGACGGGGTGTGAGGGCCGTGTCCCGGGCGTTTGCCGCTGCCGCCTGCGGCGAGTTCGAATTCCGCGCGCGGGTGCTCCAGCGAGCCGAGGGAGACGATCTCGCGCTTGAAGAGCCCGGCCAGGGTCCACTCGGCGAGCACACGGGCCTTGCGGTTGAAGGTGGGCACACGGCTGAGGTGGTACATGCGGTGCATCAGCCAGGCCGGATAGCCCTTGAGCTTGCGACCGTAGATGTGCGCGACGCCCTCGTGGAAGCCGAGCGAGGCTACGGATCCGACGTACTTGTGGGCGTACTCCTTGAGGGGTTCGCCGCGCAGCGACGCCACGATGTTCTCGGCGAGGACCTTGGTCTGGCGCACGGCGTGCTGGGCGTTGGGCGCGCATTCTTTGCCCGGTTCTCCCCCAGAGCCTTCGGCCTGGGAGGTACCCCCAGCGGTGATGTCGGGGACGGAGGCGGCGTCACCGGCCGCCCAGGCGTGTTCGACGCCGACGACGGTGAGCCGGGCGGTGCACTTGAGGCGTCCTCGTTCGTTGAGGGGCAGATCCGTGGCGGCCAGGAGTGGCGCGGGCTTGACGCCCGCGGTCCACACGACGGTGCGGGTGGGGAAGCGGCTGCCGTCGCTGAGGACGGCGATGCGGTCCTCGCAGGAGTCCAGACGCGTTTCGAGGCGTACGTCGATATTGCGCGCACGCAGCTCGCGGACGGCGTACTTGCCCATCTCCTCGCCGACCTCGGGAAGGATGCGGTTGCTGGCCTCGACGAGGATCCACTTCAGGTCGTCGGCCTTGACGTTGTGGTAGTACCGCGCGGTGTAGCGGGCCATGTCCTCCAGCTCGCCGAGCGCCTCGACGCCCGCGAAGCCGCCGCCGACGAAGACGAAGGTGAGTGCGGCGTCGCGGATCGCGGGATCCCGGGTCGAGGAGGCGATGTCCATCTGCTCGATGACGTGGTTGCGCAGCCCGATCGCCTCTTCGACGGTCTTGAAGCCGATGCCGTGGTCGGCGAGACCGGGGATGGGCAGGGCACGGGAGATCGATCCGGGCGCGATGACGAGTTCGTCGTACGTGATCTCCACGGCGCCGGTGCGCTCTTCGGCGGTCGCGAGGGTGGTGACGGTCGCCGTGCGTTTGGCGTGGTCGACGGCCTTGGCCTCACCGATGACGATCTTGCACAGGTCGAGCACGCGCCGCAGGGGGACGACGACATGCCGGGGGGAGATGGAGCCGGCCGCCGCTTCCGGGAGGAACGGCTGGTACGTCATGTACGGATCGGGCGTGATCACGGTGATCTCCACCTCGCCCCGCACGAGCTCCTGTTTCAGCATCCGCTGGAGCCGCAGTGCCGTGTACATCCCGACGTAGCCACCGCCGATGACGAGAATGCGCGTGCCCGGTGCGGGGCTGGGGGTCGTCCCCCGGGAGTTAGAGGCCTTCACCATCCCATGACGCAACGGCCTCGAGCGTTTGTCCACAGCCCCGGCAAATTGTGTGACTGGAGGCTTCGCGCCGCCCTGTGTGGGAGCTGTGCCGCGAGGCGGCGAAGGTGCGCAGGTCAGGGCATATGAGGGGGGTGGCGCGAGGGGGCGTAATAGGGAACCTTCCGGTCCTTGCTCCGATCGGGGGGCGCTCCGTGCGGAACTACCCCCTTCTGAATTGACCCTGGCTCAACTATGTTCGTACCTCGTCGGGGTGCCCGGACTAGGCACGGCCGGCAGACAGGGCGGGGAGGTCTCCGGGGGGAGACATCATGACCGGGGGAACATGTATGACCATTCAGGATTCGCATTGGCAGGCTGCTGTCGCGCCGGGTTCGGCGGCTGACGGGAACGGACGGGCGGGATCGGGCGGCGCGGGCCGCTCCGCACCGCTGCGTGTGGACGCGCAGCGCAATCTCGAGCATGTACTGCGTGCCGCGCGCGAGGTGTTCGGCGAGCTGGGATACGGCGCGCCGATGGAGGATGTGGCGCGTCGCGCCAGGGTCGGCGTCGGGACGGTGTACCGCCGCTTCCCGAGCAAGGACGTCCTGGTGCGCCGGATCGCCGAGGAGGAGACCTCCCGGCTGACCGAGCAGGCGCGCACGGCCCTGGGGCAGGAAGAGGAGCCCTGGTCGGCACTCTCCCGCTTCCTGCGTACGTCGGTGGCGTCGGGCGCGGGACGCCTGCTGCCGCCGCAGGTACTGCGGGTGGGCGTGGAGTCCGAGGAGCCGGCGGTTGTCGTACGGGACGAGGCACGGGTGCCGCAGCAGCGGATCGGCACACAGCCCGAGCTGCGGGTGGTCGGGCCGCGTCCGGTGCCGGTGGAGGAACAGGACGACACGGGCGCGGCGGAACTGCTCGAGGTCGTGGGGCAACTGGTCGACCGGGCGCGCGGAGCGGGCGAGCTGCGCGGCGATGTGACCGTCGCCGACGTGCTGCTCGTGATAGCCACGGCCGCGCCCTCGCTGCCGGATGCGGCACAGCAGGCGGCGGCTTCGGCCCGTCTCCTGGACATCCTGCTGGAGGGTCTGCGGCCCCGCTCCGCCTGAGCGCGCTCCTGCCTGAGCCGCGGCACCAACTGACCTCCGGAAAGATCCGATTCAGTCTTCCCGAACGAGTGACTCATGGGGCTCGGTTTCGGGAAGACTCCCCGGATGGGTGGTTGCCGTGCATAGGGGCTCGATGAGCGGCCGCGCTGTGGCACTCTGGCCCGGTATTCGGGACTGCTGGTGCTTACGGGGGCTTCCGCGATGAGCGGTGAGGGTCGGGACGGGTCACTCGGCGGCAAGTGCGGCGAGGCAGCCGGGCTGCCCTCGGGACAGGTGCCGAACCAGGGTGGACCCGGCGGGTCGTCGGGCGTGCCCGGTTCCATCGGTCCGTCCGGGATCGGTGCCAGTGGTTCTGGCGGCTCCGGTTCGAGTGGTGGGGACGAGCATGCCGTGCCGCCACAGCGCGAGGCCTCAGGTCAAGAAGCCCTCCCGGCGCAGAGCGAACAGCCCACGTCCGACGCCACGTTGATCCGGCGCATGCGCAACGGCGACGACAGCGCCTACGAGGAGCTGTTCCGTCGCCACTCGGACTCCGTCCGCCGCTACGCGCGCACCTGCTGCCGGGACGCGCACACTGCCGAGGACCTGACCGCCGAGGTGTTCGCACGGACGCTGCAGGCGGTGCGGGGAGGCTCGGGGCCCGAGCAGGCCGTACGGGCGTATCTGCTCACAACGGTGCGTCGGGTCGCAGCCGCCTGGGCGAAAACGGCAAAGCGGGAGCAACTGGTAGATGACTTCGCGGTGTTCGCCGCGGAGGCTGCCCGCAGCACGGACGCCGCGAACGACCGCACTCTCGATCTGGGCGCCGACGTCCGGGCGATGCACGAGGCGGAGCAGTCGCTGGCGATGCGGGCCTTCCGCTCCCTGCCCGAGCGCTGGCAGGCCGTGCTCTGGCACACCACCGTCGAGGAGGAGTCGCCGAGCGAGGTCGCGCCGCTGTTCGGGCTGACCGCCAACGCCACCGCGGTCCTGGCAAGCCGGGCACGCGAGGGCCTCAAACAGGCCTACCTGCAAGCCCATGTGAGTGCCGCGCTCACCTCCGGCGGCGACTGCGCCCGGTACGCCGACCGGCTGGGCGCGTACGCCCGCGGTGGCCTGCGGATGCGGGCCGAACGCGGTCTGCGCAAGCACTTGGAGGAATGCGCCAAGTGCCGTCTCGCAGCAGGTGAGCTGGCGCATGTCAACGCCGGGATTCCGGCGCTGCTGCCGGTCGCGGTCATCGGCTGGTTCGCCGCCGGGTACTCCCTCAAAGCAGTCGGGATCGTGGCGGGCGGAGCCGCCGGTGCGGCGGGCGCGGCCGCCGCGGCCGCAGGCAGCACGTCGGGTGCTTCCGGGGGCGCCGCCGGTGGCGGCGCGGTGACGGAGGCTCTGGGTGTCCCGGCGAAGGCCGCCATCGCGGCGGCGCTGGCGGTCGCCGCGGCCACGGGACTGGTGTTGGCGATTTCGGGCGACGACCCCGAGTCCGCGCCGAAGCCCGAGGCCGAGCCTGCCGTCTCGGCGCCGGTCGTACCGCAGAAACCCACACCGTCGCCGAAGCCCGAACCTGAGGCGCCGCCCGCGGCGCAGCCGACCCCGCCGCCGGACGAGTCCGCACCGAAGCCCACCCCGCCGCAGGCATCCAGGACGACGCCGCTGGCCCCACCGCCCAAGCCGGTGCCGCCCTTCCCGCCGGCCCCGCCCGAACCCGCTCCGACAAACCCGAAGCCGACCCCGCCGACCCCGCCGCCGGCGCCCGCCCCCGCCCCCGCCCCCGCCCCCGCCCCCGCCCCCGCCCCGAAGATCTACCAGCTCAACCGGCTCGAGTACGGCGTGTTCGGCGACCACACGGGACCCGAGGTGCGCCTCGGCGCGAGCAGCTGGCTCTGGCAGCGCTCGGGCATGTCGATCGACGGCACGCGGTACGCACACGGGGTGACCGTGCACTCCACGTCGTCCGTGAGGGTCGACCTCAACCGCCGGTGCGCCGCCTTCGACGCGTCCGTCGGCGTCGACGATCTGACGCTGGGCCTGGGCGCGGTGCGCTTCTCCGTGTACGGCGACGGGGGGCGGCTGTGGCGCTCGCCGGTGATCCGCGGCGGAGAGCCCGCTGTGCCGGTGCATGTGTCGCTCACCGGGCTGAAGACGATCCGGCTGGTCGTGGAGCCGCATATGGGCCTCGGATCGGTGGCGCTCGGCGACTGGGCCGCGTCGCAGATCAGCTGCGCCTGACGAACTCCCGACCCGGCGCTTTGCCCCGGACCTCGGGTGGTGGGGTCGCCCTCCCCCCTACGGCCTGGCGGCTGCGGGAGGTACGCCCAACTGGGGGTTTGCGTCCCCAGCACCCAATCCCCAGAGACGCGGGGTACATGGGGCTGACGCCCCCGAACCCGAGGCGCCGGCTTCGCCCCGCAGACGCCTTGTTCCCCCAGGAAGGACATCGGGGCTGGCGCCCTCGCCCCCTGCGCCCCGCGGCGCGGGGGGACCGACGAGCGTCACCCCGCAAGGGGGACGCGGAGCGGGTGGAGTCGGGACGTAGAGCGTGATTTGTGGCGCGGGGACGCCAGCGCCCTGCGGCAGACCAGAGGCGCGCCGTAATCATGCAGTCCCGGCTCCACCCGGGAGCGGGACCCCAAACGCCCGACGCGGCACCGGGCAACCCCGCGACCGCACCCCGCACCCCGAACCCGCCACCCCCGCGGCACCGGCCACCCCCGCAGCCCGAACCCGCCACCCCCGCGGCACCGGCCACCCCCGCCCCCGCTACGCCTGCAGCGTCCGCCTCGGTGGGACTCCCCCCGCCACCGCCCTCTGCCTCGGCGCCGCCGTGCCCGTCCAGCACGTGCCCCGCCGCGAGAGCAGCCTCCGTAGCCACAGCTCCGTAGAGATCAGGTCCGCCAGGCCGTCCAGCGGGACCGGTTCGCCCTCCGAGGCCGCCCGGAGCGCCTTGCGGATCACCCGGGCCTCCACCAGGCCCGCGTCCGCCAGCAGCGGTGCGTCGAACAGGGCGATCAGGTGCGGGAGCGAGGCCCGCAGACCGGTGCGGGCCGCCGTCGTCGAGGTCGTGTGGGTCGTCGCACCCCAGCCCGGGGGCAGGTCGTGGATGCCCGCGCCCGCCAGGACCCGGCGGAGGATTTCCGCGCGGGCCCCCGGCCGGACCCGCAGGGATTCGGGCAGGTCGCGACAGGCCCGTACGACCTGGTTGTCCAGAAAGGGGGCGTGCAGGCGCTGGCTGCGGATTTCCGCGGCCTGTTCGAGGATTCGCTGGTCCGACGCATGGCGGGTGAGCGCCGCCCGCGCACGGGCCTCGCCGGGCCGTTGCACGGACACAGGCCGTGTCGCCGCCTCCGTCAGGCGAACCGATACTTCAGCGAGCGCCTCACCGGTGAGCCAGCGCGCCGCGGGACCCGGCCGGGACCAGGTCAGGGCGGCGAGCGAGGCGCCCAGGGGGCCGGGGTGGGCACGGCCGGAGGGGCGGTTCGCCGCCAGCAGGTGGTCCGCCGCCAGCTCCAGGCCCGTGCGGTAGGGCGTACGGGCCAGCCGCCGTGCCGCCCGGTACACCGTCAACGGGGTGAACAGGGCCTGGGGCGAGGGCCCTTCGGCCCGCGTCAGCGCCGCGACCGGCCGCATCAGATGGCGACGGCGCCGGTCGAGCAGCAGATCCGCGAGGCGCGCCGGATGCGCGTCCAGTACCTGCCGCGCCCCCGCGCCGGTGAAGTGGTCCGCGCTGCCCGCCGCCAGCCGGTTGCGGTGACGTTCCGCGACGACAAGGGACGGCGCGGGCTCGTCGGTCAGCGGCCCGTCGAGGTCCGCGTACGGCAGGGACTCCTCGCCCGCAGCGACCACCACATGGTGCAGCCGGGGATTCGCGGCGATCGCCCGCGCCCGCTCCAACTCGGCCGCGTGGTCCACCTCGCGACCGCCCGTCGCCAGGTCGTTGAAGGTGACCGCGAGCAGCCGTTCCCCCGCGCCCGTGCCATGGCCGAGCACCGTCCCCGGGACCCCCGGCAGCCCCGCCGCCAGCAGCGCGAGCGTGCCGGACGCACTCCCGCCGGAGAGGTCGGCGCCGATGCCGGGTGCCGGGCCCCCGCGGGCGGCGCGCCGGGCCGCCGGGCCCATCCCGGGGACGGGCCCGGGGTCCGGCGGCAGGGTCTCGGGCGCGTGCCGGGGAGCGGTGAGCCTGGCCCGTACGGCGTCGACCAGCGCGTCCCGCACCCCCTCGACCGCGCGTTCCGCCTCGATCTGCGGTCCGGCGACGGCCAGCGAGGCCACCGGCTCGTATCCGGTGATCTCGCGCGAGCCCTCGCGCAGGATCAGCGCGTGCCCTGCGGGGATGCGCTTCACACCGACGTACGGAGTCGAGTCGCGCAGCGCCTCCGGCGTCTCCGGGCAGGCCAGCAGTGCCGCCAAGTGCCCGATGTCCAGCTGCGCTTCGATGAGGTCGGCGAGCGGCAGGGCGGCGGTCGCGTACGCGGTGCCGTTGGCCCATGGCGTGTAGAAGACAGGTCTCGCCCCGGCGAGATCGCCGACGATCGTGATCCGGCGGCCGACCTGTACGACGGCCGTATAGCTGCCCGCCCACGCGGTCAGATGCCGCAACGCGCCGCCACGCGCGGCGAACAGACCGACCTTCAGCTCCTCGTCACTGGCCGCACAGCAGCCCAGGACGGCCAGTTTGGTGATGGGGGTTCCCCCGGCGGAGCGAGGGGAAGCGTCGACGGTGACGACACGCACCTCGTCGGGGCGCCAGTCGCCGACCGCCCAGAGCGGATCCGGATCTCCCCACAGGAGTTGGGAGCCGACCGGGTGGACGTTGCGGCCCTCGTCGGACGCCCCGACGACGCCGGCCGTGCCGAAGTTTGCGGCGATACTGCTCCAGCCCACCAACCACCGCATTGCGCCTCCACAGGCCGTGGACGAACTCAGACCCGGGACCGTAGCCGCTCGGGAGCACCTCAGGAGCATGCAGCCGCACGGGTACATGCCGCCGTTCGGGAACATGCTGCCACGAAGGAGGCGCACAAGAGGGCCCTCGGGGTCGCGCACGCAAAAAGGGAACGCGCCCCTGGCATTGGCGATTTGACGACGGTCCGGGACGCGGCGGAACGAGCAGCCAATGCCCATGCAGTGACAAAAGGAACATCAGGGACGGTCGGCATTCAGCCAATCTGCGGGGCGTACATCCCCCCGTAGAACACAGTCCGGGAGGCGTCATTCGCCTCCCGGACCGGCCCGCCACCCGCGGGGATTGAAGGCAGCGGATTCCCCCAGCCCACTGGTTCCAGTACGCAGTGGGCCGACCCACGCAGGACTCATGGAAGCGCTCCCCCACCAGCGGGACCAGAGCGCACGGACGGGCGCACGGCCACACACCCGGAGCACACCCAGGAGCACGCCACGGCCCCGCCCTTCACGGACGGTCTGCTCCAACGCACAACAATCTCGCCATACGGAACATGGCCTCTTAACGGTCGGGATGCGGCGAACTACGCTGTGTTTACTGTTGTTCTCCTCAGGGGCGCATATTCCCAGGGGCTCGGCCAGACGCTTTTGCAGCCGGGACCAAGGACCTGTTCACCGGGGAGAACGCAGCACGAATGCCGTGCGCCAACAGCGACGCGGCGGCCGTCTGTGTGTCGAGGGGTGGCGCATGTCCAGGGAGCAACGCGGGCCGAACGAAAAGCTCGGCACCGTTCTCGCCCTCGCGGGAATCAGCAACGCCGGGCTCGCCCGGCGGGTCAACGACCTCGGAGCGCAGCGCGGGCTGACCCTTCGCTACGACAAGACGTCCGTGGCGAGATGGGTGTCGAAGGGCATGGTGCCGCAGGGCGCCGCGCCCCATCTCATCGCCGCGGCGATCGGCGCCAAACTCGGCCGTCCGGTGCCGCTGCACGAGATCGGTCTCGCCGACGCCGACCCGGCCCCCGAAGTCGGGCTCGCCTTCCCGCGCGATGTGGGCGAGGCGGTGAAATCGGCCACCGAGCTCTACCGCCTCGATCTTGCGGGCCGACGGGGAGGCAGCGGTGGCATCTGGCAGTCCCTGGCCGGTTCCTTCGCAGTGAGCGCTTACGCCACGCCCGCCTCCCGCTGGCTGATAACCCCCGCCGACTCCTCGGTCGAACGATCGCTGGACGCTGCGGAGGACACTCCCGCCCGCGTGGGCCACAGCGACGTCACGAAGCTGCGGGAGGCGGCGGAGGACGCGCGGCGCTGGGACTCCAAGTACGGGGGCGGGGACTGGCGTTCATCCATGGTGCCGGAGTGTCTGAGGGTGGATGCGGCTCCGCTGCTGCTCGGGTCGTATTCGGACGAAGTGGGCCGCGCGCTGTTCGGCGCGACCGCGGAGCTGACCCGGCTGGCCGGGTGGATGGCCTTCGACACCGGACAGCAGGAGGCGGCGCAGCGGTACTACATCCAGGCGCTGCGGCTGGCCCGGGCGGCGGCGGACGTGCCGCTTGGCGGGTACGTACTGGCTTCGATGTCGCTGCAGGCGACCTACCGGGGATTCGCGGACGAGGGAGTCGACCTCGCCCAGGCGGCCCTCGAGCGCAACCGCGGTCTGGCCACGGCCCGCACGATGAGCTTCTTCCGGCTGGTGGAGGCGCGGGCGCATGCCAAGGCGACCGACGCGCCGGCGGCGGGGGCGGCGCTGAAGGCGGCGGAGGGCTGGCTGGAGCGCTCGCGGGAGGGAGACGCCGACCCGTCGTGGCTGGGCTTCTACTCCTACGACCGGTTCGCGGCGGATGCGGCCGAGTGCTACCGGGATCTGAAGGCACCACGGCAGGTACGGCGCTTCACGGAGCAGGCTCTGTCGCGGCCGACGGAGGAATTCGTGCGCTCGCACGGGCTGCGGCTCGTGGTGTCGGCCGTCGCCGAACTGGAGTCGGGGAATCTGGACGCGGCGTGCGCGGCGGGCACGCGCGCGGTGGAGGTCGCGGGGCGGATCTCCTCGGCGCGGACCACGGAATACGTACGTGATCTGCTGCACCGCCTGGAGCCGTACGGTGACGAACCGCGGGTGGTGGAGCTGCGGGAGCGGGCGCGGCCGCTGCTGGTGGCTCCGGCGTAGGGACACATGGCCCCGGCATAGGCGCAGCCGCCCCGGCTCAGCTGGTTTAGCGGCCTTGTCAGTGGGCCAGTGCACTATCGGGGTGGGAGGTGACGCGGTGACGGCGTCCGGGCAGGGCTCTGTGCACGACTTCGACTGTGACGTGCTGGTGATCGGCGGCGGGATCGTCGGCCTGTCGACGGCTCATGCCCTCACGCGCGCGGCTCCCGGCACCAGGGTGATCGTCCTGGAGAAGGAGGCGGGCCCGGCGCGGCACCAGACCGGGCGGAACAGCGGAGTGATCCACAGCGGCATCTACTACCGGCCGGGGTCGCTGAAGGCGCGGTTCGCGGTGCGGGGCGCCGCCGAGATGGTGAAGTTCTGCGCCGAGTACGGCATCGCGCACAAGGTCACCGGGAAGCTGATCGTGGCCACCGGCAAGGACGAGCTGCCGCGGCTGCACGCACTGGTCCAGCGCGGCCGGGAGAACGGCATTCCGGTGCGGGAGCTGGGCCCCTCGCAGATCATGGAGTACGAGCCGGAGGTGCGGGGGCTCGCGGCGATCCATGTCGGGACGACCGGGGTGTGCGACTTCGGGGCGGTGGCTGCGCAGCTGGGAGCCGCGTCCGGCGCGGACGTCCGCTACGGCGAGGAAGTGGCCGCGATCGACCGCCGGAGCTGGGGGGTCGCGGTGCGCACGACGTCGGAGGCGGTGGTCAGGGCGCGGGTGCTGGTGAACTGCGCGGGGCTGCACTGCGACCGTGTGGCGCGGCTGGCGGGCGACGACCCCGGGATGCGGATCGTTCCCTTCCGGGGTGAGTACTACGAGCTGGCGGACGCCTCGCTGGTGCGGGGCCTGGTGTATCCGGTGCCCGATCCTTCCTTCCCCTTCCTCGGAGTCCATCTGACCCGCGGCATCGAGGGCGGCGTTCACGTCGGCCCCAACGCGGTCCCGGCGCTGGCCCGCGAGGGCTACAGCTGGTCGGCGGTCCGCCCGAGGGAACTCGCCGAGACGCTGAGCTGGCCGGGTTCCTGGCAGATAGCGCGCCGGCACTGGCGGTACGGGGCGGGGGAACTGCACCGCTCCCTGTCGAAGCGTGCCTTCACCACGGCGGTACGCCGCCTGCTCCCGGCGGTGACGGAAGGGGACCTGCGGCCGGCCGCGGCGGGGGTACGGGCGCAGGCGGTGCTGCGGGACGGGACGCTGGCGGACGACTTCCTGATCCGCGAGGCGCCGCGGACGGTGCATGTGCTGAACGCACCCTCACCGGCGGCGACGGCGTCGCTCCCGATCGGCCGAGAGGTGGCCCGCCGCGCTCTGACGGCACTGACGGACGGGCCCCTCGCGAAGACCGCCCGCTAGGGCGCCGTGCCCGTGCGGCTCGGGGGCCGCGCAACAAACCACCCGCCCCTGGTGACCCGCGCCACCCCGTGGCACCGGGCACCGGGCGTCCACACCTCCCACCCCCCGACCCGCCGTAGAATCGACCCACTGTGTCTGAGCTTCGTAACCCCGCCCCCGGTCAATCCCCGTCCCCTCCCCCTCTCCGCGACAAGAGCACGCCGCGGTTCCCGGGGGGACCCGTTGCCGATCCCGCCGGGTCGCATCACGAGCGGCGGATCCGGAGTTTCCAGCCGCGGCGGAGTCGGGTGACCGCCGGGCAGGGGGATGCCCTGGAGCGGCTCTGGCCGCGGTGGGGCATGGACATCGACGGGCACCGCGTCCTCGACCTCCAGGAGATGTTCGGCGGGCTGCCCGTCGTCCTGGAGATCGGCTTCGGGATGGGCGAGGCCACGGCGCAGATGGCAGCCGCCGATCCCGGCACCGGGATTCTCGCCGTCGACGTGCACACGCCCGGGCAGGGCAATCTCCTCGGTCTCGCGGAGCGGAACGGACTGTCCAACATCCGGGTCGCAAACGGCGACGCGATCATTCTCTTCCGCGAGATGCTCCCGCCCGGCTCGCTGGACGGGCTGCGCGTCTACTTCCCCGACCCCTGGCCCAAGAAGCGCCACCACAAGCGCCGGCTGATCCAGCCCGAGTTCCTCGGCCTCGCCGCTCCCTGCATGAAGCCCGGCGCGATCCTGCACTGCGCGACCGACTGGGAGCCGTACGCCCAGCAGATGCTCGAAGTGCTCTCGGCGCACCCGGACTTCGAGAACACCCAGGAGCACGGCGGCTTCGCCCCACGCCCCGCCTTCCGGCCGCTCACCCGATTCGAGGGGCAGGGCCTGGACAAGGGTCACAAGGTGCACGACCTGCTGTTCCGTCGCGTGCCGGGATCGGCGTAACCCTCGGTAGTGTGCCGTGCACCATCGCCAGGTGTCAGTGCGCCTCGTTAGGGTCATCGGGTGTCCGAGTCGTATCCGCAGCACCTCTCATCGCATCCGGCGGTCCCGGCCTTCGACGAGCAGCCGCTCTTCGATGGCGTGCCGGAGCGTGCCCGCTGGCGGTACAAACCGCGAAGGGCCTCCCGGCTCTGGCGCAGCAAGGCGGTTCGGGCGGGGGTGGTCATCACCCTGCTCGCCCTCTCCGGCCTCGTCATCCTCGCTCTCGTACGCGAACAGACCGGTACCCATGGCTTCCTGGTCGGACTGGGCCTGGCCACCCTGCCCGTCCCGCTGCTCGCCGCGGCCTTCCGCTGGCTGGACCGGGTCGAGCCCGGCCCCTGGCGGAATCTGCTGTTCGCGTTCGCCTGGGGCGCCTTCGCCGCCGCCCTCGTCGCGATCATCGCGAACTCCTTCGCAACCCGCTGGATAGCGACCGCGACCGCCGACCCGGCGAGCGCGGACACGCTCGGCGCGACCGTCATAGCCCCGGTCGTCGAGGAGAGCGCGAAGGCCGCGGCGATTTTGCTGATCTTCCTCTTCCGCAGACGGGACTTCACCGGCATCGTCGACGGCGTCGTCGTGGCGGGCTTCACCGCGACCGGTTTCGCCTTCACCGAGAACATCCTCTACCTGGGCAACGCCTTCGGTGAGGACCAGGAGATAGGCACCTCGGGCCTGGCGTCGGTGACCGCGGCAACCTTCTTCGTACGGGTCGTGATGTCGCCGTTCGCGCATCCGCTGTTCACGGTGCTCACCGGTATCGGCTTCGGGGCCGCCGCGCTCGCCGCACGGCGCCGACGGTTCCGGCGGATCGCGCTGCCGCTGCTGGGGCTCGCCCTCGCCATGGGCATGCACGCGCTGTGGAACGGCTCGGCGTCCCTTTTCGGCCCGTTCGGTTTCTATGCCGTGTACGGGGCGTTCATGGTCCCGGTCTTCGGGCTGCTGACCTGGCTCACGATCTGGTCCCGGCAGCGCGAACTGCGCACGATATCCACCGAACTGCCCGCCTACGCGGCGGCCGGCTGGCTGACCGCCGACGAGCCGCGCGCTCTCTCGTCGATGCGGGTGCGCACCATGGCCCGCGACATCGCCCGCCGTACGCACGGACCGGCCGGAGCCCACGCCGTCTCGGAGTACGAACGGTTCGCGACGACCCTGGCCTCTCTGCGCCACCGGGCCCACCGCGGGGCGGTGGGCCCGGACTTCTCCGAGCGGGAGCAGGAACTGCTGCACCACCTGTGGCAGCGCAAGGACGTCGCATCTCCTGCGCTGACCTACGCGGCGCGGGCGACGGGCCAGGCATGGACACCGCCGCCCCACCGCGACTACGGCGGCTACAACCCGTACCGCTCCTAGGCCGAACGGGACTCCTAGGCGGACGCCTCCGTCAGCACCGCCAGCTCCTCGGCCGTCAGCTTCAGCTCCGCGACCGCCGTCAGCGCGGGCAGCTGCCCGGCCGTGCGGGCCGAGGCGATCGGCGCGGCGACGGTCGGCTGCTCGGCCAGCCAGGCGAGCGCCACGGTCGCGATCTCGGCGCCGCGCGCCCCCGCGACCCGGTCGAGCGCGGCCAGGACTTTGCGGCCCCGCTCGGTCTCCAGATGCCTGCCCGCGCCCTGGGCCCTGGCGCTCTTCACCGTCGCACCCGGCCGGTACTTGCCGGTGAGGAAGCCGGCGGCGAGCGCGAAGTACGGGACGGCCGCGAGCCCGCCCCGGGCGGCGGTGTCCCGCAGCTCGCCCTCGTACGTGTCGCGGGCGACGAGGTTGTAGTGCGGCTGCAGCACGGCATACCGGGCGAGCCCCTCGCGCTCCGAGAAGTCCAGCGACTCCTGGAGCCGCTCCGCGCTGAGGTTGGAGGCCCCGATCGCGCGGATCTTGCCCTCCTTCACCAGCTGGTCGAGGGCGCTGATGATCTCCTCGACGGGGACACCGGGGTCGTCGAAGTGCGTGTAGTACAGGTCGATGTAGTCGGTGCCGAGCCGCTTCAGCGACTCCTCTGCCGCAGCTTTGATGGTGGCAGGCGAGAGCCCCTTGTACCGGGGATGGGCGCCGACCTTGGTGGCGATGACGACATCGGCACGGTTGCCGCGCTCGGCGATCCACCGGCCTATGACGGTCTCGGACTCGCCGCCCTCGTTGCCCGGTGCCCAGGCGGAGTAGCTGTCGGCGGTGTCGATGAAGTTCCCGCCGGCCGCGGCATAGGCATCGAGCACGGCGAAGGACTGCGCCCGGTCTGCGGTCCAGCCGAAGACGTTGCCGCCGAGGGCGAGCGGGAAGACGGCGAGGCCGGACGAGCCGAGGGTACGGAGAGAGGTCATGGCTTGATCAACGGTCTTACCGGTACGGCCTATTCCGCCGTGTCCACGCACAGCACAGGGCCGGGGCAGACAGACCGGCAGTCCTGGCGTCGGGGGGTGAGCGCCAGGACTGCCGGTGATCAAAAGTCAGGGCGTGAGGCCCTTGCTCTGCAGCCAGGCCATCGGGTCGATCCCGGTTCCGTCGGCCGTGTGGACCTCGAGGTGCAGATGCGGGCCCGTCACATTGCCCGTCGCGCCGACGCGGCCGATCGTCTCGCCCGTCGTCACCCTCTGGCCGGCGCTCACCGACATCGAGGACTGGTGGCAGTACCAGACCTCCGTGCCGTCGTCGAGCTCCAGCACCGTGCGGTAGCCGTATGACCCGGACCAGGCCGCCGACTTGACGGTGCCGCTGTGCACGGCCTTGAGGGGCGTGCCCGTCGGGGCCGCGAAGTCCAGGCCGGTGTGGTAGCCCGAGGACCACATCGAACCGGCCTCACCGAAAGTTGAGGTGAGGGTGTACGAGGAGGTGGGCAGCGCGTAGCTGGCAGCGAGCTTGGCGAGGCGCTCGGCCTCCGCCTTCTCCGCCGCGGCCTTCTCGGCTGCAAGTTTCTCCGCCTCGGCCTTGGCCTCCGCCGCGGTCTGCTGCGCCTTCGCCTCCGCCGCGGCCTTCTCCGCCGCGGCCTTCTCCGCGGCCGCCTTGGCCTCGGCGTCCGCCTCGGACCGCTGCTGATCGGCCTGCTGGAGGATGCGGGCACGCAGCGCGTCACCGGCGGAGCCCTGCGCCTCGAGCCGGGAGCCGGTGCCGCTGTCAGCGGCGAGGGTCGCCGAGGTGAGCGGAGCGGTGTTCCCGGCGTCGGCGTCCGAGGAGTCGTCGGACATGAACGAGCCCACGCCCGGAAGGGACTTGGCGTCGGGCAGGTTGTCCGCGATCGAGTCGGGGAGCGAAATGGAGACCGGCGGCTTGCTCTGCGCGGTGGCCATGCCGCCCGCGCCGACCGCGGCGATCACACCGACACCGAGCACAGTGGAGCTGCGGGCAAGTCCGCCGCGCTGCTTCATGACACGGTGCCGGCCGCGCACCGGACGGACGGAGTCCTCGGTGGGGTTCCATTCCTCCCATGCCCGCTCTGGCCCCTCGTCGCCGAAGAAGTCAGTTTCGAAGGGTGCTGTCGGGGCAGGTTTGTTGGACGCCACGGAGGCGTACTCCTTTCCTTCCTTACCGCCTACCGGGTTAGCTGACGGGTTCGGAGCAGGAAGGTCTCCTACGGGTGCCTCCGCCGCGGAAGTAAGCGGCAAAAGGTGCCCGATTCACCCCAATTGATGGTTCCCCGGTTCCCTCGCGGGATTCGGCGCGTGCGCACGGTGCCGCCTCTTGCGACGACTGGGACGACCGCGCTGCGTTATCGAACGTTAATAGACGACGGGGTCCGATTCCAAGCCGTTCCGGCTGATCATTAACAATG
Organism: Streptomyces sp. SLBN-118; assembly: GCF_006715635.1. NCBI lineage: Bacteria > Bacillati > Actinomycetota > Actinomycetes > Kitasatosporales > Streptomycetaceae > Streptomyces > Streptomyces sp. SLBN-118. The sequence goes on from NZ_VFNP01000002.1 coordinate 3,716,174, forward strand.
CCTGCCGGGACCAATCGGGACACAAGCGCCCGGAGTCGGGCGAGTTGATCACCCCTCATGCACCACCTGCCACCCCCCGGTACCTGACGGTGCATCACTTGTTAAGCGGAGGGGCGCCTCTCGATTACGTACCGTGCCCATCAGTGATCCTGCCGATCACGGGCACGACCCTGCGGTGCTTCTGCTGCCCTCCAGGGGGCGGCCGACCGCAAGCAGCGCCATGTCGTCCGTCGTAGCGCTGCCCGTATGACGCCGTACGTCATCCACCAGTGCGTCCAGCAGGTCCTCGGGCCCGGCAAACAGCCGCCCCGCCAGCCGCCGGCCGGGGTCGTAGAAGACACCGTTCGCATCGCGCGCCTCGGACAGCCCGTCCGTGTAGAGAAGCAATGTGGCCCCGGGTGGCAGCCCGTGCGTGTCCGCGCGGTCCGGCCAGATCCCGAGGCCCATCCCGAGCGGCAGCGCGGCCTGGGTCGGCTCCAGGATGCCCACGCCGCCGTCCGCGTACAGCAGGAGCGGCTCCGGATGGCCCCGGTTCACGACCCGTACGACCCCGTCGCCGCGCGGGATCTCGGCCAGTACGGCGGTGGTGAACCCCTCGGCCGCGTCCAGGTTGTGCCGCACGCCCTCACGCATCAGCGCCCGCTCCAGGCGCGCGGCGACCCCTTCGAGTGAGCGCTCCTGCTCGGCGGCCTCCCGGAACGCCCCGATGACCACGGCCACCGTCTCGACCGCCTGCATCCCCTTGCCGCGTACGTCCCCGACGACCAGCCGCACCCCGAAGGGCGTGTCCTGTACGGCGAAGAGGTCACCGCCGATGAACGCGTCCTCCTGCGCCGCCTCGTACCGCGCGGCGACACGCAGTTCCCCGATCCGGTCCGCGGGGGATGGCAGCACCGCGCGCTGCACGGCCTCGGCGATCACACGGGCCGACGCAAGGCGCTCGCTGCCGAGCCGTACCACCCGGTTGATCAGCAGCGCGAGGCCCGCGACGGTGATCACCGTCGTGAGCTCGGTGAACGCCGTGATCTGCGAGACGGTCTGGTTGTAGAAGTGCAGCCCGGTCACACCGAGGATCGCCGCGATACCGGCCAGCAGGGTGCCGAACCAGGTGAAGATCGGGGCCGCGATCAGCGGCGCGGCCGCGAAGAGCGGGACCGCGGTGAACCGGGGCGGCGTCGCGAGGTCGAAGATCAGGCCGGCGGCGATCATCAGGGCGGGCAGCAGGCGGACGAATCCGCGGGAGATGTCGGCTCCGCCCTGCTCTCGCTTCCCCACGCGTGCTCTCCTGCCCGGTCCCCACACGGCTGCGGACGGTACCGCGCCCTTCCCAGGCTGGCCGCAGCCGCGCCGGGCGGCGAGTCGCCGTCGGCCAACCGGGCGATGCGCGGAGCGCACACGACAGTGGCCCGGCACTCTGTCGAGTGCCGGGCCACTGTCGTCAGTAGCGGGGACAGGATTTGAACCTGCGACCTCTGGGTTATGAGCCCAGCGAGCTACCGAGCTGCTCCACCCCGCGTCGGTGAACACCACCTTACGCCATCCGGAGCAAGATCAAATCCATTTTGTTCAGAGGCGCCGCAGACGCAGCGCGGAGAGGGCTCCGCCGGCCGCGATCAGGGCGGCAGCGGCAAATGCCGCGTACCAGGTCGCGCTGGAGAATCCGGTGCTGGCGAGGGCGCCGGTGGCGGTGACGGGGGTGTTCCCGCCGGCCACCACCGTGGCCGAGGAGATGGGGTCGCGGGGGGGGGAGCTATGCCGGGGGCAGCAGCCGGGCGGCCCGCATCTGGAGGTAGCGCGTCTCGGGGACGCTGAGTGTGCGCCGGGCAGCCAACTGGTAGGCAGCCCTGGCTCCTTCGGCATCCCCCGCCTTCTCCAGCAGATGCGCCCGTACGGCGTCCAGCCGGTGATGGCCCGCCAACCGGTCCTCCAGCCCGGCGACTTCGGCGAGGCCCGCCCTTGGACCGTGCACCATGGCGACAGCCACGGCACGGCCCAGCTCTGCCATCGGCTCCGGAGCGCGGCGTACGAGCAGGTCGTACAGCGCGAGAATCTGCGGCCAGTCGGTGTCCTGCGCCCGCGCCGCCTCGTCGTGCAGGGCCGCGATCGCCGCCTGCAGCTGGTACGCCCCGGCCGGCCCCTGGGACAGAGCCTCCTCCACCAGCGCGGTCCCCTCGGTGATCGCCTTCGGGTCCCACAGGCTCCGGTCCTGCTCGTCGAGCGGGACGAGCTCGCCGTGCGGTCCGGAGCGCGCAGCACTGCGGGCGTCGGTGAGCAGCATCAGCGCGAGCAGCCCGGTCACCGCCCCGTCCTTGGGTAGCAGTCTGCGCACGTCCCGGGTCAGCCGGATCGCCTCACCGGCGAGGTCGGCGCGGTGCAGATCGCTGCCGGAGGTCGCCGTGTAGCCCTCGTTGAAGATCAGGTACAGCACCTGCAGCACAGCGGCGAGCCGCTGATCGCGGTCCACGGGCCCCGGCTGGCGAAACGGCACGCCCTTGACCTTCTGCTTGGCCCTGCTGATCCGCTGGGCCATCGTCGCCTCGGGCACCAGATGAGCGCGGGCGATCTCGGCCGTCGTCAGACCGCCGACGGCGCGCAGGGTGAGCGCGATCTGGGCGGCCGGGGTGAGTTCGGGGTGGCAGCACAGGAACAGCAGCGTGAGCGTGTCGTCGTCGGAGGGCGCACGGCTCTCCCCGGGCGCGGGCGCGGTGAATGCGTCCCTCGGGGTCAGCGCCGCGACTCTCTCCTCGCGCCTGCGCCGGGCCTCTTCGCCGCGCAGCGCTTCCGTGAGACGGCGGGAGGCGACCTTGATCAGCCACCCGCGTGGATTGTCCGGGAGCCCCGACCCGGGCCACTGCCGCGCGGCCGCGAGCAGCGCCTCCTGTACGGAGTCCTCGGCCAGGTCGAAGTGCCCGTACCGCCGGACCAGCGCACCGAGGACCTGCGGCGCGTGCAGGCGCAGCAGGTCCTCGATGCCGGTCGCAGGTCTCACAGATCGCCTCCCTCGTCCAGGATCTGCCGGATGACCACCGGGTAGGCGGGCGCCCCCACGGGCCCCGGGCAGGTCAGGATCCGCGCGGCGATCTCGGTGACCCGTTCCAGGCTCTCGCAGTCGAGCACCCAGTAGCCGGCGAGCAGCTCCTTGGTCTCGCTGTAGGGCCCGTCGGTGATCACGGGCCGCCCGTCCTCGCCGAGGCTCACGAACCGGGTCTGGGCGGGCTCGGCAAGCCCGTGCCCCTCGACGAACTCCCCGGACTCGGAGAGATCGTTGTTGATCTCGCCCATGAAGGCGAACATCGCCTGCAGTTCCTTCTCGCTCCAGGCCGGGCCGGCGCCGGACGCCTGGCCGCGCATCGCCTCGTAGTCGGCCTGCGAGCCCTGGACCATCACCAGATACTTCATGACGTACTCCCTCGGATGCGTCGCCGCCCCTTGCGGGCAACTCTCACAGGGGACGTCGCAGCCGACGACGGATTCTCGACAGCGCGCGGAGAATTTTTTCGAACCACTCGTCGGGAGCAGGGTCATCGCCGCCATGGAGGGACCGTCGGGCTCGGGTCTACTCGCGGGCTGGTTACCGTCGGGCCGTGCTGCCCGAATGAGCGTTTGCCGATGCGGCGGCCCCTCGCTCGGGGCAGTCCCGGGACCTGACCAGGACATACTGCTGGAGACGCGGCTTACCGCCGGTCGGTTCCGGCCCGAGCGGACAGCTCCCATGACGCCCGTCAGGCCGCTTCGTGGAAGACCAGACCGAGCGTGCGCCTGCGGCCCGAGCGGACGGTGCTCACGCCGTGCCGCACGGGTCCGGCCGACCAGCCGCGCGCCGAGCGCACCGGCCGGTCGCGGGTGGTGAAGACAAGGCCGTGGCCCTGGGGCAGTGTGGTCGACGAGCCCCGGGACTGGGCACGCGGACGCTGCTCGACCATGAGGAACTCGCCGCCGCTGTAGTCGGCCCCGGGGGTGTCCAGGCCGATGACGACCTGGAGCGGGAAGACGGCGTCGCCGAACACGTCCCGGTGCAGGGCGTTCCAGTCGCCGGGTCCGTAACGCAGCAGGATCTGGGCAGACTTGGACTGTCCCGCGTCATGGCACATGCCCAGCCACTCCTCCAGCGTGTCGGGCCAGGGGGCGGGCCTGCGCAGCTTCCCGGCCCACTCGCGGGCGATCGGCAGCAGACGCGGGTAGAACGCCTCGCGCAACTCTCGTACCAAGTCCGGCAGCGGATGCGCGAAATAGCGGTACTGGCCCGATCCGAAGCGGTGGCGGGCCATGTCGACGGTCGAGCGGAAGCGCTCTTCGTCGTCGTACAGGGCGGCGATCGCGCGGCATTCGACGGCGGTGAGGATCCGCGGGGTGAGCGTGCTGCCGTACTCGTTCAGCTCGTCGGCGATGCAGTGCCAGTCGCCCGCGGCAACGCGCTCGCTCGCACGGCCTGCGGACAGGGTTGTCGGCATGGGTTCGTTCCTCGGTCAATGGCATACAAGCCTGCGTCGGTCACGTACCAGCCTGCGCCGGTCACCGAGTCATGTCCGGCGGAATTCGGACACCGTTGTCCCCGGTGCCGGACCGGGCGTCCACGAGTTCGGGTGGCGTGGAATAGACAACTCAGGCGTAACGGCCCCCGAAACCGGGGATCCCGCGAGGGAACGGCATGGCGCAGCTCCTGATGGGAGGACGTATGGCCTGGTATCCCGGCGCCACCAAGTACGAGCTCCAGCCCGAGTCCGACAGTCAACCGGCCATCCGGCCGACGCAGTTGATCGTCCACTCGCTCGCCGCGCCATGGACCGCGCGCCGCACCTACGAGTACTGGGCTGCGTGCCGCTCTAGATACGCGGCTGCGGCGCGCAGGAGTTCCGGGTCGTCCCGGAACTTCCCGAGGCCGTGGTTGCACGCGGTGCACAGCAGGCCGCGGACACATTCGCCGCAGGACTCGGCAGAGCCCGGACAGCAGGTGTGGTTGTGATCGATAGACAGGGTGAGCCCCGTGTTATCGGGCTGCTTACAGATGGCGCATACGCCTCCCTGTCGCGCCAGCATCTCTGCGTAGCGTCCGCGAGGCATCTGGTAGAGCGCCTTACGCTGAGCGTCCCGCGCGCAGCCTCGGCAGTTGCCTTGCATGCCGTCCGGGGCGCTGGCGTTCCGGGCAAACATGTCCAGGTGGAGCCAGACGAGGCAGGTGCGGCACTGCTTCTCGCTCCGCTCGTTCCGGTCGGTCGGCTTGGCCTCCCGCCGGTCCGGCAGCGGGGTCAGCTCGCGGTCCATGTTCCGTTGCCAGTTGTGGCTTGCGCACAATCCCTTGCTGATGTACTTCCGCGTGCAACCGGGGAACTCGCACCGCCGGGTCTCCGTAGCCGTGCTGGCGTGGACGCGGCGCGGGGCCCCAGGGCCCGTATCTCCGTGGCGTTGCCACCGCTGGTAATGCATGGCGCACCACCCCCGAGAGCGCACGCGGATGGGGCGGTCGCAGTCCTCGACAGTGCAGGTGAGTTCGTCCATGCCGTTTCCCCCAAGAAGATGTGCCCGAATCAAAAGGAGGCACCCTGATGGCTTGGTGCCCATTCGCTCAGAAGCTGGAGCTTCAGCCCGAAAGCGACCAGCAACCCGCCATTCGACCAACGCAGTTCATCCTCCACAGCGTTGCGGCGCCGTGGACGATTCAACGGATTTACGAGTACTGGCAGTCTACAAATCTTGAGAGTCACTTCGGCCTCGGCTACGACGGCAGCCTCGGCCAGTACATCGGCACCGAGACCCGCGCGGACGCCAACTACCAAGCCAACCGCCGCCCCGACGGGACCGGTGCGGTGTCGATCGAGACCGCCAGCAACACCAGCGGGACCGACCCGTGGACGGGCGATCAGGTCGACAAGCTCATCGGCCTCGGCTTATGGCTGCACCAGCATCACGGACTACCGCTCAGGATCTGCCGCACCCATGACGACCCCGGATACGGCTACCACCGCCTCCACCCCGAGTGGGCCACTTCCGGCACCGCCTGCCCCGGCGATGCCCGCGTGAAGCAGTTCCGCGAGGTCGTCTTCCCCGGGATCGTCGCCCGCGCCACCGACACCGCCCCGCCGCAGGAGCCGGACATGCCCATCGCGAAGCTGTACGAAGCCAACACCATCGACGTCGAGCTGCCGTCCGGGGACTGGGTCCCCCTCGCCTTCAAGGACGCCGTCATCCACGCCGGGCCGCGCACCCTGGTCGGCCCGGTGTACGTGCACCTCACCATCACGCGCGCCCCCGCCGGCAGTCGCCTGGACGGCCGGTTCTTCCTCACCGACGCAGACGGCTCCGGCAAGTCCGGATATGGCGACACCACCATCACGGGCGGCCCGGGCGGCCACCAGTTCCTCCACAACGCCGACGTCCCCCAGGGCAAGCACCTCCGGTTCGAGGTGTGTGTGACCACCCCCGACGGCAGCGCCGCTCTGCTCACCCACCGCGTCGTCACCGGCGACTACCTCACCGCTTGACAGCACGGACCGAAGCTCCCGCGATTCGCTCATTCGGCCGGGCCGGGCGTGCCCTATCCGGCGATATGGGCGGAAATGGACCCAAGGCAGCGGCCCCACGGCGCTGACGGCCCTGACGCTGGAGCTACGGATGACGAGCCCGCCGGAACCCCCGCAGGAACCAGCGAGCCCTGCGAGCGAGGGCCCGCCCAAGAGCGGTGGACGTGTCGCGTCCACCGCCGGGCGGATCACGAGGAAGGTGTCCTCGGCCGTCCTCATCGTCCTCGCGTGCATCCTCGTCCCGCTGTCCGTACTGACCGTGTGGGTGCACGACATCGCGCTCGACACCGATCGGTACGTCGAGACGGTCGCTCCTCTGGCGAGCAATCCGGACATCGAGGACGCCGCGGTGAACCGCGCGGTCCAGGCGGTGAACGTGCGCTTCGACGCAAAGGAGTTCACCTCCAACGTGGCGGCCTGGCTCCAGTCGCAGGGGCTGCCGCCCACGGCGGCGCAAGCCGTCAGGGGCTTCGCTCCACAGCTGGAGTCGGCCGTGGACAGTGCGGTCGAGAAGGTTGCCCGCCGATTCGTCGAGAGCGACAGGTTCGAGACGCTCTGGACGGAAGCCAACCGCGCCGGCCACGCGGCCGTCGTCCACGCGCTCACCGGCAAGGGGCGCGGCGCCATCGGCGTCGAGGAAGGGACCGTCACTCTCAGCGTCGGCACGGTGGTGGACACCGTGAAGAAGGACCTCGTCGACGCCGGACTGCAACCGGCCTCGAAGATTCCCGACGTCAACAAGACCCTGGTCCTCTTCAAGTCGGACAAGCTCGCCAAGATCCAGGACGCCGCACACGCGCTCGATGTGCTCGGCAACTGGATGCCGATCATCACCGTGCTGATCGGCGCGGCAGGTGTGCTGCTCGCCTACCGCCGCAGACGCGCCCTGGCCAAGACCGCCCTCGGTGCCGCCCTGGGCTGCCTGATCGTGGCCATCGCCCTGGTGATCGCCCGCCGCTACTACCTGGACCACCTGCCCAACCAGGTGCAGTCGGACGCCGCCGCGGCAGCGGTCTTCGACACGCTCCTGCGCTTCCTTCGCGTCACCCTGCGCACCGTCATCGTCCTCGGCGTGGTCATCGCGCTGGGCGCCTACCTGATCGGACCCGGACGGCTGCCCGTCGCCGTGCGGGCCACGTCCGAGCGCACCGCCGACTCCGCGGCCCGCTGGGGCGACGCCCATGGCGTGACCACCGGCCCCGTGGGCACCTGGACGAACAAGTACCGCCGCTGGATCAACCTCGGGGTGCTTCTTCTGCTGGCCCTGATCTTCGCCCTGTGGAACAACCCGACCGTGCTGACCGTGCTGCTCCTGGTACTCATCCTCCTCGCGGCTCTTGCGGTGATCTCCCTGCTGGCCGCGACGGGCCGGACCCGGACCCCGGCGCCCGCCGGTCACGATTCCCTGCCTGGCGATCATGAACAGCCGCTGTGAAGATTGACGTGTTCGTATCGAGCGCGGTCGGTACTACGGCCGACTGCGCCCAACAACTATGCCAACCGGCACGTTCCGTACGGGTGGCAGCACCCAGGCAGCCGACAGCCCGATGGTGGTCGCCATGCCCCTCAGCTCCACAGCGTCACAGCTGACTCCGGCCGGTGACCCCCTCTTGGCCGCGAAATTCTCCGTACCTGTGATTCCCGGGACGCTGGTACGCCGCAAACGGCTGCTGGACCGTCTCACCGAGGGAACGGCGCAACGGCTCACCCTGATCACGGGCCCGGCGGGAGCGGGGAAAACCATGCTGGCGGCCTCCTGGGCGGCCAGGGCGGCGGTGCCCCACCCCGTCGTGTGGCTGAGCCTCGAGGACGACGACAGCGCGCCCGGTGTGTTCTGGACCTACATCCTGGAAGCCTTCCGTCATCACCGGGTGCCGCTGCCCGCCACCGTCGGCTCCCCGGCACGCGCCGACAGCGTCGAGCGCTCCCTGCTGGTCCGTTTCGCCTCCGCTCTGGCCCGGCTGGCCGAGCCGGTCGTTCTCGTACTCGACGGCCTCGACCGGGTGCCCGACCGCGAAGTGGCCTCAGGCCTGGACTTCGTCCTGCAGCATGCGGGGCCGCAGCTGCGCCTGGTGCTGATCAGCAGGGTCGACCCGCTGCTCCCCCTGCACCGCCATCGCGCCGAAGGCAGCATCTGCGAGATCCGCGGCGCGGATCTGGCGTTCACCCGCCACGAGACCGCGACGCTGCTGCGGCGGCACGGCGTCCTTTCGTCGGCGGAGACCGCCGACACCCTCACCCGGCGCAGCGAGGGCTGGGCCGCCGGACTGCGGCTGTGTGCCCTGGCCATGCAGCGGGCCGACGATCCGGCCGCCTTCGCCCGCTCGTTCGCCGTGTCGCAGAGTGCCGTCGCCGACTACCTGCTCGCCGAGGTCGTCGACGCCCAGCCCGCCGCCACCCAGGACCTGCTGGTGCGCACGAGCATCCTGGACCGGGTGCACCCACGCCTGGCCAACCTTCTGACGGGGCGCGAGGACGCCGAGGGGATCCTCGCTGCTCTCACCCATGCCAACGCCTTCGTGGAGCCGATCGGCGAGACGCCCTGGTGCCGCTTCAACCCGTTGTTCGCCGAGGTTCTCCAGGCGTATCTGCGCAGCCACCGGCCCGGCCTCGAACCGAAGTTGCACCGCCTCGCGGCCCATTGGTTCGCGGAGAACGGCCTGATCGTCGAGGCCACGGAACACGCGGCCTCCGCCGGGGACTGGGAGCACGCCGCCTCCCTGGTCCTCGACCATGTCGCGCTCGACGGCCCGCTCACCGGCCCGGACGCCCATCGGATGGAACGGCTCTTCGCCGGCATGCCGGCCGACATCCCGAAAGCCTTTCCCTGGCTCCGGGAGCTGCTCGAACTCCGGCCAGAGCTGGTCGACGGCCACCCGCATGAGCTGGTCAACGGCGTGCCGCACCTGGACGGCCCCGAGCACCCGGCTCCCGTCGAGACGCTCAGCGACCGCGAATGCGACGTGCTGCGGCAAGCGGCGCTGATGATGTCGACGGAAGAAATTGCCGCAGAACTGTACGTATCGGTCAATACAGTTAAAACTCATCTAAGAAGCATCTATCGCAAGCTGTCCGTTTCCCGGCGCCGCGATGCGGTCCGCCGCGCCAAGGAGTTCGACCTCCTCTGACGGCGGCTGCGCGCTCACCTCATCCGGGTGATGCCGCGACCCTCGCACCTCGGACAGCATGCAGGAAAGACGACGATCCCCGAGGACCGATGGGGAGTGCGGGCATGCGTTACGAGTTCCGCGTCACCGGCCGCCTGTCCAGGCCCATCACAGAGGCCTTCCCCGAACTGGAGGAAGTCCCTGCGGCACCGCAGACGCTGCTCTTCGGCGCCGTCACGGACGAGGCGCATCTGTACGGACTGCTCATGCGATTCCAGGACTTGGGCCTGCACATGGTGGAGATGCGTCGGCTGCCGGACTGACCGTTTCCCAGCGGCGAGGAGTAGCGATGACATCGACCACACCGGGCCCCCCGACCGCACTGGGCCCCCGGACGACACCGGCCCCGCACACGACACCCGGAGCGCACCTGACACCCCAGGAACGGAGCGCCATCGGCAAGGCGGCCCGCTCCCGGGTGCCACGCTCCAGCCATGCCGTGTTCGATCCGCCGCCGGACCGGACGGGCCCCGTCGAGATCGTCGAGCGCCAGTCCGCCGCTCGCGTCCCGGAACTCGTGCCCATCCGCTACAGCCGCATGCTGGAATCGCCATTCCGCTTCTACCGCGGCGCAGCCGCGATCATGGCGTCCGACCTGGGCGCCGCACCCCACACCGGGATCTACGCGCAGCTCTGCGGAGACGCGCACCTGCTCAACTTCCGGCTGCTGGCCTCCCCCGAACGGCATCTGGTCTTCGACATCAACGACTTCGACGAGACGCATCCCGGCCCGTGGGAGTGGGACGTCAAGCGGCTTTCGGCCAGCCTAGTGATCGCGGGCCGCGCCAACGACTTCTCGGCGAAGCAGCGCGCCGCCGTCGTGCGGGGCGCCGTCCGCGCCTACCGGGACGCGATGCGCGGCTTCGCCGGGATGGGCAACCTCGATGTCTGGTACACCCAGGCCGACACCGAGCAACTGAGGGAGCTCGTGCCCGAGACACTGGGCAAGAAGGCGCGCGAGAGGATGGCCCAGGCGCTGAGCACCGCCCGCACCCGCGACAACCTGCAGGCGTACCAGAAGCTCACGGGCGTCGTCGACGGCAACCGGCGGATCACGGCCGACCCGCCGTTGATCGTGCCGCTGCAGGATCTGCTCCCCGCCGTCGAACGGCATGTGCTGGAGGAGGCGCTCGGCCTGCTCATCAAGCGGTACGGCACGAGCCTCACCTCCGAACGCAGGCATCTGCTCCAGCAGTTCCGGATAGTCGACATCGCCCGCAAGGTGGTCGGGGTCGGCAGTGTGGGCACCCGCTGCTGGGTGCTCCTCATGCTCGGCAAGGACGACGAAGACCCGCTGCTGCTGCAGGCCAAGGAGGCCGACCAGTCGGTGCTCGCTCCGTACACCGGTGCCGACGAGTACGAGAACCAGGGGGAGCGCGTGGTGTCCGGGCAGCGGCTCATGCAGGCGGCCAGTGACATCTTCCTCGGATGGGACCGCGTCACGGGCATCGACGGTCTGAAGCGCGACTTCTACATCCGCCAGCTGCGCGACTGGAAGGGCATCGCCCGGCCCGAGCTCATGACCCCGAACCAAATGGAATTCTTCGGCACGCTCTGCGGCGTCACCCTGGCCCGCGCCCATGCCCGCTCCGGCGACCGGATCGCCATCGCCGCCTACCTCGGCGGCAGTGACAGCTTCGACCGGGCACTGGCGGAGTTCGCCGAGCTGTACGCCGACCAGAACGAGCGCGATTTCCAGGCCCTGGCCGACGCGGCACGCACGGGACGGGTCACCGTCGAAACCCTCTGATCCGGCCCGGCCGGATCGGCAGATTCACCCGTGGCGGGTGAGGGCTCACCGGGGGAAACGAGGAGTCTGGAAACAAGCGGGCCCCTGCGGTCCGAAAGCAAGGCAGGAGGAGAGCTATGGCTGGCGATCTGGTCCTGGCGTACGACTACCCCGTACTGGGTGCCTTCTGGACCGTGATGTGGATCTTCCTCTGGATCATGTGGCTGATGCTGCTCTTCCGGGTCATCATCGATCTCTTCCGGGACCACGAGATGAACGGATGGGCGAAGACGGGATGGCTGCTCTTCGTACTGATCATCCCGTTCCTCGGTGTCCTGGTGTACGTGCTCGTCCGGGGCAAGGACATGGGCAAGCGGGATGTCCGGCAGGCGCAGGAACAGCAGGCCGCCATGGATGACTACATCCGTGAGACGGCCGGCGCCGGGGGCACCAAGGGCGGGGCGGACGAGCTCGCCAAGCTGTCCGAGCTCAAGGCCAGGGGCGATCTGTCCGAGGCGGAGTTCCAGGCGGCCAAGGAGAAGATCCTTCACTGACCCTCTCAGGAGTACGTGACCGATCTCGCGAGTACGGGAGTAGAGGAATCGTCATGGCACAGACAATCCACCACCGCTCCGAGGGAGCACAGGCGGCAGCCGGCGGGCTCGTGGTGTTCGCCGGGGTCATGCTGATCATCACCGGTGTCATGGACCTCTTCCGAGGCATCATGGGCATCGCCGAGGACGACATCTTCGTCCGGACACCGAACTACACGTTCCAGTACGACGTGACCGGCTGGGGCTGGTTCCACCTGATCCTGGGAGCCCTGGCCATCCTCGTGGGTCTGAGCCTGTTCAAGGCCACGCTCTGGTCACGGATCATCGGCGTCGCGATCGCGGGAATGCTCATCATCACGAACTTCCTGTCGCTGCCGTACTACCCGATCTGGTCGGTCATCGCGATCGCCCTGTACGCCTTCGTCATCTGGGCGCTGTGCGTCGTGAAGCGTGACACGATGATCGGCTGACGGCCTGCGGGAGCACCAACTGCGGCCCGAACGACGACAGTTCCCCGACCGGTAGACCGGCCGGGGAACTTCGTGCGGGAAGGGCCAGTTCCAGCCCCGTGGTCCGCCCCTTCAGGCGGTGTCCCGAGGGCCGCCTGTCCGCCGGCGTCACTCCGTCCGCCGAAGCGAACCGCGGCGGCGATGAAGACAAGGGCTACAACCTCTGGGAAGCCCCCGACAAGGAGTCCATGGCACCGGGCGCGTAGCGGTCCAGATCACTCACGGCACCGTCCGCACTCGCCCGGAACCGACAGAACCCCCGTTGACGTAGGTCAACGAGGGTTCCGACCCCGCGGGGTCCGGTAGGCCGTGTGGGACTCGAACCCACAACCAACGGATTAAAAGTCCGCTGCTCTGCCAATTGAGCTAACGGCCCTCGGCACAACACCCCTGAGCATAGCCGGACGGAACCGGTGAGCCGATCGGGTATCGGATCACCGGCCCCGTCGAGTCCCCGCGTCACCGACGAGACGTCTCGCGGGCGATGGTCCGGGGGTGGTTGCGGTTGAGGAACCAGTGGCGGGCCGAGGCCAGCCACCAGGCCGCGGCGAAGCCCAGGACGACCAGGACCGCGACCGGGGCGTAGTTGAACGTCTCCCAGGTGACCGGGGAGACCTGCGGAAGCATGAAGAGCACGGTGATCACCGCGACCCAGATCACCGCCACGACGCCGATCGGGCGGGACCAGCGGCCCAGGTGCCAGGGGCCGCGTTCGAAGCTGTCTCCGCGCAGCAGCCGCAGCAGGGTGGGGATGACGTAGGCGATGTAGAGGCCGATGACCGCGATCGAGGTCACTGCGGCGTACGCGGTGACATTGATCAGATACGGAAGACCGAGCGCCAGCGCGCCGATGGCCGCGAGCCAGACCGCGGCGACGGGCGTACGGGTCCGAGGGCTGACCGTGTGCCAGACGTTCGAGAACGGCAGGGCGCCGTCCCGGGAGAAGGCGTAGATCATGCGGCTGTTCGCGGTGACGGACGCCATACCGCAGAAGAGCTGCGCACCGACGACGGCCAGGAGCAGCAGCTTCCCGGCGGTGGCACCGAGAGCGTCCAGCAGGATCTGGGCCGGTGGAGCTCCCGTGGGTGAGGTGAGGGCTCCTTCGTACGACTGGATGGCGAAGGTGAAGCCGAGCAGCAGGACGAAGCCCGCGATCCACGAGGTCCAGATGGACTGGACGATGCCACGCGGTCCCGCGGTCGCGGCGTCGTGGGTCTCCTCGGTCATATGGGCCGAGGCGTCGTAGCCGGTGAAGGTGTACTGGGCCATCAGCAGTCCGATGAGGACGACATAGAGGCCGCTGTCCCAGCCGGTGTTGTTCACGAACTTCGTGATCACGAAGGAGGCCGACTGGTGCGAGTCGGGGACGAAGGCGAGTGCGCCGACGATCACCGCGACGCCCAGCACATGCCACCAGACGCTGACGTTGTTGAGGATCGCGACGATGCGTACGCCGAAGGTGTTGAGGAGGCCGTGCAGCAGCAGGATCGCGGCGAACAGCAGGATCGTCCGCCCCGGCGTGACCTCGAAGTCGAACTGGAGATTGAGGTACGCGCCGAGGAAGGAGGCGGCGCCGAAGTCGATGCCCGCGGTGACGGCGACCTGGCCGAGGACGTTGAACCAGCCCGTGAACCAGGCCCAGGCGGCCGCGGTGCGCGGCGGTGCCAGCCGGTGCGCCCAGAAGTACAGGCCCGCCGAAGTCGGGTACGCGGAGCAGATCTCGGCCATCGCGAGGCCGACGAACAGGGTCATCATGCCGACGGCGACCCAGCCCCAGGTGATCACGGCCGGGCCGCCGGTGTTCATGCCGAAGAGGTAGAGGGTGAGACAGCCGGAGAGGACTGAGATGATGGTGAAGGAGACGGCGTAGTTGGAGAACGCCGACATCCGTCGGGCGAGGACCTGCGTGTAGCCGAGCTGGGCCAGACGCTCCTCGTCGGAGCCCGCGGAGGGCGGTGCGGAGCCCGAGACGGCTTCCGGAACGGTGTCTGTTGGCAGGGGATCTCCCCTGGTGGCGCCATCTGTCATGCCCCCAGCAATTCCCTTGCCGGGGGCACCACATGCGCCGCCCGTGGCCTAGAACAGCGCCTGGTAGTACTTCCAGCCGCTTCCGATCTGCTCCGTGGCACCGAACGAGCCCCTGCCGTTGCCCCTGTTGCGCAGCAGCTTGCCGTTGGTGTCGCGGGAGAGCAGATCACCCACGCCGTCACCCGTGATGTCACCGACCGCGATGATGTCCGTGCGTCCCGCGCCCCAGTCGCTGAAGACCAGCGTCCGCGGCTTGAACGAACCCGTCCCCGTGCCGTCGTAGCGCCACACCTCACCGCCGGGGTCACGCGCCAGCAGATCGCCGATGCCGTCGCCGGTGAGGTCGTCCGCGCCGATGATCTTCCTGCCCTTCCAGCCCGAGCCGACCTTCACGGCCGGATCGAAACCGGCTCGCGCATTGCCGCGGTAGAGGAAGAGATAACCGGTGGACGCCTGGCGTACGAGCAGATCGGGACGGCTGTCCCCGCTGAAGTCGTCGGAGGCGGCGAAGGCGTCAAATCCGTTCCAGCCCTTGCCCATCAGATGATGCGGCGCCTTCGGGTCGATGGGGCTGCTGTCGCCGCCCGCGCGGTAGAGGTTGCCGTCGGGGGTCCGGATCAGGACGTTGCTGCGCGGATCGCCGGTGTTCGCTCCGTACGGAATGAGGCGGGTGCGCGGATCCCATCCGGTGGTGGCCCAGGACCGGGCGCCGCCCCGCGGATGGTGCACGGCCGCCTTGCCCGTCGTCGTCATCGAGTAGAACTCGCCATAACCGTCGGTGTTCATGTCCCGGAACGCCGATGCGCCGTTGAGGAGCCGTACGGAACCGGGCGTCCACGACTCGCGGCCCGTGCCGTCGGCCGGCCGCACGACCATCTCCCACTGGTAGGGGCCACTGATCCTTTCCATCGGATCCCAGTCACGCGCATCCCACTGGGCGCTTACGAGCGCAGCGGTCCGTTCCGTACTGGTCTCGTTCACCAGGACACCCCTGCGCCAGTCCTTGACCGTGAAGGTCCGGGTGGCGGGCGGGCGGTTCATCAGCACCTTCGCCCTCCAGGGCCAGTGCCGGTCGTCGGCCGTGGCCGGGGCGGACGCGTCGAGGGCGTAGAACTCGCCACGCGGCACGGTCACCGGCTTGATATGGATACGCCCGTCGATGTCCGTGTACGCGACATGACCGCCGTACTTGTCGACACTCCAGGTACCCGCCCCCGGCGCCGCCTTGTCGGCCAGCACCGTGGTGACCGGCTTCTCACGGGCGCCTCCGTGGAAGTCGGTCATCGTCAACGCCCCGGCCCTGTCGTCCTGTTGGACCAGGAATCCGTCGCCGAGCTTCGCGGACTTGGAGTACGGCACGCTGATGATCTGGGGGAAGCCGACACCGGAGTCCCAAATCCAGGACTTCGCCGCGCCGTCGCAGCGCCAGTAGAACCAGCGGCCGACCGTCTGCAGCTCGTCCGGCGTACAGCTCAGGCCGGTGGCCTGGTCGTACGGAGCGCCGGTCCTGCGGGACAGGTCGTACCACCTCAGCCACCCGGGATTGCTGCCCGGCGTCCACATGGTGCCGCCCCAGATGGCGACGGCACTGAGCGGACGCGTGGTGATGACCGTGGGCAGGCCGTCGTCGAAGGTGGCGACGTACTGCTTGCCCGTACTCGGCTCGTCGACCGCGAAGAAGCGCCCCTCTGCGGCCACCATCCGCTGACTCGTGCCGAGCTGCCCGACGGTGATGACAGTCGTCGCCGTCCCCTCGCCGGAGACACTGTGATTGGCGCCCGTCGGATTGGTGTACGCGAACCGGCCGTCCCCGAGCGCATGGACCAGCGGGCCGAACTCCGGGTAGCTGTCCCACACATCGGCAACGGCTGTCCACCGCGGCCCGGGCTCCGGCGTGCCGGTGACGGCGAGGTCGTACGCGTACAGCCTGCGCCCGACCTCCGGATCGACCCGGGCCACGACCCCGAGCCGCCCCCCACCGAGCGCGATGCGCTCCGGCACGGCGGGCCTGCCCTGGTAGGTGCCCAGGTCGATGACGACCTCTTCCGGCTCGGCCGGCCCGGCGGCGACGGCGACACCGCCGGGCGCGAGCCCGAGACCGCCGACGACGAGGACGGCGGCGGCGGCCCCGAGCACGAGGATGCGTTTGGTACGTGCGGCGGTGCGGGTCATGCGTACCCCCCGGATGCGGCTCAGCGTCCTGGAAGGTACGACTGCCTGAAGTGGCCGCTGGTTGTACGAGATTGACCGCCTGTCAGCCCCATGAGCCGGATTAGAACAGGCCCTTGTATCCCTGCCAGCCTGTCCCGATCTTCACCGTCGACCCGAACGACCCGACACCGCTCCCGCTGTTGCGCAGCAGATCACCCGCAGCGTTCCGCGAGACCAGATCCGCCTTACCGTCCTTGTTGAGGTCATCGACGCCCACGAACACGTTGCGGCCCGTGGCCCAGTTGTTGCCGAACACCAAGGCCCGCGACTTCACCGTGCCCGCAGCCGTGCCCTCGTACCGCCACAGCGAATTGGCGCCGTCCACCGCCAACAGCTCACCGATGCCGTCACCGTTCAGATCCCCCGCCCCGAACACCGACCGGTACGCCTTCCAGTTCGTGCCGATCCTCCCGCGCGCCTTCAGCCCGGGCCTGTACGCACGCAGCTCACCACCCAGCCGCACCAACACGTCATTGCACCGATCACCATTGAGATCCCCGAACGGCACAGCAACAGCCGTAGTCGGCCAGCCCGAACCCGTCGTCGCCCCGGAGAAGCCACCCGCCCTGTTCCCGTACCGGTACGCGAACGCGCCCGAGGAACTCAGCGACACGAGATCACCGATGCCGTCGCCCCCATGGTCACGATGCACCGGCGCGCCGCCGGTCAGTGTGACCGACCCTGATGCGACCAGGTCGACCCCCTGTCCGTCCGCGGGGCGCGCGGTCAGAGTCCAGGTGTAGCCACCGTTCGAAAAGTACGTGCCGTCCGCCGCGCGTCCGTTCCACGAAGCGGCGATGGAGTACTCGGCGCGGCCGCCCGTCTGGGTGGAGACGACGCGCCCGGTCAACGGGTCTTTGATGGTGACGGTCCAGTCGGCGGCCGGTTCGTTCAGCCACCATTCGCCTCGCCAGACGACAGGGGTGGCATCCGTTTCGACTGTCGGACCGACCACGCTGCAGGGGGAGTTCAGCGGCAGTGCCGGCAGTCCCCGGCAAAGCCCGCGGACGTCGCCCTTGCCCAGCGTGTAGGCAAGGTCGCCGGTGCGGACATCGAGGCTGAACAGGCCGTGGGCGGTCGCCACGTTCTCCCGGACTACGGTTGCGCCGCTGACATCGTGGACGTGCGCCACGCATTCCCAAGGCAGCACGAATACGGCCGAACCCGGCCAAGAGATCCCCTCCCCGAGACTCTTCAGAAGAGACGGAGGGAGGACGCCCGCACGGAGTGCACGATCGAGGATCGAAACGACCACATCGAAGGGCCCTCTGCCTCAGGCGAACGGATCTTAACAACGTCTTCACAACCGGCGGAAGGGGTTTTCGAATCCGTTCAAGGCCCCGGGTCGACCCTGTGCAACACAACGGGCCCCGACTTACGTGGTGGGAGAACCGCGTATGTCCGGGCCCGTCAGGCGTCAGGCGCGGGGCTGTTCAAAGCGAACGGGCCCGTACGGCACCGAAGTGCGGTACGGGCCCGTTCGTCAGGACTCAGGCTCAGCGTCAGCCGTTGCGCTTCCAGCGCGGCTTGTCGTCACGCCGCCCGAAGGAACCGGTGTTCGTGCCGGTACCGGTGCCGCCGCGGTGGTCGTCACGACGGCCGTACGGGCGGTCGCTGCTGCCACCGGAGCGGAAGCCGCCCGAGGGGCGGTCGTCACGGCGGTCGCGGTTGAACGGGCGGTCGCTGCCTCGGTGGCCCGAGGGGCGGTCGTCGCGTCGGAAGCCGCCACGGTCGTCGCGACGGTCGCCGCCACCCGAGCGGAAGCCACCCGAGGGACGGTCGCCGCCACCGGAGCGGAAGCCACCGGACGGACGGTCGTTGTCACGGCGGAACCCACCGGACGGACGGTCGTTGTCACGGCGGAACCCACCGGACGGACGGTCGTTGTCACGGCGCTCGAACGAACGGCCACCACGGTCGTCACGACGGTCGCCGCCACCCGAGCGGAAGCCGCCCGACGCACGGTCGTTGTCACGGCGGAAGCCGCCACGGTCGTCGCGGCGCTCGAACGAACGGCCACCACGGTCGTCACGACGGTCGCCGCCACCCGAGCGGAAGCCGCCCGACGGACGGTCGTTGTCACGGCGGAAACCTCCGCGGTCGCCGCCCCGCTCGCCGCCACGGCGCTCGAAGTTGCCCCGGTCGTCACGGCGCTCGTACGCCGGACGGTCCTCGCGGCGCTCCGCCGACTGCTCAGGCACCGAAGCCGCAATCTCGGCGGCGACCTCGGCCTCGGCGACAGCCTGCACCTCGGCGACCGCGGTCTCCGGGTCGTCGCCCCGCTCGCGCGCCGCGCGCGCCACCAGGCGGTCGGCCTCCTCGCGGAGTTCGGCCGCACGGCGCTGCACGCGCTCCAGCTGCTTGGTCAGGTCGACGACCTCGCGCTCCGCCTGCTTGGCGGCGTTGTTCGCGGAGTCGGCCTGGACCTCGGTGAGCGAACGGGCGCCGGTGATCTCGGCGACCTCCGGCTCGAACGCACCGGCACCGGCGACGATGTGGCGCGAGGCGTCGACTCCCGCGTCCTCCATCAGACGGAAGATCTGGCGGCGCTGGTGCGGCAGGGACAGCGACACGACCGTGCCGGACTTGCCGGCGCGCGCGGTACGGCCCGAGCGGTGCAGGTAGTCCTTGTGGTCGCCGGCCGGGTCCACGTTCAGGACCAGGTCGATGCCGTCGACGTGGATACCGCGGGCGGCGACGTCGGTCGCGACGAGCGCGTTGACGTAGCCCTTCTTGAAGTCGTCGAGGACGCGCGTACGGGCGCCCTGCGTCATACCGCCGTGCAGTGCGTCGGCCTTGACGCCCGAGTCCTGCAGCTGCTCGGCGATACGGTCCGCGCCCAGCTGGGTGCGGACGAAGATGATGGTACGGCCCTTGCGGGCGGCGATCGCCGCGGTGACCGGCGCCTTGTCCTTCGGCTTCACGACGAGCACGTGGTGCGTCATGGTCGTGACGTTGCCCTGGGCGCTGTCGACCTCGTGGCTGACCGGGTCGACGAGGTAGCGGCGCACCAGGGTGCCGATCTCGTTCTCCATGGTGGCGGAGAAGAGCATCCGCTGACCGCCGGAGGGGATCTGGTCGAACAGCTCGGTGACCTCGGGCAGGAAGCCCAGGTCGGACATCTGGTCGGCCTCGTCGAGGACGGCGACCTGGACGTTCTCGAGCGAGCAGGCGCCACGGTTGATGATGTCGCGCAGTCGGCCCGGGGTGGCGACGAGGACGTCGACGCCGCGCTCGAGCGCGTAGATCTGGTTGCCCATGGACGTACCGCCGCAGACGACCTTCATCTTGAGGCCGAGTACGTCGCCGTACGGCTGCAGCGCGTCCGCCACCTGCATGGCGAGCTCCCGGGTCGGGGTGAGGATGACCGCGCGGGGCTTCTTCTTCTCGGTGTGGCCGCCGGCCAGCGTGGCCAGGGTCGGCAGGCCGAAGGAGAGGGTCTTGCCGGAGCCGGTGCGGCCGCGGCCGAGGATGTCCTTGCCGGCCAGGGCGTCCGGGATGGTCGCGGCCTGGATCGGGAAGGGGATGGTCACACCGTTCTGCGCGAGCTTGCGGACGACGCCCTCGGGCAGGCCCAGATCGGCGAAGGTGACGGTCGGCTCGGCGGCCTCGGTTTCGGCGACCGCGTCGGACTCGAGAGCCTCGACAGCGTCTGCGGCCTCGGCAGCGGAAGCCGCCACGGCCTCGTCGTTCTCGGGCATGACGGCGTGATCAGTACTGAAAGTGGACATGCGAAATGCGAAACCTTCCGGAGTCTCGGCACGCGCCCAAACTCCGTGAATCGCAAATTCGACCGCCTCAATGCGGTCAGCCACGGCAAGGGAGAGTACGCGCCACGCGGCGCTCTTCTGTGTCGGCGCCAGGCAATGGGATCAAACGATCTATAACCATACGCACCCTCCCCCACAAATGGCAAACCGCGCCCGAGTGACTCCGGTTACACCTGCCTCCGCACCGGCTCTACATGGGCCCCACCTGCGGAGACGCCGTCGGTTCACCCTGCATACCGCTCCATTCGGCCGCCCGCATCGCGCCCGCGTGAACCTGCGGCGCGGACGACGCCGAGGGCGGGTCGGAGGGCTCGCTCGGCGGCGGCGTGGGGCTCGCCGGTGGCGGCTCGGACGGCGACGGCTGCGGCGGCGCCTGCGGCGGTACGGAGGGGGACACCCCGCCGCGCGTCGGCTCCGGCAGCCCCGGCGGCCTGGGCCCGGCCCCGCCCGGTGTCGGGTTGGCCGCCGGGCCCGCCGAGGCGCTCGGCTTCGGCGACGCCCCCTTGCCGTCCGCGCCCTTGCCGCCCGGCGTGTCCGATGCGTCGCGCACGCCGTCGGCATGCCGCCCGCCCGGCGCGGGCCCGCCGTCCGGTTCGGCCGCCGTCCCGTGCCGGTCGGCGGTCGAACGGGGCGCCGGTTTCCCGCCCTCGTCGTCACTCACGCTCATACAGCCTGCCGAGGCTGCGACCGCCAGCGAAGCGGCGATCCACACAGCCAAACGGCCTGGGGCGGACAACTGGCGCACGAGCGGCACCTCCGGAGCACGGGAGTCGAGACGGGTCTCACTGCCCAACTCCCCGTGCCCCACAAGGGACACGCCCCTGCGCGACACGGACTGCACCTCATGAACGCCGCCCTGGGCCACCCGCCCGCGCGTCAACTCCGCGCTCAGCAACACCGATCCACGCCCCACCAGCAGCGACGCGCCCACCGTCGCGGCCGCCAGAAGTCACATCACGACACCCAGGCGGCCGTGCGACGAGGCCGGACGGTCCAGGAGATCTGGGAGATCCGGGAGGCTCATCCGTACCCCAGCGCGTGGAGCCGCTCGTCGTCGATCCCGAAGTGGTGGGCGATCTCGTGCACGACGGTGATCTCGGTCTCCTCGACCACGTCCTCTCGGGTCTCGCAGATCCGCAGCGTCGGCCCGCGGTAGATGGTGATCCGGTCCGGCAGCACGCCCGCGTACCACTCGCCGCGATCGGTGAGCGGAGTCCCCTCGTAGAGCCCGAGCAGCTCGGGGTCGTCGGCGGCGGGCTCGTCCTCGACGAACACGGCGACGTTGTCCATCAGCCGTGTCAGCTCCGGCGGGATCCTGTCCAGGGCCTCGGCGACCAGTTCCTCGAACTCCTCGCGCGTCATCTCCAGCACGTGGCCATTGTCACGTACGCCGACCGGGCGGTCGCCCCCGGCAGGGCTGCCGCATGTCGGCCGCCCGGACTGGGCATACGGCAGCAATGGCCCGCGAAGCCTCCCAACCGATCCGATCGATCCGTGCGGCGCTCACCGCGATCCGCACACCGCGCACCCGGCTCCAGCGCCTCCACCGCTCACGCAACACCGGCCCCACCAGCACCCTGGTCCCGAGCCCGCATCCCTGGGCACGAGCGCTCGGCCTCACCGCCGTGGTCCTCCTCGGCGCCTGGCTCGGCCTCCTGATCGTCGGCAGCGTCCGCACGCCGGTCGGCCCGATGGACACGACCATGACCCTGCGCCCGTCCCTCTCCGGCGGAACGAAGATCAACGTCTCGCCACTGGGCGCGCTGGAACTCGACTCGCATGTCGCCCCCGTCCGCCTCGACGTCGACGTCGACCAGCTCGACCCGGTCAGATCGCAGGCACTGGTCGAACACCCCGAACGCATCTCCGGCCTCCAGGACGAGGTCGTCCACGACGTGACCGACGGCACCACCGAGCTGGCCGTCCGCTCCTGCGTCGCCGTCGTCTCCGGCGCGACCGCGCTCGGCCTCGCGGTCTACCGCCGCCCGCGCCGCGCCCTCACCGCCGGCGGCCTCGCGCTCACCGTGCTGGCCGCGTCCGGCGTGTCCGCGTACGCCACCTGGAACCCGAAGTCCGTCCTGGAGCCGAAGTTCTCCGGGCTGCTCTCCAGCGCTCCCGAAGTCGTCGGCAACGCCCGCTCCATCGTCACCGAATTCGATGTCTACCAGCAAGAGTTGGCCCGCCTGGTCACCAATGTCACCAAGCTGTACGACGCGACCTCCACCCTGCCCGCCTACCAGCCGGATCCCCGCACGATGCGGGTGCTGCACGTCTCCGACATCCACCTCAACCCGGCGGCATGGCACATCATCGGCTCGCTCGTCGAGCAGTACGGAATCGACGTGATCATCGACTCCGGCGACACCATGGACCACGGCACCGCCGCCGAGAACGGCTTCCTCGACCCGATCCCCGACCTCGGCGCGCCCTATGTCTGGGTCCGCGGCAACCACGACTCGGGCACCACGCAGGCGTATCTGAGCCACCTGAAGAACGTGCGCGTCCTCGACGACGGCCGGGCGGTCACGGTCGCTGGCCTGCGTATCGCGGGCATCGGCGACCCGCAGTTCACCCCGGACCGCTCGATCGTCGCCCAGGGCGACGCGGCCGAACGCATGACCGGCATACGCTTCGCCTCCGCCCTGCGCGACCAGACCCGCGCGGGCACCCCCGTCGACATCGCGGTCACCCACAACCCGGTCGCCGCCCGCGAGACCGACGGCCTGGTCCCGCTGGCGCTGGCGGGCCACGTCCACCGCCGCGAGACGGAGATACTCCCCCAGGGCACCCGCCTGAAGATCGAGGGCTCGACGGGCGGAGGCGGTCTGCGCGCCGTACAGAACCGCGAGCCGGAGAAGGTACGCGCGTCCATCCTCTATGTGGACCGTACGACCCGACGTGTGCAGGCGTGGGACGAGATCACGCTGGGCGGCCTCGGCCTGACGACGGCCGAGGTCGGCCGCCATCTCCCGGAAGAGAACCACCCGGGCGCGACCCCGTCCCCGAGCGCGCCCCCGCGGTCCCCGACTGCGTCGTCCCGGGGGCCACGCTGACACCGGCGACCGGGACGCGGGAAGGCCCTCGTAAACCGTTTTGGCGATAGCTCCCCGCATCCCATATGCTTCTCACGTCCCCGACGCGCTGCAAAGCGCCCAGGTGGGCCCTTAGCCCTCATCGTCTAGTGGCCCAGGACGCCGCCCTTTCAAGGCGGTAGCACGGGTTCGAATCCCGTTGGGGGCACGCATTACCATGTGCGAGACTTGTGCTCGCACATTGCTTGGTCCTGTGGAGCAGTTTGGAGTGCTCGCCACCCTGTCAAGGTGGAGGCCGCGGGTTCAAATCCCGTCAGGACCGCTGCGGCTCGTGAGAGCTGCGTGGCTGGGTAGCTCAGTTGGTACGAGCGATCGCCTGAAAAGCGATAGGTCGCCGGTTCGACCCCGGCCCCAGCCACAACCCGAAAGCCCCGATCCTCCGCGGACCGGGGCTTTCTCTGTGATCTGCACTGCCACACCCAGCACCCCGCGCGGCGATCGGCATGGCCGTGCTTCCCCCGGTTCCGGATCTGGACGGATCTGTTCCGTCCTGCACCAGCTCGTGGTGGAAATGCGTTCGCCAGTGCTTTCCCGGGGGTGCGATCCTGGGGTCCGTATGTCTACTTCCTTCGCAGAACTTCAGACCCTGCTGGCCGGGGCGTCCCTCCGCGACGCCCACCGGCTCGGCCGTCGTCTCGAAGGCGCCCGCCGCATCCGCAAGCCCGAGGCGCGGCAGGCCGTGCTCGACGAGATCGCCGGCGAGGCCGAGCGGTCCGCCGCGCGTACGGCTCTGCGTGCAAGCCGCGCCCCCGATGTCACCTACCCCGAGCAGCTCCCGGTCAGCCAGAAGAAGGACGTGATCCTGGAGGCGATACGGGACCACCAGGTCGTGATCGTCGCGGGCGAGACCGGATCGGGAAAGACGACGCAGATCCCGAAGATCTGTATGGAGCTTGGCCGGGGCGTACGCGGCATGATCGGCCATACGCAGCCGCGAAGAATCGCCGCGCGCACGGTCGCCGAACGGGTCGCCGAGGAACTGCGTACCCCCCTGGGTGAGGCGGTGGGCTGGAAGGTTCGGTTCACGGACCAGGTCGGCGGCGACACATTCGTCAAGCTGATGACGGACGGCATCCTGCTCGCCGAGATCCAGACCGACCGCGAGCTGCGCGCGTACGACACGATCATCATCGACGAGGCCCACGAGCGGTCTCTCAACATCGACTTCCTGCTCGGCTACCTCGCCCGGCTGCTGCCCAAGCGCCCCGACCTCAAGGTGATCATCACCTCCGCGACGATCGACCCGGAGCGGTTCTCCCGCCACTTCGGCGACGCCCCGATCGTCGAGGTCAGCGGCCGTACGTATCCCGTCGAGGTCCGCTACCGGCCCCTGCTGGAGGACGACAGCGAGGAGTCCGACCGCGACCAGATCACCGCGATCTGTGACGCCGTCGAGGAGCTCCAGGGCGAGGGCAAGGGCGACATCCTCGTCTTCCTCTCCGGTGAGCGCGAGATCCGCGACACCGCGGACGCGCTCAACAAGAAGCAGTACCGCTTCACCGAGGTGCTCCCGCTGTACGCGCGCCTCTCGCACGCCGAGCAGCACCGCGTCTTCCAGCCGCACACCGGGCGCAGGATCGTCCTCGCGACGAACGTCGCCGAGACCTCCCTCACCGTTCCCGGCATCAAGTACGTGATCGATCCGGGCACCGCCCGTATCTCCCGCTACAGCCACCGCACCAAGGTCCAGCGTCTGCCCATCGAGCGGATCAGCCAGGCCAGCGCCAATCAGCGCAAGGGCCGCTGCGGCCGCACGTCGGACGGCATCTGCATCCGGCTGTACGACGAGGACGACTTCCACTCCCGCCCGGAGTTCACGGACGCCGAGATCCTGCGTACGAACCTGGCGTCCGTCATCCTCCAGATGACCGCGGCCGGCCTCGGCGACATCGAGAAGTTCCCCTTCATCGACCCGCCGGATCACCGCAATATCCGTGACGGGGTCCAACTCCTCCAGGAACTGGGCGCGTTCGACCCGGCGCAGAAGGACCCCAAGAAGAAGCTCACCCAGCTCGGCCGCAAGCTCTCCCAGCTGCCGGTCGACCCGCGTCTGGCCCGTATGGTCATCGAGGCCGACAAGAACGGCTGCGTGCGCGAAGTCATGGTGATCGCGGCGGCGCTCTCCATCCAGGACCCGCGCGAGCGTCCCGCCGACAAGCAGACGCAGGCCGACCAGCAGCACGCCCGCTTCAAGGACGAGACCTCCGACTTCCTCGCCCACCTCAACCTCTGGCGCTACATCCGCGAGCAGCAGAAAGAGCGCGGCTCCTCCAGCTTCCGCCGGATGTGCAAGCAGGAGTATCTGAACTTCCTGCGCATCCGCGAGTGGCAGGACATCTACGCGCAGCTGCGTACGGTCGCCAAGCAGATGGGCATCCATCTCAACGAGGAGGATGCGCCCGAGCAGTCCGTCCACACCTCGTTGCTGGCCGGTCTGCTCTCGCACATCGGGCTGAAGGACACCGACAGGAACGAGTATCTGGGCGCCCGCAGCGCCAAGTTCGCCGTCTTCCCCGGTTCGGCGCTCTTCAAGAAGCCCCCGCGCTTCATCATGTCGGCCGAACTGGTCGAGACGTCGCGGCTGTGGGCCCGGGTCAACGCCAGGGTCGAGCCGGAGTGGATCGAGCCGCTAGCACAGCATCTGATCAAGCGCACCTACAGCGAGCCGCACTGGGAGAAGGACGCGGCCGCCGTGATGGCGTACGAGCGGGTCACCCTGTACGGCGTGCCGATCGTCGCCCAGCGCAAGGTGAACTACGGGCACATCGACCCCGAGACCTCCCGCGATCTGTTCATCCGCAACGCGCTGGTCGAAGGCGACTGGCGTACGCACCACAAGTTCTTCGCCGACAACCGCAAACTCCTCACCGAAGTCGAGGAGTTGGAGCACCGCGCCCGCCGCCGCGACATCCTGGTGGACGACGAGACGCTGTTCGACTTCTACGACCAGCGCGTGCCCGAACATGTCGTCTCCGGCGCGCACTTCGACTCGTGGTGGAAGCACAAGCGCCGGGACGAGCCCGAACTCCTCGACTTCGAGCGCGAGATGCTCATCAACGAGAAGGCCGGGCAGGTCACCAAGGACGACTATCCCGACTCCTGGCGCCAGGGCCCGCTGAAGTTCCGTGTGACCTACCAGTTCGAGCCGGGCGCCGACGCGGACGGTGTCACCGTCCACATCCCGCTCCAGGTGCTGAACCAGGTCACGGGAGAGGGCTTCGACTGGCAGATCCCGGGGCTGCGCGAGGACGTCGTGATGGAGCTGATCCGCTCTCTGCCCAAACCGATCCGGCGGCACTACGTCCCGGCGCCGAACTACGCGAAGGCCTTTCTGGAGCGGACCTCGTCCCCGGAGGGGAGCAGTCGGGTACAGCCGCTCCAGGAGCCGCTGCCCACCACGCTCGCGCGTGAGCTGCAGCGCATGGTCGGGGTCCCGGTCACGGCCGAGGACTTCGATCTGACCCGGATCCCGGACCACCTGAAGATCACATTCCGGATCATCGACGAGCGCCGCAAGAAGCTCGCCGAGAGCAAAGACCTGGAGTCCTTGAAGCTCCAGCTGAAGCCGAAGGCCCGCCAGGCCCTGTCCAAGGCCGCGGCGGCGACCGCGGGCTCCTCGGGCGAGTCCATCGAGCGCTCGGGCCTCACCGACTGGACCATCGGCACGCTCACCCGCGTCTTCGAGACCCGGCGCGCGGGCCAGCCCGTCAAGGCCTATCCGGCCCTGGTCGACGCCGGTGAGAGCGTCTGCGTACGCCTCTTCGACACCGAGGCGGAGCAGCAGCAGGCGATGTGGCGGGGCACGCGGAAGCTGATCCTGCTCAACATCCCTGTGAACGCTGCCAAGTTCGCCTCAGACAAGCTGACCAACCAGCAGAAGCTCGCGCTGTCACGCAATCCGCACGGCTCGATCCAGGCGCTCTTCGACGACTGCGCCATGGCCGCGGCGGACAAGCTGATCGCCGACCACGGCGGCCCGGCCTGGGACGAGGAGTCGTACCGCAAGCTGTACGACAAGGTGCGGGCCGATCTCGTCGACGCGACCGTACGGACGGTGGGGCAGGTCCAGCAGATCCTGGCCGCCTGGCAGGCCTGTGAGCGCCGCCTGAAGGCGACGAACAGCCTGACGCTGGTCAACAACGTCCAGGACGTCCGCGAACAGCTGGCGGCCCTCATGCCGGCCGGCTTCGTCACCAGGACCGGCCTGCGCAGGCTGCCGGACCTGATGCGCTATCTGGTGGCAGTGGACCGCCGTCTCCAGCAGATGCCGACGGCCGTCCAGCGCGACACGACGCGCATGGAGAAGGTCCACGAGATGCAGGACGAGTACGCCTGGCTGCTGGAGCAGATGCCGAAGGGCCGGCCGGTCCCGCAGGAGGTCCTGGACATCCGATGGATGATCGAGGAGCTGCGGGTCAGCTACTTCGCGCACGCGCTGGGCACGGCGTATCCGGTCTCCGACAAGCGCATCGTCAAGGCGATCGACGCGGCGGCACCCTGACCCGGCGGGGTGGCCCGCTTCGGGTTCGACCGCACCCACTGACCTGCTGTACAGTCTCTCTCGCAGCCAACGAAAGCAGCACACAGCGGCTCCGCCGCGTGGCTCCGGCTGCGAAACCTGGTCCTGTGGAGCAGTTTGGAGTGCTCGCCACCCTGTCAAGGTGGAGGCCGCGGGTTCAAATCCCGTCAGGACCGCAGTGATACGAAGGCCCGCGCCATACGGTGCGGGCCTTCGTCGTGCCCGGGGGCTGTTTCCCGACCCTGCCCCGCCCCTTCCCGCCGGTGCGGCAGGGCGGCACATGTCAGCCCGGCCGGAGTCTGGGGACACGGGCGAAGCGCGTTCGGGGAAAGGTCGGGGAAGCCCCCTGCAGCGGCCGTTCCAGGCACGTGAGGCGACTCACGCGGCACAGGTGTCACACGCGCCGCAGCCGTGCCCACGGCGTCTTGACGGCGTCATCTGCCACCGGTACCCAGTGCATAGAGGACGGCACACACCGGAGGTGACGTGCATGGCGGCGTCCGCAGCGAGGCAGCACGAGACCAAGGCGCTTCTGCGCGCCCATCTGAAGGCCGCGTCCGGCTATCGGCACCTCACACGGCACTGCCCCATCTGCCACCGCCTCTTGAAGCTCGCCATGGAGCCCTCCGGCGCCCCCGAGTCCGAGGCCGATGGATCCGCATCCGAGTGACCTGAGCGCTCCGGCACGGGAGTTCGCGCGTGGCACGCTCGTCTTTGGCAAGAGGCGTGCAGTGTGACGGGTGTCACCGAACGGGTTTCCCGAACGGGGGAATTTACCCTCTCCCTACAACCGACCAATTTAATATGTGCAATTGCACCACCTTTCGAGCCCTTCCAAACCCCTTCCGGCCACCCTGCCCCCAGGGCCCCGGCCGACCGCCCGCCACCACCTCCCCGGGCACAAAAAAATCGCGCTGGACCCGGCGGAGTCCAGCGCGATCAATGACTGAGGTGTCTGTTGGGGCAGACGCCCGTCATGTGGAGCTATAGGGGGGCTTACCGGGATGGGGGTCCCGGAAATGCCCGATCAAATGGGGTGTTCAGGCCTCGCTGCGCTGCTGCGGAATGCCCGCAAGCAGTGCGCGGACCTCAGCCTCGCGATACCGACGATGTCCACCGAGCGTGCGGATGGACGTGAGCTTGCCGGCCTTCGCCCAGCGGGTCACCGTCTTCGGGTCCACGCGGAACATCGTGGCAACCTCAGCCGGGGTCAGCAGCGGCTCGGCATCAGGGGTGCGAGCGGTCATGAGCGGCCTCCTCGGGAGAACCGAACCTTCTCGGTTCTTTCCTCTAAATTCTGCACCTTGGCCCGCGTTGCCCGAAATGGCAGACGCGGGCCGAGTCGGTTATAGGACGAACGGCTTGTCCTCGGCACTACAACTACACCATCTGTCCAGCCACGTCGGCCAAACCGACGGAATTGCCCTCTGAGGTGTCCAACAGCGGCGGAAGGCCGATGGACCATGTCATAGCGGACAGTCACGTCACAGTGACGATCAGTCACAGAGCGATCAGGAGTCGTCAGACCCCCCGTAGAGTGCAATGCCGAGCATTCCGCCCATAGTTGGACGGAAGGAGCCCTCCCCGGACTCCTTGTCCTATTTTGACACGAGGGTAGGTGATGGGCGCAAGGGCCCAGTAAGTGCCGTCCGTCACGCTTGAGACAAAGGCCCGGATCGGGACCAACGTCCTGGACCGATGGCCTCAGGGAGGCTCAATGGTCCCCAGAAACGCTCAGTTGGCGAACTGAAGGTCCTTCACAGCCCGCCAGCGATCCACAAGACGGGCGTACGCCTCTCCGGCGGCGTCGCCGTCCCCGGCCCGCAGCGCGGCGATCCCCTCGGCAAGATCCGCGGCCGACCGGTCCTCCGCGAGCTGCGGTCCTGTCAGCGCGTGCACCAGGCCGCCGTAGTCCAGCTCGACCAGGGAACGCGGATGGAATTCCTCCAGCCATCGCCCCACATCTACCAGGTCCTCGGTCAGCCGGCCCTCGTCGATCGTCTCCCGCAAGGTCTTCAGTGCGCGCGCCACCCGCCGCCTGGCCTGCACCATCGGCGTCCGGTAGCGCAGCACGGCCGCACCGGGCCCGGCAGGCTCGTACTCGCGCTCGTCGTCCGAGAACAGCGCGAACCAGCGCACCGGCACCTGCCAGACCGACGTCCTGATCCAGGGCCGCGCGTCGGGGTTGTGCTCGCGCCACTGCTCGTAGTCAGCGGCCGCCTGCCCGCGCACCACCGGCGGCAGCACCGCGTCGAGCAGGGGCGCGGGCAGCTGCTCCGCCAGCTCCTCCAGCGCCATCCAGCCGCGCAGCCGGGTCCGCCACGGGCAGACGCAGACCACCCCGTCGACCTCCGTGACGAAGGCGTCGCCGCTCTCGTGGACGGGCACCGGGACCGGCGGTGTGGGCAGCAAGTCGGCGAGCGAACGCCGAAGTTCGTCCTGCGCGGTGGGCGTGCGCTCCCGGCGGGCATAGCGGGCCCAGTGGCTCCGCTCCGGCTCTGGAAAGGCCGCCAGCGGCTCGTACACCCGCAGGTAGGCCGCATACGGGACAAGGACCGAGGACAGCGCTGGCATGGGGCAAATCCTTCCACGCCGGTACTCCGCCAGGGGGTGATCCTCAGCACTGGGTCGGATCTACGCACGCGTAGGACTTACCCTCTGTCCCAACTGGGCCTTCCCCACCCACAGGAAGGTCCGCATCCGCCGCTTCGTACTTGGGAGTCACCACCGTGACCGATGTGACCGACGGCGTCCTGCACACCCTGTTCCGGTCGGACCAGGGCGGCCACGAGCAAGTCGTGCTGTGCCAGGACCGCGCCTCCGGGCTGAAGGCCGTCATCGCCATCCACTCGACCGCCCTGGGCCCTGCCCTCGGCGGCACCCGTTTCTATCCGTACGCCTCCGAGGAAGAGGCCGTCGCCGACGCGCTGAACCTCTCCCGGGGAATGTCGTACAAGAACGCCATGGCCGGGCTCGACCACGGCGGCGGCAAGGCCGTGATCATCGGTGACCCCGAGACGATCAAGACGGAGGAGCTGCTGCTGGCCTACGGCCGGTTCGTGGACTCTCTCGGTGGCCGCTATGTCACCGCCTGCGACGTCGGTACGTATGTCGCGGACATGGACGTCGTGGCTCGCCAGACGCGCTGGGCCACCGGGCGCTCGCCCGAGAACGGCGGCGCCGGCGACTCCTCCGTGCTGACCGCGTACGGCGTCTTCCAGGGCATGCGGGCCTCGGCCCAGCACCTGTGGGGCGACCCGACGCTGCACGGGCGCACGGTGGGCATCGCTGGCGTCGGCAAGGTCGGCCACCACCTGGTCGAGCATCTGCTCCAGGACGGCGCCAATGTGGTGATCACGGATGTGCGCGAGGACTCCGTACGCCGGATTCTCGACAAGCATCCGCAGGTCACCGCTGTCGCGGACACCGACGCGCTGATCCGTACCGCGGGCCTGGACGTCTACGCGCCCTGCGCGCTCGGCGGAGCCCTGAACGACGACTCCGTGCCCGCGCTCACCGCGAAGGTCGTCTGCGGCGCGGCCAACAACCAGCTCGCACACCCGGGCGTGGAGAAGGACATCGCGGACCGCGGGATCCTTTACGCCCCCGACTACGTGGTGAACGCCGGTGGCGTGATCCAGGTCGCCGACGAGCTCCACGGCTTCGACTTCGACCGCTCCAAGGCGAAGGCCGCGAAGATCTTCGACACCACGCTGGCAATATTCGCACGCGCGAAGGCAGACGGTATTCCGCCGGCCGCGGCGGCCGACCGGATCGCCGAACAGCGCATGGCGGAGGCCCGCCGCCGCTGATCCTCGCCGGACCTCGGCCCGCCGTCCTGGGAGACAAGACTCACCCCGGTCGGCGGGTCGACTGCCAAGAAGAGGTTAAAATCGCAGTTGACCAGCGAGGACGGGGCTCCTCGCGGGTTCTGTGAAGTGGCGCGTCATGCGGGCGGCGTACCGTATGGCCGCGGAAGCAGGTACCGTTGAAGCCCTACGGACCGGTCTCTCCACGGAGAGCCCGTTCTGAATCATGAACGCGTGTCAAGACTCTGGGGCCGTCGAGCCCCGTCACCGAGGGGGTCGAGCCATGGGGCGCGGCCGGGCCAAGGCCAAGCAGACAAAGGTCGCCCGCCAGCTGAAGTACAACAGCGGCGGGACTGACCTGTCGCGTCTGGCCAACGAGCTGGGCGCATCGACTTCGAGTCAGCCTCCGAACGGCGAGCCGTTCGAGGACGACGACGAGGAAGACGACCCGTACGCACAGTACGCGGATCTGTACAACGACGACGAGGACGAGGACGACGAGTCCGGTCCGTCGTCGCAACAGCGCCGCGGCGCTTGACGTTGCACTAGACACACCGACCCGGTCCGGGGCTGCCCTCGGACCGGGTTCTGTGCTGTTCAGCTTGCGTACTCACCCGTGAGTTCGGCGCCCGTGGTGCGGTCGCCGCGGTCGGTGATCTCTCCCGCGACCCAGGCGTCGACGCCGCGGTCCGCAAGCGTGGTCAGCGCCACGTCCACCGACTCCTCGGGGACGACGGCGATCATGCCCACGCCCATGTTGAGCGTCTTCTCCAGCTCCAGTCGCTCGACGGCGCCGGCCGTGCCGACGAGATCGAAGACGGCGCCGGGGGTCCAGGTCGACCGGTCGACGACCGCGTGCAGATTGTCCGGGATCACCCGGGCGAGGTTGTTGGCAAGACCGCCGCCGGTGACATGGCTGAAAGCGTGCACCTCGGTGGTCCGGGTGAGCGCCAGGCAGTCCAGCGAGTAGATCTTGGTCGGTTCGAGCAGTTCCTCACCCAGCGTCCGGCCGAACTCCTCGACCTGCTGGTCCAGGGACATCTTCGCCCGGTCGAACAGCACATGACGGACCAGCGAGTACCCGTTGGAGTGAAGGCCCGAAGACGCCATCGCGATGACCGCGTCACCCGTACGGATACGATCCGCGCCCAGCAGACGGTCGGCCTCGACCACGCCCGTACCGGCGCCGGCGACGTCGAAGTCGTCCTCGCCGAGGAGTCCGGGGTGCTCGGCGGTCTCGCCGCCGACCAGAGCGCAGCCCGCCAGGACACAGCCTTCGGCGATGCCCTTGACGATGGCGGCGACCCGCTCGGGGTGAACCTTGCCCACGCAGATGTAGTCGGTCATGAAGAGCGGCTCGGCGCCGCAGACGACCAGGTCGTCGACGACCATGCCGACGAGGTCGTGGCCGATCGAGTCGTACACACCCATCCGGCGGGCAAGATCGACCTTTGTGCCGACGCCGTCGGTGGCGGAGGCGAGCAGCGGGCGCTCGTAGCGCTTGAGGGCGGAGGCGTCGAAGAGACCGGCGAAACCGCCGAGGCCGCCGAGGGCCTCGGGGCGCTGCGTCTTCTTCACCCACTCCTTCATCAGCTCGACGGCGCGGTCGCCCGCTTCGATGTCGACGCCCGCAGCTGCGTAGCTGGCACCGGTGGTCTCGGTCATAGCGATGAGCTTTCGTGTCGTACTGCGGGGTTACGGACGACGGAGCGCGTCGGCGGCATCGGCACCGCCCGCCAGCTCGGTCTCCAGAAGCTGCTTGCCGAGCAGCTCGGGATCGGGAAGATCCATCGGGTACTCGCCGTCGAAGCAGGCTCGGCACAGATTCGGCTTGGCGATGGTGGTCGCCTCGATCATGCCGTCCAGGGAGATGTACGAGAGCGAGTCCGCACCCAGCGAGGTGCCGATCTCCTCGATCGTCATGCCGTTGGCGATCAGCTCGGCCCGGGTGGCGAAGTCGATACCGAAGAAGCAGGGCCACTTCACCGGCGGGGACGAGATCCGGATGTGGACCTCGGCGGCGCCGGCCTCGCGGAGCATCTTGACCAGGGCGCGCTGGGTGTTGCCGCGGACGATCGAGTCGTCGACCACGACCAGGCGCTTGCCCCGGATGACTTCCTTGAGGGGGTTGAGCTTGAGGCGGATGCCCAGCTGGCGGATGGTCTGGGACGGCTGGATGAAGGTGCGGCCGACATAGGCGTTCTTCACCAGGCCGGAGCCGTAGGGGATACCGCTGGCCTCGGCGTAACCGATGGCGGCGGGGGTACCGGACTCCGGTGTCGCTATCACCAGATCGGCCTCGACGGGAGCTTCCTTGGCAAGCCTGCGGCCCATCTCCACACGGGAGAGGTAGACGTTCCGGCCGGCGATGTCGGTGTCGGGGCGGGCCAGGTAGACGTACTCGAAGACACAGCCCTTGGGCTTCGCTTCTGCGAAGCGGGAGGTGCGGATGCCGTTCTCGTCGATGGCGATGAGCTCGCCCGGCTCGATCTCGCGGACATAGCTCGCGCCGCAGATGTCGAGGGCGGCCGACTCACTCGCGACGACCCAGCCGCGGTCGAGGCGGCCGAGGACGAGCGGGCGGATGCCCTGCGGGTCGCGGGCGGCGTACAGGGTGTTCTCGTCCATGAAGACGAGCGAGAAGGCGCCCAGCACCTCCGGCAGCACCTTGGCAGCGGCCGCCTCGATGCTCAGGGCTTTGCCGTCGCCGTCGACCTGGCCCGCGAGGAGCGCGGTGACCAGATCGGTGTCGTTGGTGGCGGCGACCTGGGTGGCCCGGCCGTTCTCCTTGGGGAGAGCCGCGACCATCTCGGCGAGTTGGGCGGTGTTGACCAGGTTTCCGTTGTGGCCGAGCGCGATCGAGCCGTTGGCAGTCGCCCGGAAGGTCGGCTGCGCGTTCTCCCACACGGAGGCGCCCGTGGTCGAGTAGCGGGCGTGACCGACCGCGATATGACCCTTGAGGGAGCCGAGAGAGGTCTCGTCGAAGACCTGGGAGACCAGGCCCATATCCTTGAAGACGAGGATCTGGGAGCCGTTGCTCACCGCGATTCCCGCGGATTCCTGGCCTCGATGTTGGAGGGCGTAGAGCCCGAAGTAAGTGAGCTTCGCGACCTCTTCGCCCGGGGCCCAGACACCGAAGACGCCGCAAGCGTCCTGGGGGCCTTTCTCACCGGGGAGCAGGTCGTGGTTGAGTCGTCCGTCACCACGTGGCACGGCACCGAGTGTAGGCGAGATCGACCACTGGTCCGAATTGGGGATACGCGCCGGGCTTGCGCGAAGGGTGGTCCCCAGTGTTCTTACGCGGTGCCGCCTCTTGGTGACCGGGCGGTCACGCTGGCGCAGCGCCGGCGCGTTGACCTGGTCCGTGTCCTCGGCGAACCTGTCGCCGCGCCGGGCAGGACCCGCACCCCGACGTCGGGAAGGCCTGGTTTCCGTCCGCCGGGCACCCGCTGCAAGGGCGTCAGGGACCAGGTCGGCGTTGCCCTTGTCACACCCGGGCGGGCGTCGCCGTCGCGGCCAGTCCCTTGCCGTTCTCCCCGGTGAGAGCCAGGCTGCGGTACTCGATCTTGTACGTCACCTTGCCGTTCAGGACCT
Organism: Streptomyces sp. SLBN-118; assembly: GCF_006715635.1. NCBI lineage: Bacteria > Bacillati > Actinomycetota > Actinomycetes > Kitasatosporales > Streptomycetaceae > Streptomyces > Streptomyces sp. SLBN-118. Next base: position 3,751,674 of record NZ_VFNP01000002.1, read on the forward strand.
TCAGCAAGTGGCTCTCCACCATCTGCGCCGTGCCGGTGCACATCCTGCGGGTGGTGGCGAGCCGGTCGAAGGTGATGGTGGAGCCGGAGATCTTCGCGGTGCTGGTGAAGGTGTTGCAGCCGAGGCTGCCGCGTACGGAACCGTCCTTGGCGAAGGTCATGTAGGCGTTCTTCTCCGTGCCGGCGGGCATGGAGGACGCGGTGTCGCCGGTCACCAGGGAGTCAACGGTCCACTTGGTGCCCACGAGCGGGGCGGGCTTCTTGGAGCTGAGGGCGATGGAGTCGCCCTTGTCGGTCGTCAACGTGAGCTTCCCGTCGGTGATCTTCGCTGTGAGCTTGCCGGACAAGGCGGTCCGCAGCGTGTCCTCGAAGGCCATGCGGCCCTTGTCGCAGGCCATCTCGGTCTGCACGGCATTGCCCACGGTGATCGTGTCCCCCTCGACCTTCACGTCGGCGCCGAAGCTGTTGCAGCCGTAGCTGCCCTGGGCGCGGCCCTTGGAGGTGATCTCGACATGAGCGCCCTCGGGGGCCAGGGACTTCTTCCCGCCGGTGGTCACGCTGTCGACGGACCAGTGGACGCCGGTCAGGGGCAGATCGGTCGAGACCGACCCGCCGGCGTCGCCGGTGCCGGATCCGGAACCCGTTTCCGTGCCGCAGGCCGCGAGGGCGAGCAGCGCCAGGGCGGTGACTGGGATGCTCAGCTGGTTTCGCATACCGATCTGACGGGGCCACTGTGGCTCTGGTTCCCCGCCTTCCTGCGCCTTCCCCCGCCCTGCCACCGCGCTCAGCCCAGGATCGGGAGCAGCGCGGAGAGATCGGCGCGTTCCCCGCCGGCGCTGACCTTCGCCGCGTCGATCGCCTCGGCCCATCCCGTACGCCCGGTGGCGAGACGGATCCAGGTCAGCGGATCGGTCTCGACGACATTGGGCGGGGTACCCCGGGTGTGCCGCGGGCCCTCGACGCACTGCACTACGGCGAACGGCGGCACCCGTACCTCGGTGGAGGCACCCGGTGCCTTCACCGCGAGCGCGTCTGCGAGCAGCCGGGTACATGTGGCGAGCGCCTGCCGGTCGCAGGGGATGCCGAGCCCGGTGGCATCGTTCAAGTCGTCGGTGTGGACGATGAGTTCGACGGTACGGGTGACCAGGAAGTCGCCGAACCGTATCGCGCCGACGCGGGCGGCGAGGAGCCGGTCGTCGGAGGCGACGGCCAGCAGCTCGGTGAGCCGGGCCGCGGTCCGGGCGTACAGCTCCGGGGGCTCGGCAATCGCCGTGATCTTCTTGGTGTCCTCCGCGACGCTCCCGGCGTGCTTGACCGTCGCGAACGGCCAGTCCAGCAGCTCGACTTCCACTGCTGCGGGCGCCGGGTTCGCGTAGGTCCGGACGACCGTGTCCATCGCCATGGCGATGTGCCCGGCCAGGTCACGTACGGTCCAGTCCCCGAGCCGGGTCGGCAGAGCGAGCTGCTCGGGCGTGAGGGTGCCCACCGCGCGCCGTACATGCTCGAACTGGGCGAGAACTGCGGTCCGGATCTTGGCGGAGTCGTAGCTGCGGGTGCGCTTCTTGGCCGGTGGCATGAGACCGACACTAAAGGGTGGCTATGACAGCCGCAGGTACCGCCAAAACCCCCGCCCGGAAGGACCGGACGGGGGTTACTGAGCCGCTCTGCGTCAGACCAGCAGACCAGGGATGGTCTCCTCGTGAGCCGTACGGAGCTCGCTCAGCGCGATGCTGAACTCGCCCTGCACATCCACCACTGCCTGTGAATCGGACCCGTCCACGACACCGATGCGCGTCACGGGCAGACCCCGCGCCCCGCACATGTCGTTGAAGCGGAGCTCCTCGCTGCGCGGAACGGACACGACGGCACGGCCGGCCGACTCACTGAACAGGAACGTGAAGGCGTCGAGCCCGTCCGGGACGATCAGCCGCGCGCCCGTGCCACCGCGCAGGCACGACTCGACGACCGCCTGGATCAGGCCGCCGTCCGACAGGTCGTGCGCGGCGTCGATCATGCCGTCGCGGGAGGCCGAGATCAGGATCTCGCCGAGCAGCTTCTCCCGGTCCAGGTCCACAGCAGGCGGCAGTCCGCCGAGGTGGTCGTGGATCACCTGGGACCAGGCCGAGCCGCCGAACTCCTCACGCGTGTCGCCGAGCAGGTAGAGGAGCTGGCCCTCTTCCGCGAAGGCGATCGGCGTACGGCGGTTGACGTCGTCGATGACACCGAGGACCGCCACGACGGGCGTCGGGTGGATCGCGACCTCACCCGTCTGGTTGTAGAGGGAGACATTGCCGCCGGTGACCGGGGTGCCGAGCTGGAGGCAGCCGTCCGCGAGACCGCGGGTGGCCTCCGCGAACTGCCACATGACGTCCGGGTCCTCGGGCGAGCCGAAGTTCAGGCAGTCGGAGACGGCGAGCGGCCGGGCCCCGGAGGCGGCGACATTGCGGTACGCCTCGGCCAGCGCGAGCTGGGCGCCCGTGTAGGGGTCGAGCTTGGCGTACCGGCCGTTGCCGTCGGTCGCCATGGCCACGCCCAGGTTCGACTCCGCGTCGATCCGGATCATGCCCGCGTCCTCGGGCTGGGCCAGCACGGTGTTGCCCTGCACGAAACGGTCGTACTGATCCGTGATCCAGGACTTCGACGCCTGGTTGGGCGACGCGACCAGTTTGAGGACCTGCTCCCGCAGCTCCTCGGAGGTCGCCGGCCGGGGCAGCTTGTTCGCGTCGTCGGCCTGGAGCGCGTCCTGCCACTGCGGACGGGCGTAGGGACGGTGGTACGTCGGGCCCTCGTGCGCGACGGACCGCGGGGGTACGTCGACGATCTGCTCACCGTGCCAGAAGATCTCCAGCCGCTCGCCCTCGGTCACCTCACCGATGACGGTGGCGATGACGTCCCACTTCTCGCAGATCTCCATGAAGCGGTCGACCTTGCCGGGCTCGACGATCGCGCACATGCGCTCCTGCGACTCGCTCATGAGGATCTCCTCGGGCGAGAGGGTCGCATCACGCAGCGGGACGGTGTCGAGTTCGACGCGCATACCGCCCGAACCGGCGCTCGCCAGCTCGGAGGTGGCGCAGGACAGACCTGCGCCGCCGAGGTCCTGGATGCCCGCGACCAGCTGCTCCTTGAAGATCTCGAGCGTGCACTCGATGAGGAGCTTCTCCTGGAAGGGGTCGCCGACCTGGACGGCGGGGCGCTTGGCGGGACCGGTCGACTCGAAGGTCTCCGACGCCAGGACGGACACGCCGCCGATGCCGTCGCCGCCCGTGCGGGCGCCGTACAGGATGACCTTGTTGCCGGGGCCGGACGCCTGCGCGAGGTGGATGTCCTCGTGCTTCATCACGCCGATGCAGCCCGCGTTGACCAGCGGATTGCCCTGGTAGCACTCGTCGAAGACGACCTCGCCGCCGATGTTCGGCAGGCCCAGGCAGTTGCCGTAGCCGCCGATGCCCGCGACGACGCCCGGCAGGACGCGCTTGGTGTCGGGGTGGTCGGCGGCGCCGAAGCGCAGCGGGTCGACGACCGCGACCGGGCGGGCGCCCATCGCGAGGATGTCGCGGACGATGCCGCCGACACCGGTGGCCGCGCCCTGGTAGGGCTCGATGTAGCTCGGGTGGTTGTGCGACTCGACCTTGAAGGTGACCGCGTAGCCCTGTCCGACGTCGACGACACCGGCGTTCTCGCCGATGCCTACGAGCATGGCGTCGCTCTCGGGCTTCTTCTCGCTGAACTGCTTCAGGTGGACCTTGCTGCTCTTGTACGAGCAGTGCTCGGACCACATGACGGAGTACATGGCGAGCTCGGCGCCGGTGGGCCGGCGGCCGAGGATCTCGCGGATGCGCTCGTACTCGTCCTGCTTGAGGCCGAGTTCCTTCCAGGGCTGCTCGACGTCCGGGGTCCCGGCCGCGTGCTTGACCGTATCCAGGCTCATGGGTTGACCAGCTTCTTGAGGATCGAGGTGAAGAAACCGAGGCCGTCGGTGCGGCCCGTGCCGATGAGGGGCTCGACGGCGTGCTCCGGGTGCGGCATCAGGCCCACGACATTGCCGGCGGCGTTGGTGATGCCCGCGATGTCACGGAGCGAGCCGTTCGGATTGAAGTCGAGATAGCGGAAGGCGACCCGGCCCTCGGCCTCCAGCTCGTCGAGCACGCGCTCGTCGGCGACGTACCGCCCGTCCATGTTCTTGAGCGGGATCTGGATCTCCTGGCCCTCGGTGTAGTCCGCGGTCCAGGCCGTCCGGCTCGTCTCCACCCGCAGCTTCTGCTCACGGCAGATGAAGTGCAGATGGTTGTTCCGGAGCATGGCGCCCGGCAGCAGATGCGATTCGGTGAGGATCTGGAAGCCGTTGCAGATTCCGAGAACCGGCATGCCCGCCCGGGCCTGGTCGATGATCGTCTCCATCACCGGCGAGAACCGGGAGATGGCTCCGGCGCGCAGATAGTCGCCGTAGGAGAAACCTCCGGCGAGGACCACGGCGTCGACCTGCTTGAGGTCCTTGTCGCGGTGCCAGAGCGAGACGGGCTCGGCGCCCGCGAGGCGGACGGCGCGCAGGCTGTCCTGGTCGTCGAGCGTGCCGGGGAAAGTGACGACTCCGATACGAGCGGTCACGATTCCACCTTTACGACGAAGTCCTCGATGACGGTGTTGGCGAGGAACGTTTCGGCCATCTCATGGATGCGGGCGAGGACGGCCTCGTCGACCGGCCCCTCCACCTCCAGCTCGAAACGCTTTCCCTGACGTACGTCCGCGATTCCGTCGAATCCGAGACGCGGCAGTGCACGCTGTACTGCCTGTCCCTGGGGGTCGAGGATCTCGGGCTTGAGCATGACGTCGACTACGACGCGTGCCACGGGCACTCCCGGTGGTGTGTTGCGAGGGCGGTTCCCTCAGCGTACCCGCCCGAAAAATCTACGCGGGTAGATATCCGGAGAACGCCCAGGGAAAATCCCGGGAAAGAATCCCGAACGCCATTGCATCGGACACGCGCATGTAATTGGCTGGGCTTCACAATGCAGTGCGGACCGCTGTACAAAGGAATACAGAGGAAAGCATCATTGCCCCTCATCAGCCGGAAACCCGGTATCACCGCATGCGGGCACGCATGTCAGAACCGGTGATACCGCAGGAAAGGACCGATATCCGTGGCTCAGCGAGTAGTGGTCACGCTCTCCGACGACATCGACGGCGGAGAAGCGGCGGAAACGGTCGCGTTCGCACTGGACGGTAAGTCGTACGAGATCGACCTCAATCCCTCCAATGCAAAGAAACTGCGCAAGGCCTTGGCTCCCTACGTGGCGGCAGGCCGTAAGCGGACAAACACCGGGAAGCGTGACAAGTCCCGTGTCTCCTACCGGCACACGTCGGTCGAGCCCGCCCCGGCGGCCGTACGGGCCTGGGCCCAGTCCAACAAGATGGACGTGCCGGCCCGCGGACGGATCCCCAAGGCGGTCTACGAGGCTTTCCGCGCGGCCAGTTGAGAGGCCGGCCGAGAGCGCTCGCCGATCCGAGTTGCACGGCACCCCCGCTGTTCGGCTAGAGTCTGGAGCACGCCGAGGGGCGAGGCCGCAGGGCCCGACCCCGCGCAGCGTGCGGGTGTAGTTCAGTAGCAGAACATCCCCCTTCCAGGGGGAAGGCGCAGTGTGCAATTCCTGTCACCCGCTCTGCATCGCTTTACCGGTCGCGGTCATGGATCAGGTAGGGTGGTGGACGCACCGCCCAGTGAGAGCTGAGCGGCAGCAATGCGGACGTGGCTCAGTTGGTAGAGCATCACCTTGCCAAGGTGAGGGTCGCGAGTTCGAATCTCGTCGTCCGCTCAGAGTGAAGGCCCTGGTCGATATGACCGGGGCCTTCTTCGTGTACGCCCTTCGTATGCGTCCCTCGTATGTGCCCACGTCCGCATCGGTCCCGATGACATGCGTCATGAACAGCGGTGACAGCCCGCACTGCCGGGCGGGCCCCGCCGGCCCAAGCCTTGAGTCATGACCACAGACCACTACGCCATCGAGGCCGAGGAGCTGCGGCGGACCTACGCCGGCGGCTTCGAGGCAGTAACCGGGATCTCCTTCTCCGTGGCGCGCGGCGAGATCTTCGCCCTGCTCGGGACCAATGGCGCGGGCAAGACCTCCACGGTCGAGCTGCTCGAAGGGCTCACCGCCCCTGACGGTGGGCAGGTGCGCGTCCTCGGCCACGACCCGTACCGCGAGCGCGCCGTCGTCCGGCCGCGGACGGGCGTGATGCTGCAGGACGGAGGCTTCCCTTCCGATCTGACGGCCGCCGAGACGGTGCGGATGTGGGCGGGCTGCACCAGCGGGGCGCGGCCCGTCGCCGAGGCGCTGGAGCTGGTGGGACTCGGGGACCGCGCCGGAGTGCGCGTCAAGCAGCTGTCGGGCGGCGAGCGGCGACGTCTCGATCTGGCGCTGGCCGTGCTCGGCCGGCCTGAGATCCTCTTCCTCGACGAACCGACGACAGGTCTTGACGCGGAAGGGCGGCGCGACACCTGGGAGTTGGTAGGGGCGCTGCGGGAGGGCGGCACCACCGTGCTGCTGACGACCCACTACATGGAGGAGGCCGAGTTCCTGGCCGACCGACTGGCGATCATGCATCGGGGGCGGATCGTGAGCACGGGCACCCCGGCCGAGGTAACGGCGGCCCGCCCCGCGCGCATCCGATTCGTCCTGCCCGAGGGGGTGACGGCTGGACGGCTGCCGCTCTCACTGCGGGCGGCGGCGAACGGCCGGCGGATCGAGATCCGTACGCATGAGCTGCAGGACACGCTCGGCGAACTGCTGCGCTGGGCCCGGGATTCGGACCTGAGGCTGGAAGGGCTCGATGCCCGCTCGGCCTCGCTCGAAGAGGCCTTCCTCGACATCGCCCAGGACAGCGCGCGGACAGAATCGGCAGGTGTGTGACATGACGGCGACGGCCGGACGGCTGGCCGCTCTCGGGCGGGCCGAACTGACGCTTCTCGTGCGGAACCGGACCGCGCTGTTTGTGGCGCTGCTGATGCCCGCGCTGATGGTGGCGCCCATCAAATCTACGCTGGACCAGCTCGACCTCGACAAGGCGGGGATGACCGTCGCCGGGACGGCGATGACCAGCGGGATCGGGATGGTGCTCGTCCTGGTCGTCCATCTCAACCTCGTCTCGGCCTATGTGGCCCGGCGCGAGGAGCTGGTACTCAAGCGGCTGCGTACGGGGGAGGTGCCGGACCGCGAGATCCTCGCCGGGACGGCGCTGCCCGCCACCGGTCTCGCGCTCGCGCAGTGTGTGCTGATCGTGGTGGCGGGGGTCGCGTTCCTGGGTGTGGGGACGCCGGAGCGGCCTGAGCTACTGGTTCTGGGCGTGCTGCTGGGGATGGTGCTGCTGGCCGCGCTGGCGGCGGTCACGTCCGCTGTGACCGCCACCGTGGAGAGTGCGCAGATCACCACGCTGCCGATGTTCGTGACCTCGTTCATGGGCTCCGGCCTGTTCATACCGCTGGACGTGCTGCCGCAAAACGTCGCGTCGGTGTGCGAACTGCTGCCGGTGACCGGGGTGATGACGCTCGTGCGGGCCGGATGGCTGGGCGGTGTCGACACGCCTGACGTGCTGAGAGCCGCGTTGACAGCTCTGGCCTGGACGGCACTCTCGGTGTTTGCTGTGCAGCGGTGGTTCCGCTGGGAGCCCCGCCGCTGACTTCGGGGGTGTGTGGGTGCGGGTGAAGGGCTGGAGCGGCCGCAGCGGACTGGCCAAGGTGGACCTGTACACGCGCGGCACGATCCATCTGATCGTGTGGCTGGGCGTCATCGGGCTCACTCTTCCGGTGCTGAGCCGGCCCGTGCGCGAGAAGGAGCAGCTGGCCCTGGTCGTGACCGCGCTGCTGCTCATCCTCACGGAAGGTGTCCTTTGCGGACGTCTTGCCCGGTACGCGATGAACGCCTACCTGGGGCAGGGGCAGGTGCCCCCGCGGTTGCTCGGACGGGCGGCGGCGGTGACGGTCGCGTCGGTGTCCGCAGTGGTGATGCTGTCGGTGACGGTCGATCTGACCGGACTGCTGCCGACGATGCTGGCGGCGTCACTCGTGCCGTTCCTCACCGTGCACTGTCTGCTCGTACGCAATCGGATCACGGCCCTGATCCAGCTGGTGGTGCTCGTCCTGCTGTGCCCCCTGGCCCTGCTGACCGGCCGCCCGGCCGCCGAGGCGGCGTTCACCGTCGTGGCCGTCGGCTTTGTCACCGGGTGGATGGCGTTCACGGCCCGGGCGTCGATGTGGGTACTGGCCGTGATGTGGGAGCTGCGCGAGGCGCGTGACGTACAGGCGCGGCTCGCGGTCGCCGAGGAAAGGCTGCGCTTCGGCCGCGATCTGCACGACGTACTGGGCCGGAACCTCGCCGTCATCGCGCTCAAGAGCGAGCTGGCGGTACAGCTGGCCCGGCGCGAACGGGCGGAGGCGGTGGACCAGATGAGCGAGGTCCAGCGCATCGCACAGGAATCGCAGCGAGAGGTACGGGACGTGGTGCGCGGCTACCGCGAGGCGGACCTGCGGGTGGAACTGGAGGGCGCTCGGGGTGTGTTGTCCGCGGCGGGAATCGCCTGCACCGTCGATGCGGGGGACGGGGAGCTGCCCGGCGATGTCCAGTCGGCGCTGGGATGGGTGGTCCGGGAGGCCGCGACGAACGTGCTGCGGCACGGCGACGCGCGGCGCTGCACGATCTCGGTGCGTGCCGAGGACGACGCGGTGGTGCTGGTGATCGAGAACGACGGGGCGGCCGGGAAAGGGTCCGGCACCGCCGGCTCGGGGCTCGCGGGCCTGCGGGAGAGGCTCTTCGCCGTGGACGGCACGCTGGAGGCGGGCCCGTCCCGGGGCGGACACTTCCGTGTGACGGCCCGCGTTCCCGTTGCCGACGACACGAAGGAGGCGGTGTGACCGTACGGGTGCTGCTTGCCGACGACGAGCATCTGATCCGGGGGGCGCTGGCCGCCCTGCTGGCGCTCGAGGACGATCTCGTGGTGGTCGCCGAGGCGGCCACGGGCGAGGAAGCACTCGCCATGGCACGGGCGCACCGGCCGGACGTCGCGGTCCTCGATCTTCAGATGCCGGGCCCCGACGGTGTGAGTGTGGCCACTTCCCTGCGGAGCGAACTGCCCGAGTGCCGGACGATGATCGTGACCGGTCATGGGCGGCCCGGGCACCTCAGAAGAGCACTGGCAGCGGGCGTGCGGGGCTTCGTGCCGAAGACACTCAGCGCCCGGCGGCTGGCGGAGATCATCCGTACCGTGCACGCCGGAAACCGCTATGTGGACCCCGAGTTGGCGGCCGACGCGATCTCGGCAGGGGACTCGCCGCTGACCACCCGGGAGGCCGAGGTGCTGGAACTGGCGGCCGACGGAGCCCCGATCGCGGAGATCGCGGAGCGGGCCTCGCTGTCGCCGGGGACAGTGCGGAACTACCTCTCGTCGGCCGCCTCCAAGCTGGGGGCCGAGAACCGTCATACCGCGGTGCGTCTCGCTCGCGAGCGCGGTTGGGTATAGTGGTCTTCGCGCACGGCGCATGCGGACGTAGCTCAGTTGGTAGAGCGCAACCTTGCCAAGGTTGAGGTCGCCAGTTCGAACCTGGTCGTCCGCTCAAGGTAGGAAGGCCCCGGTCATCGCGACCGGGGCCTTCTTCGTGCGCTCAGTTCCAGGACGTGCCGGTGAGGAGCTCGTACGCCTCGATGTACTTGGCGCGGGTCGCCTCGACGATCTCCTGGGGGAGGGCGGGCGGCGGCTGCTCGCTCCTGCGGTCCCAGCCGGAAGCGGGCGAGGTCAGCCAGTCGCGGACGTACTGCTTGTCGTACGAGGGCTGGGCGCGGCCCGGCTCCCAGGAGGCCGCCGGCCAGAAGCGGGAGGAGTCGGGGGTCAGCACCTCGTCGGCGATGACGAGCTCGTCGCCGTCGAAGCCGAACTCGAACTTGGTGTCCGCCAGGATGATGCCGCGGTCGCGGGCGATGTCACGGGCCCGGCCGTAGACGGCGAGGGTCGTCTGGCGCAGCAGGGCGGCGGTCTCCGCGCCGACCTGGCGGGCCACTTCCTCGTAGCTCACGTTCTCGTCGTGATCGCCGACGGCCGCCTTGGTGGCGGGCGTGAAGATCGGGGCCGGGAGCTCGGAGCCGTCGCTCAGGCCCTCGGGCAGCGCGAGCCCGCAGACCGTACGGGTCTCCTGATACTCGGCGAGGCCCGAGCCGGTGAGATAGCCGCGGGCCACGCACTCGACCGGGACCATGCGCAGCGACTTGCAGATGAGGGTGCGGCCCGCCCAGTCGGCAGGGGCGCCCTCGGGAAGATCAGTGCCCAGGACGTGGTTCGGTACCAGGTCCGTCAGGCGCTCGAACCACCACAGCGAGAGCTGGGTGAGCACCCGCCCCTTGTCCGGGATCTCGGTGGGCAGCACCCAGTCGTAGGCGGACATGCGGTCGCTGGCGACCATCACGAGGTCGCCCGCCTCGTTCTGGTACAGGTCGCGCACCTTGCCGGTGTGCAGATGTACCAGGCCCGGCACCTGAAGCGGCTCGGGCTTTTCGACGAATCCGGACACGGTTCCTCCCCGTGGTTATGTCCAACGCGTCCGATTGTCCCGTACGCGGGTTGGACCGGCTCGTACGGGGTCGGCCGCGCCGGGTCAGTCGCGCTTGCAGATGCGGTCGAGGAGGTTCGCCGTCGCCCGCTGGACACGGGTGTCGACATGGCCGGGGCGGTCCAGCGCCGGGGACCAGGCGAAGGTGCCGGCGGCGAAGACGAGGGCGCCCGAGGGTGCGCGGTACAGGGACGTCTCCTGGTGGCGGATGGCGCCCTCGCCGTCCCGGTAGGGGGAGTGGGCGAGCAGGATCCGGCCCTGGTGTTCGGGCAGGGCGGTCCGCGGGAAGTACCGGTCGGCCTCGCCCGCGACCAGGCCGGGGAGCTCGTCGCCGTCGTGTGCGCCGGTCGCCTCCCAGAGCCAGTGATCGGCGTTGCGTACGACCAGGGGGTGTGGCTCGGGGACCCGGCCCGCGTACTGGATGCCCAGCAGCAGCTGCTCGGCCCGGTCGATCTCGCGCCACAGGGCCGGTTTTCCGGGGCAGCGGCGTTTGCGGCAGGTCAGCAGGCGGTCGGGGACGCCGGAGGGCGACGGGCCGAGCTCGACCTGCCAGTACATGGTGTTGGCGGACAGGAAGACGAGCGAGGTGCCGCCGTCGCGGGCGCGCTCGACGGTGCGGCGCATCGGGGCCGACCAGTACTCGTCGTGGCCGGCGAAGACCAGTCCCCGGTAGCGGCGGGGGTCGACGCGGCCGGCGTGGAGGTCGCGGGTCTCCGCGTAGGCGAGGTCGTAGCCGTAGCGCTCGGCCCAGCGGATGAAGTCATAGGCGTGGCCGACATGGAGGGGCAGGCCCGCGCCCGCGTAGGGACGGTCGAAGGAGACCGTGATGGCGGCGTCCTCCTCGCCGAGGAGGCGGCCCGTCTCGTCCCAGGCGTGGTAGAGGCTGGCGCCCGTGCGGCCGTCCTCCGGATAGAGGTTGTACGCCTGCCAGGTGATGTCCGGCAGAAGGAGCAGGAGGTCGGCGGGCTGAACGTCGCGGACGGTGAAGGGGATGTGGGAGCGGTAGCCGTCGGCGGTGGTGAGCACGGCGACATACGCGCCGACCGCCCAGTAGGACGGGATCTGCAGCCGCCAGGAGAGCCACCAGTGGTGGCAGGCGACGGTGCGGTCGGCGGCGAGCGGGGGCGGCTGGACGATCCCGGAGAGGCGCGGGCTGGTGGTGATCTTGGCTGCTCCGTCGCCCGCGTAGTGTCCGATGCGGTAGATGTCGACCGAGAACTGCTGGGGCGGGTCCACAGTGATGTGGAAATCGATCGCCTCTCCGGGGCCGGCCGCGCCGGTGGACGCGAAGCCCTTGATCTGCCGGCGCACGTCGTCGGCGGTGCGGGGTCCGCGCGCACTCCTGCCGCGGTCGGGATCGGCGTACCAGGGAACGACCTGGCCGGTGTCGTCGAAGAAGTTCTCGCTGCCGCGGAGCCAGGGCAGCGGGCCCTGGCCGAACGGGTCTGTGACGGCGTGGGCGAGAGCGCCCGATTCCCATCGCCGGATCTGCTCAGCCCCCATGCTGCGCCCTCCTCCGAGGCCCCCGGTTCATCCGTGATACGGCGACCAGGGCGCGTCGTGGAAGTAGCTCCGTCCGCCCGCAGGGCGGGCGAGACTTCCTCAACACGCCCTCGTGTTCAGCGCCGGTCTCCAGCACATCACATAACGCACGCACTCCGTCACCGTTCGTCGCGAATTGACGTGACCGGAAGGGAATGTTCCGGGCGAGACGGAGGTATCGCGCGCGCGGGCGGGCGGGGATCCTCCGGTGTCCGGTGTCCGGCGCCGTACCGCGCCGTCAGACCAGGCGGACCGGCTTCTCCGGTCGGACGCCGAGGGTGGAGAGCCAGCTGCGCAGCGGCGCCGCGTCGCCGTCCTCGGTCAGGCTCAGCACAGGGGTGGCCAGATCCGCGCGGCGTTCACCATTGATCAGCAGCGCCGGACCGTCGAGCCAGTCCAGACCGGGGACCGCACCGGCCGTGTCGACGGCGGCACAGCAGACCATCGCGGTCACATGATCGGCGAGCAGCTCGCGGCCCGTACGGGGCGGCTGCAGCGGGAAGAGCGGGAGCGGGTCGGCTCCCCAGCCGTTCAGCGCGTCGCCGGGGCTCTTGGGGGGCGGGGGGACTGCCGCTTCCTCGCGGGCGACCTCCGCCATGATCCCCGCGGCCAGCGTCTCGCCGGCCTCGGCACCACGGCCCGACAGATGCTCCAGGACCCGGGTCAGCGTCGGCCCGTCCGGGCCGGTCGACGGCGGTACGCCCAGCTCGTCGAGCACCCGGTGGAGCCGGGCCGCTTCCGTACGCCACTTATGGTCGACCACCTCTTCCGGATACTGCTGCCAGTCCACCGGCGACCAGTCGGGGCCCGCCTCGGCGGGGCCGCCGTGGAAGAGTCGGGCGGCCAGCAGGGAGGCTGCCTCGTCTATCGCGCCGGGCTCTTCGAGCAGGTCGCAGGCAGGGCGCTCGCCCAGCCGGGAGGTGAAGCCCTCCGCGAGCCGGTCGCGCCGGGAGAGCTCGGTCAGGGCCGAGACAACGCCCGCGTCGAGGCGCGAGGGCCAGCGGCCCATGCGCCAGGCGGGCAGCGCGACCCGGGTCAGCAGCCGGTCCCACCCCGCGTAGGCGAGGCCGACCTGCTCCTGGGCGACTATCCGCAGACCGTAGTCCACAGCCTGTGCACACTCGGACGCGGCCGCCGCGACGCCCCGCTCCATCTCGGAGGCCGGAGCCTGACAACTGCGCAGCAGCAGCCGGGTACTCCCGCCGACGAAGCCGAGCGCCACCTTGCGTATCGGTCCCTGCCCAGGGGCGGCCGCGACCGCGACCGCGGCGTCCAGGCCCCGTACGAAACGGCGAGCCGCAGCTATGTCGGGGTGCGCGGAGGGTGCCGTGCCCGCGACGACCGGCGCCAGCACCGCCCGCAGCTCGGCCACCCGCATCCACCACAGGAAGGGCGAACCGATCACCAGCACGGGCGCCTCGGTACCGCGGCGCCTGCTTCCGCCGCGTATCGCATGGGCCGGGTGCGTACGGTCCTCGAGCCAGCTGTCGCAGTCGGGGGTGAGCGCCAGAGCGGACGGCGCGGGCACCTCCAGGCGCTCGGCCAGGTCCCGCACCAGCCGGTACAGGTCCGGGGCGGCACGCTCCGAGAGCTCGACGGTGGGGCTGAGCGCGGGACTGGCGCGGACGATCACGGCCGCGACCGCCGCGGCGAGCAGGAGCACGATCACCGCGAAGACCGAGACGGCCCAGCGCGAGGCGTCCCAACTCCCGCCGCTCATATGCCCCGCGGCATCGCCCGCGAAGAGCACGACGGCCACGGCAGCGGGCAGCAACGCCACCGCCAGTGCCCTGCTGCGCACCCGCAGCACGGCGAGGGCCCGCGAGCGCGCGGCGTGCGCGCCCAGCGACTCACCGAAACCGGTACCGGACACGGTCCGACCTCACCCCCTCTGCCCTGCGACGGTGTTGCTCACTCCCCCACTGTGGCACCCACCACTGACATCGCAATGCCGGTGGGCCAAGTGCCGGAACGCCTGCGCCGCACCCTAGTTGGGGCTTTCGGCGGACGTCATCCGGATGGCCGAGCCGTCACTCGATGGAATGGCTTTGGGCAAAGGTGATGACGGTTCTCAGGGCCTAGAGGTTCATTCCCCGGCGGCCTTGCGGGCGATGTCCGTGCGGTGCTGCGAGCCGTCGAGACGGATCCGGGCCACCGCCCGGTACGCGCGCTCACGCGCCTGCGCCAGGTCTTTCCCGGTCGCCGTGACCGAAAGGACCCGGCCTCCGGCGCTCACGATCGCGTCGCTGTCCCGCTTCGTCCCGGCGTGCAGAACGTACGCGTGGGGCGCATCCTGGGCCGCGACCTCGTCCAGGCCCTCGATCGGGTCGCCGGTCCGCGGGGTGTCCGGGTAGTTGTGCGAGGCGACGACCACCGTCACGGCGGCGTCATCACGCCACCGCAGCGGCGGCTCCAGATCGAGGGTGCCCTGGGCGGCGTGGAGCAGCAGGCCCGCGAGCGGGGTCTGCAGGCGCGCCAGGACCACCTGGGTCTCGGGGTCGCCGAAACGGGCGTTGAACTCGATGACGCGTACGCCGCGCGACGTGATCGCCAGACCCGCGTACAGCAGCCCCGAGAAGGGCGTGCCACGGCGGTGCAGTTCGTCGACGGTGGGCTGGAGGACGGTCGCCATCACCTCGTCGACCAGCTTCGGGTCGGCCCACGGGAGCGGGGAGTACGCACCCATGCCACCGGTGTTGGGGCCCTCGTCGCCGTCGAGGGCGCGCTTGAAGTCCTGGGCCGGGGTGAGGGGGACGACGGTCTCTCCGTCGGTGATCGCGAAGAGGGACACCTCGGGGCCGTCGAGGAACTCCTCGATGACCACGCGGCCGCCGCAGGCCAGCGCGTGCTCGCGGGCCTTGTCGAGGTCGCCGGTCACGACGACGCCCTTGCCGGCCGCGAGGCCGTCGTCCTTGACGACGTACGGAGCGCCGAAGGCGTCGAGTGCCTCGTCGATCTCCTCGGGCGTCGTACAGATATAGCTGCGGGCCGTGGGCACACCGGCCGCCGCCATCACGTCCTTGGCGAAGGCCTTGGAGCCCTCCAGCGCGGCCGCCTCGCGGGAGGGGCCGAAGCAGGGAATGCCCACGGCTCGTACGGCGTCGGCGACCCCGGCGACCAGCGGCGCCTCCGGGCCGACGACGACGAGCCCGGCCTCCAGCTCGGTCGCGAGCCGCGCCACGGCCTCACCGTCCAGCGCGTCGACCGGATACAGCTCGGCGACCTCACCGATGCCTGCGTTTCCGGGCGCGCAGTACAGATCGGTGACGTCGGGGTCGAGGGAGAGAGAGCGGCACAGGGCGTGTTCGCGGGCGCCGCCGCCGATGACGAGGACCTTCACGGCAGCCAGCCTAACCGCCGGGGTGGCTGCTCCCGTACGGGCCTCCGAGACCCTCGTCCCTATTCGTTGGTGTATTCCTCCACAACGGTGGCGCCGAGCTCGCGGACGATCACGTCGATGCCGGAGAGCGCGGAGTCGACGAGGTCGGGGTCGTCCTCTTCCGGCACGTCGTCCTCGGGAGCGACCGTGGGCGGGCTGTGCACGGGCGAGGGGCGCGGGGGCTCGGCCGCGGATGCCTGCGGGGCTGCCGGCTGGGGAGCTTCCTGGGCGGGCGGGGGCGCCGGAGTGGCGGGAGCCGGGGCGGGAGCGGAGTTCTGGGGGGCCGGGGCCTGCGGGGGAGCGGAGTTCTGGGGGGCCGGGGCCTGCGGCGCGGGAGCGGACTGGCCGCGGCCGCCGCCGTATCCACTGCCACCACCACCGCCGAAGCCTGTACCGCCACCGCCGGTGCCGCCTCCACCGAAGCCGCCGCCACCGCCGGACGGGGGCTGGGCGCCGCCGCCGGGACCGGCCGTGCCGCCCGAGGGGTCGATGATCGCCTCGACCTTCCACTGCACATGGAACTGCTCGGACAGCGCCTGCTTCAGCACCTCCTCGCTGCCACTGCTCGCGAAGTTGTCCCGTGCGCCGGCGTTGATGAAGCCGAGCTGGAGTGTGGTGCCGTCGAAGCCTGCCACCTGGGCGTTCTGGCTGAGCAGGATCCAGGTGAAGCGGCGGCGGTTCTTCACGGCCTCCAGGATGTCCGGCCACATGTTCCGTACCTGACCGGCGCCCTGGACCATGCCGGGAGCGGCCGCGGCGGGGGCGGGAACCGATGCGGCCGGCGAGGGAGCGGGTGCAGGGCCCGCGGCCGCGGGCCCTGACTGCTGGCCGCCCTGCCCCGGGGCCGACGCGGTGGGCCATCCCCCGGGACGCCGCCCGGCCTCGGGGGCGGCCGCGGCGGGCCAGGCACCGGGGCGCTGCCCGGCGGGAGGAGCGGAGGGAGCCGGGGCGGGCGCTTCGGGCGCAGGGGCCGGAACGTCGGTGGGCGCGGGGGGTGCGGGCGGCACCGGCGCGTGTGCCTGGGCCGCGGGCCCCGGGACGTACCCCATCGCGGGCCCGGGACCGCCGGTCGAGAACGTGACACCCCGCTCCAGCTTGTCCAGCCGGGCCTGCGTCGAGCGCTCGTCGTCGAAGGCGGCGGGCAGCAGTACCCGTGCGCAGATCAGCTCCAGCTGCAGCCGTGGCGAGGTGGCGCCACGCATCTCGGTGAGTCCCGTGTTGACGAGATCCGCGGCCCGGCTCAGCTCGGCCGCGCCGAATACGGACGCCTGCGCCTGCATCCGCTCGACCACGTCGGCGGGGGCGTCGATGAGCCCGGTCGTCCCCGCGTCGGGCACGGCGGCCAGGATCACCAAGTCCCGCAGCCGCTCAAGGAGATCGGCGACGAAGCGCCGCGGGTCGTTGCCGCCTTCGATGACCGTGTTGACGACCTGGAATGCCGCGGCGCCGTCACCCGAGGCGAAGGCGTCCACGATCGAGTCGAGCAACGAACCGTCCGTGTACCCGAGGAGGGCGGTGGCCATGGCATACGTCACACCCTCCTCGGCCGCGCCCGCGAGCAACTGGTCCATGACGGACATGGAGTCACGCACGGACCCCCCGCCCGCCCGGACGACGAGCGGCAGCACCCCGTCGGCGACCGGGATCTTCTCCTTGTCGCACACCTTGCCCAGGTAGTCGCGCAAGGTCCCGGGGGGTACCAGCCGGAAGGGATAGTGGTGCGTACGTGACCGGATGGTGCCGATGACCTTCTCGGGCTCGGTGGTCGCGAAGATGAACTTGAGATGCTCCGGCGGCTCCTCGACCACCTTCAGCAGAGCGTTGAAGCCCTGCGGGGTGACCATGTGCGCCTCGTCGATGATGTAGATCTTGTACCGGCTGCCCGCCGGGCCGAAGAATGCCTTCTCACGAAGATCACGGGCGTCGTCCACGCCACCGTGCGAAGCGGCGTCGATCTCGATGACATCGATCGACCCCGGCCCGTTCCTCGCGAGGTCGCGGCAGGACTGGCACTCCCCGCAGGGCGTGGGCGTGGGTCCCTGCTCGCAGTTCAGGCAGCGGGCGAGGATGCGCGCACTGGTCGTCTTGCCGCATCCACGCGGCCCGCTGAACAGGTACGCGTGATTGACCCGGTTGTTCCGCAGGGCCTGCTGCAGCGGGTCGGTGACATGCTCCTGACCGATGACCTCGGCGAAGGACTCGGGGCGGTAGCGGCGGTACAGCGCAAGGGACGACACGCCTACGAGGTTATCGGGGCCCACTGACAAGCGGCGCCGTCCCTCGGTCCCTCCGTCGGTCCGTCCGCCCTGCCTGTCCGTCGGTCCGTCCCGTCGCCCGTCCGCAAACGCAAGCGCCCCCCACGCACCCGCCAGAGCCGACCTACCCTTGCTGCCTTCCGGCCCTGGGGGAGTTCAGTCAGATAGCGCCACGTGAGGGGCTCCGCACAGGGTACCTGATGGCAGGGGGTGAGAACGAGTTCGCTAGCACTCCTCAACGTCTTGTATTGTTTGCCGCGGAGGATTCGCCTAGTGGCCTAGGGCGCACGCTTGGAAAGCGTGTTGGGGGCAACCCCTCACGAGTTCGAATCTCGTATCCTCCGCCAGTGCCTCACCGGGCACGATGTCGAAGGGCTCCACCGTTCGCGGTGGGGCCCTTCGTCGTTGTCCGTCTCAGTTTCCGTCTCAGTTGCCCTTCGGCGGCTCCCAGAGCATGTCGCCGACCTGCTTCGCGACCTTGCGAAGCATGGGCCCGGTGATGTGCATGTACCGAGCGCGCATACGGGCTGCTCCCCCGGGCTCCCAGCCCATGATGGAGTCGACCACGACGTCCGGGACGCCGAGGAGGAGCAGCACGGTCGCCGCGGTGTGGCGAGCATCATGGAGCCGTCCGTCTCGCACGCCCGCGTCGCGAAGCAGTCGCTTCCACAGGTGGTAGTCGGTATTCGGGCTTAGCGGACCACCGAGCGGGGAGGCGAAGACGTATCCCTTGTCCTCCCAGTCAGCACCGGAGACCAAGCGCTCCCCCGCCTGCACCTCCTGGTGGTGGCGGAGCAGCTTGATCAGTGGATCGGGCAGACCGACTGTGCGCCGTCCGGCCCGGGACTTGGTCGACTTGTGCTCGCGCCGCACCTGCTCACGCTGGGGGCAATAGCCGGCCTTCCTGCCGCACGGTTCGCCGTCGCCGCACCCATGGCGGTACTTGGGCCGAAGACGGTTCTTACGGATGCGCACGTATCCCGCGTCCAGGTCGACGTCTTCCCAGTGCAGCCCGAGCGCTTCTCCCTGGCGGAGTCCGAGCGCCAGGGCAACGACCCACCGGGCACTGTTGCGGAGCTTGGCCGCCTCGACGAGCAGGCTCTGAACCTCCTCGATCGTGTACGGCTCGATGTCTTCTTCTTCGAGCCGCGGAGCCTTGGCGATCTCCGCCGAATTGGTGGGGACGTGCCCACGGCGTACTGCCTCGCCCAGCGCGACCCTGATCGTGCGGTGCACATGGTGCGCCGTCCCGGCCGAGCTGCCGGAGTCCTGCATCTTCTGGTAGAAGCTCTCCAGGTGCTCCGGCTCCAGGCGCTCAAGCCGGTGTGCGCCGAGGCCCGGGACGAGGTGAACGCGGACGTCGACCTCGTACCCGTCGTACGTGTTCTCGGAGACGTAGGGCTTGGCGATGTTCTCGACCCAGTGCTCAAGCCAGCTGTCGACCGTCCAGCCCTTGCCCGGTTTCCGGAGCTTTTTGGCGTCGCGCGCCCGCTCCATCTCGCGGACTGCCTTGGTCACTTCGGCCTTGGTCTTCCGCTCGATGTGACGGCGGTCTGGCTTGCCGTCATCCCGAACGCCGACCGTCACGCGGCCGTGCCACTTCCCGTCCTTGCCGAAGTAGATCGACGAGGCTCCGTTGGGTTGGCGGGTGCGCCTCTGCTCTGCCATGACCGCCCCCTTCAGGCCGCGCGAGACGGACGACGGAGCTTTGCCACGTACGCGGGCAGAGCATCGGGCGGAACACGACGGAGTCGGCCGACGGTCACCGATTCGAGCTCACCCGCGATCACGAGCTTGAAGCACGTCGTACGCCCGATGCGGAGTCGCTGAGCGGCTTCTTCCACGGTCAGCAGCACCAGCGAGGAATCGGCGGCATCCACGGCTCGCCGCTCAGGCATGGGTGGGTTCTCCTTCCGTGCCGAGCGCGGGGGCGAGCGAGGCGGATAGCCACTCCTCGCCGCGGGTGAGGCCGATACCGGCGAACGCCCAGTGGGCGACCACGTACGTCGTCTCCTCGTCCTGGTCCGCCTCGATCGAGCGAAGTTCCTCGGGCAGGGCTGCGAGCGCTTGGGCGCGCCGCCACTCGGCTCGGGCGTTGCGCAGCGCGCCGAGGGTGGTCGAGTAGTGGCGTGTCTTGGTCGAGAAGTGGCCGCGGAAGCCGAGCATGTGGGCCCAGGCCCTCAGTCGCAGCTCAGCTAGGTCCTTGCGCGCGCCGAGCAGCCAGGCCGTGCGGATCATCCGCCGGGCGTGGTCGGTGATGCGCGCATGGGCCAGCTCTGCCAGGAACTTGATCGGGCGGTCCAGGGTGCCGGTAGCAGCCTCGGCGCCTTTGGTGGCGTACTTGGCGATGTACGCCGCGACGGCGCGTTCGGTCAGTTCGGCCGGGCCCTCGAAGTCGGCGGAGCGGATCGGGCGTACGTCGAGCTGTCGACCGAACCTGAAGTCATGCGCCCGGCCGTCGACCACGGGCCCGTTGACGGTCGCACTGCGCGCAGCGGCCTGGATCGCGTCGGTCAGCAGCTCGGTCGTTGCCCAGGCCGGAGGGGAGCTGTAGCTACCGTCCGGGCCGTCGATACGGATCACCGCATGGAAGTGGACCGCGCCGCGCTTCTGGTACTCGGCCACCTTGGCGAACGAGACCCGCGCGGCTTTCGGGAAGTCGCGCTGGGTGAGCCCGGCGCGCTTGGCGATCTCTCGGCGCAGGTAGATGGAGAAGCGCCGCCAGAGCATCCCGGCGTGAGCGTTCCACAGCACTGAGGCTTCGTAGTCGTACGTTGCCGGGTCGAGGGGGACGCCGAGCAGGTCGTCGTCCTGGTCGTGCAGGAGGCCGCAGCGGCAGGGCCGTGCGGTTCCGCGCCGGTCGGTGGGCCGGTTGTGGACGTGCCCGAAGCCCGGCGCGGTGAAGGTGGCGAACACCCTTGGGTGTTGGGCGACCGTCTCAGGGTTGCCCTTGCCGCCGCGCAGTCCGGCGGTGATCAGCTGGTAGGTGTCCCGGCGGTAGACCTCTGCGCAGGCCGCGCAGCGGGTCGCCCGGCGGTTGTTGCAGCGCACGAGGAGATGGCCGGCCGGGAGCTCTGCCGAGTTGAGATGGTGCAGGACCCGGCCGATCTCACCCGTGTGCGGGTTGAGTTCGTGTTCGGTGCGGTGGCCGTCGAGTCGTACGGGGTGTGTGCAGCCGCCCAGGCCACGCAGTTGACGGACGAGGGCGGGCATGTTGCCGAGTGCTGCGAGCCCGCCCAGGTCTTTGAGCGGGGGCGGAGTGTGTCCGGTAGTAATGGAGCTGTCCTTTCGACAGTGGTTGGGAGGGTCAGTGCCTGCCGGGGCGGCGGGATGCTTGGCGGTATCGAGGCCGCCCCGGCAGGCCGGTCAGCGCGTTCGTGCGCTGCTGAGCTGGGAGCGCAGCACCAGGGCTGCGATGGAGACGGACACGGCCGTTATGGCGACCGTGGCCAGGAGTGCGGTCAGCACGACGCCGACCACGAGGACGGCCGCGACCGCTCCGACGCCGAGGCCCACGTACGGCGCGACCGGGCGGGCAGGGGAAGCCACCGGAGCGTGCTGGCAGGCGCATACGGGGGCGGTGTGGTGCCGCTCGGCGGGTAGCGCCGAGGTGATGAGGTGCGCGGTCGGGACAGGCGGAGCGTCGGGCAGTTTCGGGCGGAGCAGCACGGCAGTTCTCCTCTCATTTGTTGGTGCCGTTGACGACGTCGACTCCGGAGCGCGTGCCGGATTCGATCGCCGGGGCGAGGAAGGTCTGAGAGAGCCAGAAGCCGAAGAGGGCGATCACGACGGCGACCCACAGGCGGATGCCGAGGAACTTGATCGCGGCCCAGGCGATGACGCCGAGGACGAAGACGAGCGGCAGACTCACGGTCACGGGAGGCTCCTCAGCGGACGGAACAGCGGTGAGTACGGGCAGCCAGTTCGGCGGCGGCTCGACTGTCGAAGTCGGTGGAGAAGCCGCAGCGGGGAGCCGTGCAGGCGGCGGTGTGCTTCTCGCGGCCACGGCCGTCGTAGTACGTCCCGACCTGGACCGGGCCGACGCGGATCACGCGTCGGAAGCGCGGCTGTGCGGGCATGAGTGGGTCCCTTCCTGGGTGAGTTGGGCGGTGTGGTCGATGAGCCAGCGGCGGATCTCGGCGGCTTCCTGCTCGTCGGCGCTGAGGATCACGGGCTCGGCAAGGAGCACGGCTTCGACGAAGTGGTTCTGGCGGGTGAGTTCGGCCGCGCGCTTGAGCGTGCGGAGCGTGGACGGACGCAACGGCGTTTCCTTGTCGGTCAGGTGAGTTGGGCGGCGATAGCCTCGGCGAGCGGCATCAGGACGCCGAGCCGGGCGCGAAGGGTGGAGGTGTCGATCGGCGATCCCGTACGGGTGCGGTGTTCCGCCGCGACTTTCCGGGCGTGGTCGACGAGAGCGGCCGGGAGCTGGTCAGGCTTGCGGGGTGATTCAGGAGTCGCGGGCAGCGCGGGCGTATCCAGCTCGTCATCGGGCAGCGGTGCCGGTTTGTCGACCGCTTCCATACGCTCGTTGGCCCCGTGGGCGAGCAGCGTGCCGCCGAGGAAGGCGACCGCCGGCCAACCCGCCACGGTGATGCGGAGCCATGCCGGAACGTTGTCGAGGTCGAGCAGTCCCGCGGTGGCCACGTTCGCGCCGAGGCTCGCGGCGATGGCCACCAGGAACCATGACCAACCGGCTGCCCGGGACTCCCCCGACCTCAGTCGCTTCCAGGCGGCGACCATCAGCAGGTCGACGCTGACCGGATAGGCCCACGCCTTCCAACCGTCCTGGCCAGCTGCCACGGCCAGGTCATGAAGGTGCGCGAAAGAGAGCGCGGCGGCGATGACCGCCTGGATCAGGACGGCGTCGACGCGGACGGGCAGCGCTCGCACGGCAGGACCTCCGGTTTGGGGGCATGGCGGGGTAGGGACTCGGCGCGATGCGGTCACGCCAGCCGGGGGATTGAGCGCTCAGCCCGCCGGACTCAGCTCGGCCGAGGCGTAGGGCCGGAAGGACTCCAGCGCCGGTATGTGCGGGGCGAGATGCGCCGAGTCGCGGCAGGTAGCCGCGGCATCGGCGAGGGAAAGGTACGGCGTACGAATGCGGGACCAGCCGCCGGACGAGTCGCCGACGACCGCGACCCCAGGCACTTCGGGAGCGATGGCGGAAGCGACGTACACCGCCTCAGGAGCGATGTCGCCCAGCGCCATCTTGGCCGACGCCTCGTCGTTCACGCGGTGGCAGACGCGGCCAGTGAGCTGGGCCCGGAGCATGGTCGCCCCCTTGCCCAGTTCGGCCCCGAAGCGCTGTCCGCAGACCTCCAAGTAGATGCCCGCGGCCCGTCCGAGCTGGGCGAGGCGGATGAGCTGGGTGACCATCTCGTCGCGCCGTTCCTCGTCCTTGCGGGTGGCGACGAGGAACAGTTCCGCGACCTCGTCGACGAAGAGCACGATCGGGGCCGGTCGTTCGTCGTCAGGCAAGCCCCATATGTCGGAGGTGATCTCCTCGTCCCGGACGCCGGGCGGGACGCTCTGCCGGGCCCGGATCAGGTCGTAGCGGTCCTCCATTTCCTGTACGAGTACGGGCAGCAGCTCGGCGGCCTGCTCCGGGTCCGTGGCCAGAGCCGAAAGCCGGGGCGCGAAGGGAGCGAGCTCCACACCGCGCTTGCAGTCGATGCCGACGAGCGCCACGGGCTGAGCCGCCAGCGCCGTCAGCAGGTTGCGAAGGAACATGGACTTCCCCGAGAGCGTGGCTCCGAGGACGAGTTGGTGAGGTATCGCCCGATAGTCGCGTACGAACGGCGTCGCGTCCTCCCGAAGGGCCACTGGCACGGCGAGAAGGTCCGTGTCTGCGCGACGCGGCATCTTCACGTCCCGCAGGACATCGAAGCCGACGAGCCGCAGTTCGACGACGCCCGGCTTGATGCTCCGGACGTGCACGGCGTGAACGCCCCAGGCGTGCCGAAGCCGTTCGCACGAGGCAGCCACGTCGGCCGGTTCCTGACCGGGGGCGAGACGGAGCCGTACCCGGAGCCCCGTCGCGGTCGGGCGGACCAGACCGCGACGGGGAGGGACCGGGCGTACTTCGCGGCGAGTGGTCGCCCTGACGGCCAGCGCCCGCAGACGGGACGGCGGAACCGTGAGCCCGCACGCATCCATGGTGGAGCCGTACGAGACCAGCAGCCGGGCCGTCGAGAGGGGCAGGCCGACCATGGACCAGTAGACCGCGGGGTGAGCCTTGCGGGCGTAGGCCACCCCTCCAACGGCGGTGAGTGTTCCCCCGAGTTCGGCGAGCGTCACCAGGTCAGCCACGGGATCAGACCTCCTGCCCGGCCTGGAACGCGCCGGGAGCGATGGCAGCCGCACGGAAGGCGATGCCATGTCGTGCTTGACCGTTGAAGACGCTCTCCCACGGGCGGGCGACCAGTCCCGGGAGCGAGACGGGCGCGCCGACGGCGAGTCCGTCTGTGACGCCGCTCTGCGGAACGGTCACCGCGATCAGTGAGGACTCCCCCTGATCGATGTAGACGACGCCGATCGTCATCAGAGCCTCGCCGGTCACTGCGTCCTTGGCGATCTCACCGGTCTGCCGGTCGCGCAGCTTCGGCGCCGGAGCCTCGGTCATCAGGATCGTTGCCGCCGAGGCGTCGATTCGCATCACACGCACTGAAATTTCTCCTTTGTGTAGACACCCGCCAGGACCTGACAGGTTGACTTAGCAAGTTCGAAGTTAGGGATGCCAGGTTGACTTGTCAAGTGATTCAAGTGACTTACTGGATGGATCAGTTGGGAGATCTCAGCCGAGCCGGTACGTGTCTTCGAGTTCCTGCCGGTCAGCCGGCAGCAGGACATCGGTCACCTGGAGGGCCTGCCCGGACGCATCGAAGGCCACGACGAGAACGCTGAGCAGCGCTTCACCGGCGGCCATGCCGAGGAGGCTCCCCTCGCCCTTGGTCGCCAGCCGAGGGGAAACGCGCTCTGTCACGTGATCGAAGCGCACGCGTTTGCGCGACTCCAGGTGCTCGCGGAGCCCGCCCTGAACGGGTGCGGGACCTGCAAGGTCCGTGCCGTCGACCAGACTTGCGGGGAAGTAAGACGAGGCCAGCTCGACCGGTTCGCCCTCGTCCTCGATCAGCAGTCGCCGCACGAGGACCTTGGCCCGCTTGGGTACGCCGAGTAGCGAAGCCACGCGCGGCGGCACGGGTACTTCTTCAACCTCGACCAGGCGGCCCGCGGCTCTGGACTCGTCGCGCTCCAGCGCTTCGCGTCCACGTCGGTCCTTCTGTTCCGCCGCTTCCGGTCGGCCGCGGACGATGGTGCCGTATCCCTGTCGGGACTCAAGCCAGCCATCCCGCTTGAGGAGTTCAAGCGCCCGGACGACTGTCGGGCGGGACATGCCGAAGGCCTGAACGAGCTGGTTCTCACTAGGGACCAGGGTGCCGGGCGGGTACGTTCCGTCCTCGATCCGACCTTGAAGCGTTTGAGCCAGCCGCACGTACTTGGGTGCAGCCACTTCGTACGCCATAGCCCCGCCTAGTCGGAATTCGCCAAGTCAACCTGTCAACCAACCTACTCATTTCAGTAGGTGGTAGCCACCCATGGCACAGAACTCCCGCGGAATCCGGTCACGGCTCAGCGCTTCCACGCACCGTCGACCTGGAACGACACCAAGGTCCCGCCGAAGGGGCTCGGCCCGGCGCTCCACGAGTCCGACAGTTCGTTGACCAGGCAGAGTCCACGCCCGTGCGCCTCGTCTGCGGTCGGCTGCCGCATCCAGACGTGCGCCGGGAATCCGGGATTGTGTACGTCGACCCGCAGGGCCTCCTTCACGCGCCACCACTCGACGCGCACCCGCCACTCGTCCTCCGCCTCCCCGTAAAGGATCGCGTTGGTGACAAGCTCGGAGATCATCAAGACGCAGTCGTCGAGCGAGCACGACAGGTCGTAGGGCTCCAGGAATTTCCGGAACCATCGGCGGGCCCGGGCTACCGATTCGGGTTCCGGGTAGAGGGTCATGCGACCGATCGAGACCGGGCCGGAGCCCGTTTCGTCGCGCCGGCCATCGGCATCAGTCATGCGCTCCGCTGCTCCCTACCGGTGCCGTCGCAGTCGAGACAGCGCCGCTTGGACGTAGTGCGCGGGCGACCGTCAGCCGCGGAGGCCGCCAAGGCCGAACGGGAACCTACGCGCTTCCAGCCCTGACCCCGGCAACCCACGCATGGCGCATGCGCGTTGCGCGCTAACCCTGCGCCGTCTTTGATCACGTCCACGCCCCCTTCCAGTAAGTGGCCTTAGCCACTTACTGGATAGTGGCATTGGCCACTTGAGACGCGCAAGTGGTTCGCAGCCAGAGCCACGGCTTTCTACGTGATCGGGTAGCCCTGTTCGAAGGCCCAACGCCCAGGCGGGTAGGTCGCTTCGGCGAACTCCAGCGGACGATCCTGCATGTCAAACACCACGTGGTGAACGATCAACACAGGTGAGTCAGCAGGCAACTGGAGGTCAGCAGCCTCCTCGCCGGTGGCGGCTCGCGCACACATCCGGTCCTCGGCGTAGCTCCCTTGACGTCCCGTCATGCTCTCGACGTACATCAACGTGCCTTCCCGGATCCGGTCAGGCTCCAGGAGCTTGGGCGCCCGCTCACCGACCGCGGCGGCGAACCACGAGGTAGAAAGCGTGATCGGCCCGGACTCATTGTTGGTCACCCGTCGGCGGTGCACGGCACGACTGCCGGGTGCAAGGTTCAGCGCCTCGGCGACGTAGTCGGGGGCGTCCAGCCAGCCCGCCGATGTGATCACCGCGTACTCGCCGGGCGTGTAGATCAGGCCCGTTTGCTTGGCTCGCCCGTACAACTCACGTGCACGCCGGTTCACTTGCAGGCCACGGACGTACGTCCCTGATCCCTGCCGCTTCTCGACGAGGCCCTGATGGCTCAGCGCTTCCAGCGACCGGGCGGCGGTCGGCCGCGACACGTTCCAATCGGCCGCCAGCTGCCTCTCCGACGGAACCTCATCCCCCGGCCGCAAGTCTCCGCGCAAGATCTGATCGCGGATGTGATGCGCGATCTGCAGGTACTTGGGCTGGGTCTCTTCAATCTGCGGCATCCGAGCCCCTTCCCTAAGTGGCTATGACCTCTAGCCACTATAGGGTGAGTGGCCATGCCGCCTACCCGTACGCTGACGCGGGTGACGCGCTTGATCGTGGCAGCAGGTGGAGGGGGCGACGCAGTCGCCGCCTCAATGCTCGACGCCGCCCTGTACGGCGACGAAGGCCCAGCAGTGGTCTTCACATACGCGTGGGACCGCCTCCTGGTCGACCCCGTCCCAGGCCCACGAGGCCCAGCGAGCTTCACCGGCCTGCACCCCCTGACCAGAAGCGTCCAGGCGGTACCCGGCGATGCCCGTCCGGTAGCTCCGGCAGGCTCGACCCTCCCGCGACTCGCTGCGGAGCTCCCGCAGACCTTCGCCCTGATCGACCCGCACCACGGTGCCGAAGGCATCACACGCCAGCTCGAAGAACTCATCCAGCACCTCGAGCCCGAGTCCATCGACCTCCTGGACGTCGGGGGCGACATCCTCGCCCGCGGCGACGAGCCGACATTGCGCAGCCCACTCGCCGACGCCCTCACGCTCGCGGCCTGTTGCCAAGTCAACGCGCCCGTAAGGCTCCTGGTCGCAGGCCCCGGCCTCGATGGCGAGATCCCCGCCGAGGACCTGCGCGACCGCATGGGCCCAACTCTGCTGACCCTCACGGCCGAACACGTCGAGCCGGTCAGCTCGGTCCTCGAATGGCACCCCTCGGAAGCAACGGCCATGCTCGCCGCCGCCGCCCAAGGAGTCCGCGGTCTCTGCGAAATCCGGGACGCCGGCCTCCCGGTCCCCCTCACCAACGAGGGCCCCACCATCCACGAAGCCGACTTGGACGACGCCCTCAACCGCAACGAGCTGGCCCGCGCCATCCTCGCCACCGAAACC
Source organism: Streptomyces sp. SLBN-118 (assembly GCF_006715635.1). Lineage (NCBI taxonomy): Bacteria > Bacillati > Actinomycetota > Actinomycetes > Kitasatosporales > Streptomycetaceae > Streptomyces > Streptomyces sp. SLBN-118. The sequence goes on from NZ_VFNP01000002.1 coordinate 3,779,411, forward strand.
CTCGACGAAGTCGAGCAGCACAGCCGCGAAATCTGCGGCTACTCCGAAATCGACTACGAACGCAACAAGGCCAGTTGGCTCGGCACCCAGCCAGAGCAGAAACTCGACCCCGAGACGACGCTCGGCCGACTCCACCAGTTCGAGGCCCAGGCCCGTGCCCGGGGAGTCACCCACACGACATTCCGCCGCCTCACCGAAGCCCTCGACCTCAACGGCAAACAGCGCCAAGACCTCAGAGCCCTCCTGCTCAGCAGCCGCCCGGAGCAGTACCAAGCCCCGCTCTGGCACATCCCACACATCGCCTGAGTAACAACTTTCTTCACGGGTTCAAGGCGGCTCGCTCCGCTCGCCGCGCGCTCCCCGGCTCACCGCCGGGGACACGCTCCTGTCTCCGCCCCGCTCCGTCCCCGGCTACGCCGGTCGCGCGGCTAGAGCGAGCCGTCTTGGCCGAGGAGAAAACGGCCGACATGGGCTGGGGCGGTCGGCTCCGCGGCTTTAGCCACCTCCCCGATCCGGGTCCCGCGTCGAGCAAGACCAGGGGGCCACTCGGACACATTGCGGGCAGGTGACAAGCCTGCCCGAGTTGCTGGCAAGCGTACGGCCCCCTGATCATGCTCGACCCCAAACCGGGCAGGGCACCGACCAAACCCGCTCCACCGACCAACTGCGGACGCCGCCGGCGCGAACGGCAGTGCGCTTACCACCTTCTGACGGGTCGTAGCGTCGAACAAGCCCCGTCCTGTAACTTTGCGTGGTCTTCGGTCTCAGGAAGGGTGGCAGGGTGAGCATCAGGCGGCGGCTACCCACGATCGAGCACGTCGGGTTACAGAACTTCTCCATCTATCGGGAGCGCCCGACGCTTGAAGTGGATATTCAGCGCGGCGTGTTCTGTCTCGCAGGGGCGAACGGGCTCGGAAAATCATCCTTTCTCGCCGCCATCAATTTTGGCCTCACAGGAATCGTAGCGAATCCGGACCGTAACGCCTTCGCTTCCACTCGCAAGTTTTACACGAACAACCTCGAGTATTCGCGACACTATTTTGACGGCCGAATCGAAGAGCTAGACCGAGATGCCGCCGAAGTGAGTTTACAATTCACCGTCGGATCACGGCAATATGAATTGACGCGAAATCTCTTCGAGCCCGAAGCGCTACGTTTCTTGCGCATCGTGAACGAAGCCGGTGAAATCCTTAGCATCGACACAGATGACGATGAATTACGTCACGAGAACTACAAGCGCCTACTGCTTGAGGATTGCCGCCTAAGCAGTTTCGATCAATTCGTATTCCTTCAACACTTCCTGCTTACGTTCGACGAGCGTCGCCATCTTCTTTTCTGGGATGAGCAGGTAACAACCCCTATGCTCTACCTCGCTTTTGGCGTTCATGCCGAAGATGCCAAGCGGGCAGATGAGCTGACCCATGCCGTAAATAGGGCAGAATCCCAGCGGCGAAACGCACAGTGGCAAGTAACAACGGCTCGTAGACGCATGAAGGAAATGGGCGTCGCCGACATCGATGAGGCAGCATTTGAGAGCCTTGCCGAGAAGCATCAAAACTTGGTTGACCAGGTAGATGCTCATGCAAGTGAGCTCCACAGGCTTCAGCGTGAGGCAGCAGATGCACGACTCGACCTTGCCAACGTGAGTGCCGAGTACCAGGCTCTGAGGCATCAGTACGACAAAGTCTTCTCTCAGCGGCTGAAAAGCCATTCAGCTCCGCGCCTCCATCCATTGGTAGTGGAGGCACTGCAATCCAACAGGTGCGGCGTATGCGGAACTGAAGACTCCCATATCAGCACGAGACTATCCGAAAAACTGGACAGTCACTGCTGCCCCTTCTGCGATTCCACCATTGAGCGAGAGTCGCCGACTGCAGAGTCTTTCGAATCCCTTAAACAAGTTGACACGCATCTTGCTGCAACCCGCGAGAGGCTAAAGGCCGCTCAAGCTCGTCGCGACAGACTCGATAAAGCGGTCGACGATGCACTGAAACTCCACAGCAACTCAACTCAGGCTCTGGAAGACTTTGAGAGCGCCAACGCGAAGGCGCTGCCCACTTCTGACGGCAGTATCTCCAGCTTGCTCGATCAGCGACGCCTGGCTGAAGCCGAGCGCAAGCGAGCTGCGGAGAGAAGGGATGAATGGCGTGACAAGCGAGATGCAGCCCGACGAGAACTAGAGCCGCTACAACGCGCTTTGCGCTCTGCCTACGAAACAGCCGAGACAGAGTTTGTGCCAGCGTTCCGAGAATTGGCCCGTCAATTCCTGGGACTCGACCTCGATGTCTTCCTAGACACAGCAGACAAGACCCGCTTCGTGCTTGGGCTTGAAGTACAGGGAACGCGTCGCCGTGCCACAACCGCCCTTTCGGAAAGCCAGCGATTCTTCATCGACATAGCACTGCGAATGGCCCTAATTCAACAGATGACAGAGCCTGGCGAGTCAGTCACTAGCTACATAGATACCCCCGAGGGCTCACTAGACATCGCCTATGAGGCACGCGCCGGCGCGATGTTTGGCAAGTTCGTCCTTTCCGGCAAAAACATGATCATGACCGCGAACATCAATGCTAATCAGCTACTTCTGCGACTGGCTGAAGTTTGCAGGTCAGAGCATATGGAGCTTGTAAGGATGACCGACTGGTCAGCCTTGAGTGAAGTCCAGGCAAGCGAGGAAGCTCTCTTTGACGAAGCCTACTCGCGGGTTGAAGCGATTCTTTCCAGTGCCGAAGACCAGCAGGGCACGGTGCAACTGTGACATTGAGCCCTGACGCTGTATTTGACACACTCACCGTCAGCAAGGAGTTATCCGTCGTGTCGGGCGGAGCGACCGAGGGCGAGATTAGCCTCTTTGCTTACCTTTCGTGCCTTCTCTCGGTCTACGAGGGAAACCCGCCAAGCGAATGGGGTTACCAGTTCTCAGCAACGCACTCTGCTGCTCCTTATAGCGAATCGCTTTCGTCAGCTGTCGACGAACTCAAAATTTCCTCCCTACTCGTAACGAGTTCTTCCGGCCTGCAACTGTCCGACGCCGGACTCGACGAGTGGCAACAATACGCTTCACTGGGGCGATTTCAGGCCCGCATGCCGTACCTCACGGGGGCTTGCGGAAGTACCCTGATAATTCCTCTCCCAGCAGTGGGTGAATCGATCAACGCTGAGCCTTCATTGCGCCGGGCTTTGGAGCTATCGAGTAAGCGTGAACTCCTTGGCGAAGGTGGTCGCGAGACTCTGATGGAGCATTTCCGGGCAGTATCCCAAGCTGTGCCTGAGGCTGACGACCTCATGATTCCGGCTGTCGTTTGGCTCGAGTATCTCTCAACCACACTCGACGGCGCTGGGCAGCTCCGCCCGTCTGACGAAGCCGACAACTGGGCCGTATAGGGGGAATCGGTGCTGGTAGATGTAAAGGCGATGGCGGACATTGCTCGCGATCTATTTGCGGTGAAGGTCCATCGCGAGCTTGGTTCCGCAGGTGCTCAGGCGCTTCGGGAACTGATTACCCGGGTGAGAGAAACACACGACGCTCTAACCACCGAACGACTGGCCAAAGGGCTGACTGTTATACGAACCCTGGACACTGGTTCTGTGGAAGCCGGCGTAGCTCCGGCCGTATTCACTCAAACACGTGAGTTGACGGCGTGGTACCGACAGGAAGCCGGGCCCCTGTCTATTCACTTCGAACACAACGGCACCATACGCGCCTGGTGCGCTGAGATAGACACTGCCGCTATCAACGGACAGTTTGTCTCTTATCGCTACTCAGGCCATCAGAAAGAACAGATCATCACTCCCGGAGGGGCACACAGCGTACCGACCATAGCGAACTTTCCGAGTTACTTTGCAGTCCCGTATTTTCTGGACCTAAGAGAGTCACTCGTCCGGTACGGCACCATTTCAGTTCGCCACGCGCAGTGTGACATCTTCCGCACTACTTGGAGGGAGCCTGCACGTCTCGTATTTGTCAACAAGCCCGAAGCGACCATGCGGCGCTCGCTTCAACAATACCTCCGAGCATCTCTGCGTGATCACGGCCCCATACAGGTGATGCCTGAGCAGAATGTCAACGAGACTAAGCCCGTAGACATCAAGGTTACTTGGACCGCTTCAAACCGCGTTGCTCTCATAGAGATCAAGTGGCTCGGACTTAGTCACGACGCCACTAAGCAGACCAAGACTCCCTACTTTGCCGCTCGCGCGAAAGGCGGGGCCAAGCAGCTCGCTGACTACCTGGACTCTTACCATGCCAACGACCCTGATACGGAGGCTCGTGGATACCTGGTGGTCTTTGATGGCCGACGGAAAGGCGTCACGCCAGAAAGTACGAGCGTGAGTTACGCCGACGGCTTTCATTACGCAAATGAGGAAATCGACTACCCATCCAACTTACTCGCGAGGCACGACTTTGATACACCCGTGCGGCTCTTCTGCGAGCCCGTATGCCAGTAGTTACCGTACACATCTCAGTCAATCTAAAAGCCGTGCGAGACAATGATAACGTGAGCCACTAAACATGATCAACGCAAACCCCAGCGTGGAAGCCCACTACGAAGCACTCGAATCCCAATGGAACTCGGTCGATGGCTCACTTGAATTCGAGCGCCTAGTTGTCCCTACAGGCAACAGCGATAAGCCATTCCACAGATGGTTTCACTTGAAAGAGGCTTTTTCGGTAGACCTCTTGCCTACGATACTAAAGCAGTTGAGTTTTGAAGGTATGTCAGAACTCAGAGTCTTGGACTGCTTCGCTGGTGGCGGTACAACGCTCGTGAGCGCGCTGGAGATGTCTTCCGAGGTTCGGGTTACAGCAACCGGGATTGAGCAAAACCCATTTCTGCATCATGTCTCGAGTAGCAAAGTAAGGGCCCTGCAGGCGGGCCCGCACCTGGCTCAGCAACTCAGAAACGCCTATGAAGAAGTACAGCGCCTCTACACGAGCGACGCTCCCTTCATGGCCAGCCCCCCTGCGCTCTCAACTTTCTCCAATGAGGCATACTTTCCGCCTTCCCTTTTGACTTCACTGTTGCGTATCAAAGCAGCGATTGAGCATTGTGACGCGCCGGCTCTAGCCTGTGACCTTTTGCTCACTGCTGCAGCATCCTGCGTGGAATCTTCGAGCCGGCTTCGAAGGGATGGGCGAGCTCTTCGCTACGCTTCTGAAAGGCAGCCCAGGGAGCCATGGGTTGAGTTCTCAATTCGCGTTCAGCAGATGATTGAGGACACGGACAGCTCGCAGTCAGCGGCAGGTATGGCATCCGTCACACTCGGAGATGGAAGGCGGCCACTGCTATACATCGACGAATCGAAAAAAAAGGACCTGGTGGTCTTCTCCCCTCCCTACCCGAATAACATCGACTACACCGAGATATATAAAACCGAAGCATGGTATCTAGGATTCTACGAGGATTCGGAACAGTTCCGCTCTCAGCGACTTAGGACTCTCCGAAGCCACCCGAGCGTACGATTCTCCGACGAGTACGACTACGAATCATCTGGTGATGCAGAAGCTGTACGCGAGTTGCTCAAGCCGATATTGGACGCCGTGCCTGACGATCGATACGCCACCGGCAGGAGGCAATTGATCAAGGGATACGCAGACGATATGCTCACGCTTTTCCGCCACTGCCGGAAGATCATCTCTAGCGAAGGTCGCTTGGTCTACGTGGTTGGTAATTCGGCTCATGGAAGCGGAAACGCCCTTTTTGTTATCGCCGCCGATCTCATGATGGCCCGTCTCGCTGAGCTCTCGAACTGGCATGTCGAGGAGATTTCCGTAGCACGGAGTTTGCGGCGTCGCATAACGAACTCACGTTTTCTACGAGAGAGTGTCGTGACGCTATCTCCCGGCTAGCCATGGATGGCGGCCGTGTCGGGATTTGATCGCTGAGACCCGGTGTCGGCACGTGCCTCAGAGCCGAGCCGCTTATGGGCAGGGACCACGCTACGAGGCAGAACCGGTCGCACTATGGCAGAGCGTCGAACATGTAGTGCTTCTCAAACAACCAATCTGGAGCGTGGCTCAGTATTTCCTCTTTGTTGATGGAAGGAGAACCACCAGCCCCGAACACCAAGTCATGCACGTCGGCCCTGCTGGCCTTTCCGCCGAATAGCGCATCCCTGAGATCACGCCGCACTCTCCAAGCGCAACCGAAAGTCGGTGTACTCTCCCCCGATAGCGTGTAGAAATCCACTTCCCCAGAGCTTCCCTGGAATCCAACCCCAGCCTTAAGCGCTGCTTCTACCGACTGATTCACTGCCAGTGGCGCTTTAGCGGTGAAACTCAATGATGCGTCTCCCTTGTTAAAGAGAACAGCGAACCCATCGCGAACTACGAGACGTTTGCCGACCAGCACATAGTCGAGCCTCCAGTCCTTTGCAAGTACCGCATCACGCATCCTCGACAGCAGTGCCTCCACTTTCCGTAGCTTTTGCGTGTAGCCATGCGCTATATAGAGAAGGCACCCCTTTTCCTTGCCTATCGACACGGTGAGGCTGCTGCCGACTGACGCTATCCCTCCCTGCCCGTAGCCGGATATATCAAATTTCCTATGTTTGCCGATTATGCAATCGGTGATTTCATGCTTAGCCCCAGGCCTTGGCCGTTTCCCGAGAAGCCCCTCGGCGTTGAAGTCTGTCGTTTCAAATATTTTGGCCTTGGTGAAATAGCCTATGTCGCCGAGATCCATCGTCTCATACGGCTGCCATGTCCCCCAGTTCCTCGTATTTTCGTGCACCCAGCGTACGTAATCCTCGGGGGTGGGCATGATGACTCCCGTTGTCGCGCGGTCAGCCGATTCACCATCTCCTTCCAGGATGCTCCCGCCCTCTGGTCACCGCATCTCAGCGGCACTCACGTCGAAGGGCAGCTGCAGACCAGCGATCAGACCCCTAACGCACATAGGATGTGACGGAAGACACGCGACATGGAGGTGGCCCTCGTGCCAGCGGACGAGAAGCAGCAAGAAGAGTCCGAGTTCGAGGCCGAAGTCCTGCGCATATCCCGCGCACTCTTCGCCCAGGAGAACGAGTTCCAAGGTTCCACCTACATCGGCACCGCCGAACGTGACGGCGTCTTCGTAGGGCCGGACTCGGTCACCATCGTCGAGTGCACTGTCTCCCGCCACAAGAACAAGGCGGAGAAGGACGGCAAGAAGCTCCAAGAGGCGTGTCTGGCTATGGCCCGCCAGAACCCGTTCAAGTCCATCAAAGGTTTCTTTGTCACGCGCGACGAACCCACCGCCGACCAACGCACGGTCATCAAGGGGTTTGGCCGGCCCCTCATTGCATGCAGCTTCGCCCAGCTTCGAAGCCAACTCGTCGACTCTTTGCGGTACCTGGAACTGCGTGCGTCCTACCCCTTCGGCAGCGCGCGCGAACCGAGCAGCGGCGACTACAGCGACCTCAAGCCTTACGTGGCGGTCGACCCAGTGGAAAGCGGAACCAGCGAATCGTTCTCGATCGATCGTGTCGCCCAGCAGGTGGCGGACGGCAGATCCGTCCTCCTGTATGGCGACTACGGCGCCGGCAAGAGCATGTTCCTCCGCGAGCTGTACCAGCGTTTGGCCAAGGACCACCGCAGGAACCCGTTTCGGCCGTTCCCCATCCTCCTCAACCTGCGCGATCACCAGGGCCAGGTCCTGCCCGTCGAGGCCCTGGAGCGCCACGCTCGCGCCATCGGATTCCCCACGCCCTCCCAGTTGGTCCGTGCATGGCGCTCGGGCGACGTGACGCTCATCCTGGACGGCTTCGACGAGATCGCGACGCCCGGATGGATCGGCAGGATGTCAGCCATGCGCGACATCCGCCGCCGGTCTGTGGAACTTGTGCGCCGGTTCTGCGAGGAGTCTCGCGCCTCGACCTCCATCGTCCTCGCTGGGCGCGCCCATTTCTTCGACAGCGAGCGCGAGATGCGCAACGCGCTAGGCGTCCGCGACAACTCCCTGTTCCTGATGGCGGGCGAACCGACGGAGGAGCAGACGAAGAAGATCCTCAACGCCTACGGATGGCACGAAGCGCTCCCGGACTGGCTGCCCTCGCGTCCCCTACTGCTGAGCTACCTGGGCTCGTCAAGCGCGCTCTACGGATCAACCGAGGGAACGTTCGGCCGCTCGGCGGGTGAAGGCTGGCACATGATGCTGGACCGCATCGCCGAGCGAGAGGCCAGCATGGAGGTGGGGGTTGATGGATTCACCGTCCGGAGGGTACTGGAGCGGCTCGCTACCCAGGCGCGACGCTCCAGCGACGGCCTGGGGCCCATCTCACAAGACGAGCTAACGTCCGTCTTCCAGTCGGTGTGCGGTTACGCCCCAGACGAGGGCTCCTACCAACTCCTGCAACGGCTCCCGGGCCTCGGGGCCATGGACAGCGTCGACGGTTCACGGCGTTTCGTCGACGTCTCTCTTGCCGATGCGGCCCGAGCGGGCGACGTCGTAGCATGCGTGCTCGATCCAAACACGGACAGCCCGCTGTTGGAGCTAACGGACAGCGTCGCCTGCTTGGACGAGGTCGGCGTCGACGTTGCCGCCACGCGGCTTGAAGCGGAAGGCATCGCGAGTTCGGGGGGCTCCTACTCGTCCGCCATTGCTTTCCAACGCCGGGGCGTCTCGGACGCCGTCATCGGGGACATCATCCGGGTTGCCGCGCGCCTCTGGCCCGAGGATGAGCCCCGCACTTCGATCTCCCTGCACGAGATCGAGCTTCGCGGCTTCTCGCTGACCGCGGATGCTAAGAGCTATGACTGGCTGAGCTTCCAGAATTGCCTGATCCAGGAATTGGACCTCACCGACCATAGCGGATACGCGCTCCCGCACTTCCAAAACTGTCTCATCGGGCAGATGACAGGAGTAGCCGGGTGGTCGGCGCTCCAGGCAGATCGCTTCGTCGATTGCGAAGTGGCCCAGTTCGACGCTCAAATGTCGACAGCCAAGGGCATCCTCGCCCTGAAGACAACACCGATGAACAAGGTTCTACTCACGATATTGAAGAAGATTTACGCCCAGCGTGGCACGGGGCGAAAAGAGTCCGCGCTCTTCCGCGGCCTGGACACCAGGCATCGGGAGCTGGTCCCGGAGGCGGTTCAAAGGCTCACCGGGGCTGGGCTCATCACCCCCGCCCGATCCAGCGGCACTCGGATTTACCTCCCGGTTCGGGGCATGGCGAGCCGGGTCCGGCGGATCCTCCAGGCTCCACAGTCGAGCACCGACAGCATCCTCGACGACTGAGGCGCTGCAACGCTCGGGTAGGCGGCCACGCATAGGTAACCCAAGCTCCCCAAGCTGAGGTCCAGGTTGGCTCGCGATCTTCTCCTGTACAAAGACGTTGATCGGTCGGACCGTGGACGTAGACGCCTGGGACGCAGCAACGGGCGTGTCCGTCGTCGTCGATCCCCAGCGCGGTGCCCGGCGCCCGGTCACGGACTACACGGACTTCTCCCACCTGGAGCGCGCTGACCAGGTGGTGGCTGTCATCCCGGGAGCCGGATGGCGTGCACACTGGAAAGACGAGGGACCCGACAGCGGACCTCTGACCGAGCAGGTGCTCGCATGGCTGGTCACGTCCAAGGAACGAGCCACTCCGGTCCCCGTCGACGCTCATGGGCACACGGACGACGCTGAGAGCGCCGATCGCCTCATCCCACCTGGGGACGAGTGAAGCGGCCGAACTCGCCGTCTCAGTTTCCGTCTCATTCAGCCCCGTTCACGGCCGTTCAGAGGGGGCGCGTGTCGGGCCTGTGCCGCGAACTGGCCGCCCATGAACCCAGGTGAACGGCCCTACACGCAGCCCACCGCACCACCAACACAGTTGGAAAGCGTGTTGGGGGCAACCCCTCACGAGTTCGAATCTCGTATCCTCCGCCATTGCTCTCACCGGGCAATACGTTGAAGGGCCCCACCGCAAGGTGGGGCCCTTCAACGTTGTCCGTCTCGGTGGCGTACGCCGAGAACGGACCCGACCGCGATGAGCAGGGGCTCGCGGACCCAGAACGGCAGGAGACGGAGGAGGAAACCGAGCAGCCGGTGATCTCAACAGGACAGGACCACATTCGCCGTGGTGGAAGCCACAGTTCCGGGCACGTGCAGGGCCTGCCGAAGCGGCCACCCCTTGAGCTGGGGTGCTGCAACGACTCTGAGAACCCAAGCACTCGCGGTGGGGCCCTTCGCCGTTGACCGGAGGGATCAGCGGGGAACCACAGCAAACCGGGACCTCTGGCGCAGATCAGCGACTTCGCAGGTCAGCAGGCGTCCGAATCCGGGATCTTCCAACCGGGCCCACCGTCCGCGTGACCGTCCCCCATGGATAGCCTTCTCGCCCGTTCGAAGGCCGTGGGAGGGCCTGTGCACGACATCGTCGACCTGATGCGCGGCCCGCTGTACCTGTATTGCGTTCTGGTGCTCCTTTGGGAATTGGACCGTAAGACCGCTGAACGGAGCCTCAGCAAGCCGTGGATCTGCTCCGCGCTGGCGGCGCTGGCTCTCGCTGAGCTGCCCCGGTGGTCAGCGCCTTGACATGGAGCGCGCTCCAAGATCCAGACTCCTGCTCAGTACGAGGGAGAGGAGACGTCCATGCGATACCGCACCATCGGCCAGAACCCGGACACCCGGCGCGAGGTGAGCGTGCTGAGCCTCGGCGCGATGCTCTTCGGGACCGTCACCGACGAAGCCACGTCGTTCGCGATTCTCGACCGGTACGTCGAGGCCGGTGGGACCTTCATCGACACCTCCAACAACTACGCGTTCTGGGTGGGCGGCACCCAGGGCGGGGAGAGCGAGGCACTGCTCGGCCGCTGGCGCCGCAGCCGGGGGATCGGTGACGAGGTCGTGATCGCGACCAAGCTCGGCGGGCGGCCGCTCGCGCCGTCCAGCGGTTTCAGCAAGAACATCGAGGGCCTGTCGGCCACGGTGATCCGCGAGTCCGCCGAGCGCAGCCGGGAACGGCTCGGTGTCGGGAAGCTGGATCTGCTCTACGCGCATGTCCAGGACGACGCCGTGCCGTTGCAGGAGGTCGTCGAGTCCTTCGCCGGGCTGGTCGCCGACGGCTCCGTCGGTCTACTCGGCGTGAGCAACCACTGGGCGTGGCGCGTCGAGCGGGCCCGTTCGCTGGCGGCGGCGGCCAAACTGCCCGGCTTCGAGGTGCTGCAGTACCACCACAGCTATCTGCGGCGCCGCACCGACCGGCCGACGCTGCGCTCCCCCGACGGCGAGGTCGGCGTGGTCTCCGGAGACCTGCTCAGTTATGTGCGGGCCGAGCCGGGGCTGGCGCTGGTCGCCTACTCGCCTCTGCTGGCGGGGAGTTACGTACGCGAGGACAAGCCCCTGGACGCGGGCTTCGACCACGCGGGCACGCCCGTACGGCTCGCGGCGCTGCGCGATGTGGCCAAGGAGGCCGGAGCCACCGTCAACCAGGTCGTGCTGGCCTGGCTGATCGGGGGCGAGATCCCGGTGATCCCGCTGGTCGGGGCATCGTCGGTGGCGCAGCTCGACGAGAGTCTGGCCGCGGTCGACCTGGAGCTGACGGCGGAGCAGCGGGCCAGGCTCGACGCGGCTGTGTGAAGGAGATCGGCCGCCGGACTCCGGCCGGGTCCGGCGGCTTCCCTTGTCAGACGGCGAGGGGATCCTCCGCCTCGTACAGCTGGCTGACCAGCGAGCTGCGTGCCCGGGCCACCCGGGCCCGGACGGTGCCCACCGGCAGCCGCTGACGAGGGCGGCCTCGGCGTAGGGCAGGCCCAGCAACTGCGTGAGGACAAAGGGCCGGGGTACGTGCCGGGCGGCCTCCGACGAGGGTCTCGCCCTCCGCCGTCCGGTGCAGGCCGAGCAGGGCTCGTAGCAATGTGGGAGCCGTTGGTGCCGGTCAGCGCCACCCGCTCGCCGGACGCGATGTCGAGATCCACGGCGCGTACGGCCTCGATGCGGCCGTGCCGGCAGCCGACGCGGCGCATCCGCACGTCAAGCCCGCCCATTCCACCTCCCGTTCCCTCACTCGGGTACGGGAGAGGAGTCGGACGGCGGGGGCGATGAGTTCCCGGGCCCGAGCGGTGGCTTCGGTCAACTCCGAGACCCGACCGCACAGCTGAGCGGGCCGGGTCACTAAAGTTGCACCCGTGACAGTCACGGATACGGGGCCGGGCATCCCGGACAGCCGGAGTGCCGGACGGTATCTGTGGTGGCTGATCACAAGCCAGCGCCGCCGGGTCGCCGCGGGTGCTCTGCTCGGCAGTCTGTGGATGGTGTGCCTGACGCTGCCGCCGTATCTCCTGTCGCGGGCGATCGACGAAGGCCTCCAGCCGGGCGACTTCGGGGCGCTGACCGGCTGGGTCGCCGCACTGCTCGGCGTCGGAGTGCTCAACGCGTGGCTCGCGATCATGCGCCATCGCACCATGACCCGTATCCGGATGGACGCCGTCTTCCGTACCGTCGACATCGTCATCCGGCAGTCGACCCGCCTCGGCGCCGCGCTGCCGCGGCTGCTCACGGCGGGCGAAGTCGTCACCATCGGCATCAGCGACGTCAGGACGATCAGCCAGACGCTCACCATCACCGGGCCCGGCGTCGGGGCGGTCTTCGCCTATCTTGTCGTGGCCGTTCTCCTGCTCACCGTGTCGCCGCTGCTCACCGCAGTCGTGCTGCTTGGGGTGCCGGTGCTCGCCGTGCTGGTGGGGCCGCTGCTCGGACGGCTCCAGGGCGCGGAGTCGGCCTACCGCGAGCGGCAGGGCAGGCTGGCGGGGCGGATCGGGGATCTCGTCGGCGGGCTGCGCGTACTCAACGGACTGGGCGGCAAAGGGCTGTACGCCGACCACTACCGCCGCGGATCGCAGACGCTGCGGGCGGAGGGCTACCGGGTCGGCGTCGTCACGAGCTGGATCCAGGCGCTCGGTGTGGGGCTGCCGGCCGTGTTCCTGGCTGCCGTGACCTGGCTTGCGGCCCGGATGGCGGCTCAAGGGACCATCACCGTCGGTGAGTTGGTGGCGGTCTACGGCTATGTCGCGGTCCTCGTCGTGCCGGTGGCGGCCTTCATCGAGGGCGGCTACGACCTGGGACGCGGCCTGGTCGCGGCCCGCCAGGTGGTCCGTTTCCTGAATCTGGAACCGGACTGCACGGACGCCGCCGATCCCGTCGAGCCGCCGGCGGCGCCCGCCGTGCTGCACGACCCGGAATCGGGTGTGCGAGTGACGCCCGGACTGCTGACCGCGCTGGTCAGCGCGCGGCCCGCGGACTGCGCGGACGTCGTGGACCGGCTCGCCGGGTTCACCGGGTCGGCGGCGGCCTGGGGCGGGATACGCCTCGACGAGATGGCATCCGCAGGCATACGCGAGCGGATCCTGGTCGCCGACAACGAAGCCGACCTGTTCTCCGGCACGCTGCGCGAGGTCGTTGCCGGGCGCGCGGACCGCGACGAGGACGCCGTCGCGGCTGCGGTGCACGCGGCCGTCGCGCAGGACATCGTCGACACATTGCCCGACGGGCTCGACTCGGCGGTCGACGCCCAGGGCCGCAATCTCTCCGGAGGTCAGCGCCAGCGCATACGGCTCGTACGGGCCCTCCTCGCCGAACCAGAAGTCCTGATGGCCCTCGAGCCCACCTCCGCCGTCGACGCCCATACGGAGGCGGCGCTCGCCTCCCGGCTGCGTACCGCCCGCGCAGGGCGCACCACCGTGGTCACCAGCACCTCGCCGCTGCTCCTCGAACACGCCGACAGCGTGTACTTCCTGGTCGACGGGACCACGGCCGCGACCGGCAGCCACCGTGAACTGCTCGCGGCCGAGCCCGGATACCGCGCGCTGGTCTCCCGCAGCGCGGGCGAGGAGGGGCAGGAGTGAACCGTCAGCTCCCCGTCGCCGAACCGCGCCACGTACGCCGCGCCGCTCTGCGGCTCATCCGGATGGACGGACGCGCCTTCGCGGCCGTGATCGCGCTCAACGCGCTCGCCGCCACGGCGGGGCTCGCCGGTCCCTGGCTGGTCGGACGCGTCATCGACCGCATCAAGGGCGGCACGGACGTCGCCACCGTGGACCGTCTCGCCTTCGCCATCCTCTGCTTCGCCCTCGCCCAGCTGCTGCTCGCCCGCTTCGCCCGGTACGTGGGACACCGCTTCGGCGAGAGAACCTCGGCCCGCATCCGCGAACAGTTCGTCGAGCGGGCGCTCGCCCTGCCCGCGTCCGTCGTGGAACGCGCCGGGACCGGGGATCTCACCGCGCGCGGCACCGCCGATGTCGCGGCCGTGGGCACCACGCTGCGCGATGCCGGGCCCGAGGTCTTCATCGCGGTGGCCCAGGCCCTGTTCATCATCGGCGCGGTCTTCGCCCTCGACCCGCTGCTCGGTGCCTGCGGGCTGCTCGGCCTGATCGGCATCTGGTTCGCCGCCCGCTGGTACCTGCGCCGCGCGCACACCGACTACCTCGCCGAGGGCGCCGCCAACTCCGCGCTCGCCGAGGTGCTTTCCGCCACCGCCTCCGGCGCCCGCACCGTCGAGGCACTCGGGCTCGGGGAACGGCGCATCGCGGCCTGCCGGGACGCCGTCGAGGAGTGCAGGCGGACCCGGACACGGACCCTGTTCCTGCGCAGTGTGCTGTTCCCCGCCGTGGACGTCTCGTACGTCCTGCCCGTCGCCGTCGTCCTGCTGCTCGGCGGCTCGCTGCACGCGCACGGCACGCTCTCCCTCGGAGCGGTGGTCGCATCGGCCCTATATCTACGACAGTTGTCCGAGCCGCTGGACACCGTCCTGTTCTGGCTCGACCAACTCCAGAGCAGCACCGCGGCGTTCGCCCGGGTCGAAGGTCTCGGCCGCGCCTCGGCGGCGCAGGCGGCGGCCGGCGCCGCTCCGGCCGACGACCGGATCGAGGTGGCCGGTGCGCGGTACGCCTACGACGGCGGGCGCGACGTCCTGCACGGCGTCGACCTCACCGTCCGGCCCGGCGAACGGCTCGCCGTCGTCGGCCCGTCCGGCGCGGGAAAGTCCACCCTGGGCAGACTGCTCGCCGGGATCGACGCCCCGCACACCGGCACGGTCACCGTCGGCGGCGTATCCCTGGCCGAGCTGGACCCCGAACAACTGCGCCGCCAAGTCGTCCTCGTCACCCAGGAACATCACGTCTTCCTCGGCACGATCCGGGACAACCTCCTGATCGCGGCCCCCTCGGCCACCCGCACCCAACTGTCCGCCGCCCTCGCCGCGGTCGGCGCAGAGTGGGTGACCGAGCTCCCGGACGGCCTCGACACCGAACTGGGCGCGGGCGCCCACCGCCTCGACGGGGCAAAGGCCCAGCAACTCGCCCTGGCCCGTGTCGTCCTGGCCGACCCGCACACGCTCATCCTTGACGAGGCGACGGCCCTGCTGGACGCGACGACAGCGCGGCATACGGAACGGGCGCTCGCCGCGGTTCTGAAGGGCCGCACGGTCATCGCCATCGCGCACCGACTGCATACGGCCCATGACGCGGACCGGGTGGCGGTCCTGGCGGAGGGGCGACTGGCGGAACTGGGGACACACGAGGAACTGGTGGCGGGAGGGGGTGCGTACGCGGCGCTGTGGAGCTCGTGGCACGGGCGCCCGAGCCCCGGCTAGACGCTGCGCCTGCGGCCCCTCTCAGCCCCCCGCCCGCACCACCACCGCCACCGCCCGCAGCTCGCCCCCGTCCCGGAACCTGAGCACGAAGTCGACGCGTTCACCCAGCCTCAGCGGCGGCGGATCCTCGACCATCACATCGCCCACCGACGGGGACATCCGCACCTCCCCGCCCGCGGGCACCTTCAGCTCGGGCAGCTTTTCCATCCGGCCCGCCCCGTCCGACTCGACATCGCGCGCGAGCATCGTCGGCGAGCCGAGGAGCGGCGCCTCGACCGAGACCAGGGCCGCATCCGCGCCGCCGGAGTTGCGCAGGTCGAAGTAGGCCACGGTGTCGCGGCCCGGGAGCGGCTGGACGACGCGGGCACGGGTGATCGTGATCCGGGCGGGGGGCGTTCCGGCCTCGCCGCTGGAGACGTAGGCCGTGAGCAGGGCGAGCGTCACCGCACACGCGGCGACCGGCACGAGGATCGCCGCGGCGACTGCTGCCCGGCGCCCGGCGGGGTCAGCGGAGGGTGAGGTCATCGGAGCCCCTCCGTACGGCGGGCCGGTCAACGGCCCGGCCGGCAGCGGGCGGCCGTCTGCGCGACCGAGGCCCGTCGGCGCGCAGCCGCAGGCTGTTCCCGACGACGAGCACGGAGCTCGCGGACATCGCAAGCGCCGCGAACATCGGATTGAGCCACCCGGTCGCGGCCAGCGGCACGGTGACCACGTTGTAGCCGAAGGCCCAGACGAGATTGGCCCGGATCGTGGCGAGCGTGCGGCGGGTGAGGAGCACCGCGTCGACGACGGCCGCCATGTCCTCCCGTACGAGAGTGATGTCGGCGGCTCCGATCGCCGCGTCCGTTCCGCTGCCCATCGCGATGCCGAGGTCGGCGCGGGCGAGCGCGGCCGCGTCGTTGACCCCGTCACCGATCACCGCGACCTGCCGTCCTTCGGCGCGCAGTGCGGCGACCAGCTCCGACTTGCCCTCGGGGCTGACGCCCGCGTGTACGGCGGTGATGCCCAGCTCCCGGGCGACGGCCTGCGCCGCGGCGGACCCGTCGCCGGTCACCAGGATCGGTTCGATGCCCAGGCGCTTGAGCTTGGTCACCGCCGCGCCGCTGGAGGGCCGCAGCGTGTCGCCGACGGCGAGCAGGGCGACGGGCCGGGAGTCGATCTCGACCACGACCGCCGTGTGCCCGGCCTCTTCGGCGCGCAGCAGCCCCTCGTGCAGCACGTCCGGCAGCGGACCCGCGGCCCGTGGACTGCGTACGGAAATCTCCCGGCCATCGACATGGCCGTACACGCCTTCGCCCCGTACGGCCCGGAAGCGCGATGTCCCGGGCAGCGGTTCGCCGCCCGCCTGCCTGCGCGCGGCTGCCACCAGGGCCCGTCCGACGGGATGTTCGGAGCCGTACTCCACCGCGCCCGCGAGACGCAGCACCTCAGCGGCTTCCCGGCCCTCGGCCACGACTGTCTCGACGAGCGTCATACGGCCCGTGGTGAGCGTTCCGGTCTTGTCGAAGACGGCGGTGTCGACGCGGCGCAGCCTCTCCAGCGCTCCCGGGTCCTTGATCAGTACGCCGAGCCGCGCACCGTGCCCCGTCGCCGCCAGGAACGCGGTGGGGGTCGCGAGCCCCAGCGCGCACGGGCAGGCGACGACCAGGACGGCGACCGCCGCGGTGACCGCCGCCTCCGGGTCGGCACCGGCTCCGAGCCAGAAGCCGAGCACGCAGGCCGCGACCGTGACGATGGCCGGGACGAACACGCCCGCGACGGCGTCGGCGAGCCGCTGAATCCTCGCCTTGCCCGCCTGGGCGTCGGTCACCAGCCGGGTGATACGGGCGAGTTGGGTGTCCGCTCCGACGGCCGTGGCGCGGACGACGAGCAGCCCGCCGGAATTCACGGCACCGCCGACGACGCGGAAGCCGGGCCCCACCTCCAC
The DNA here is from genome assembly GCF_006715635.1 of Streptomyces sp. SLBN-118. Classification (NCBI taxonomy): domain Bacteria; kingdom Bacillati; phylum Actinomycetota; class Actinomycetes; order Kitasatosporales; family Streptomycetaceae; genus Streptomyces; species Streptomyces sp. SLBN-118. The sequence continues at coordinate 3,796,896 of NZ_VFNP01000002.1, forward strand.
CGGAGTCGACTCACCGGTGACGAGCGAAAGGTCCAGCGCCGAACTGCCGTCGGTCACCACACCGTCGGTGGCGACCTTCTCGCCCGGCCGGACCATGAACTCCTGCCCGGTCCGCAGGGCGGAGACGGCAATACGCTCACCGCTCCCCTTCAGCTCCACGTCCTTCGCACCCAGCTCGGCGAGCGCCCGCAGCGCCGATCCGGTGCCGCGCTTGGCGCGCGCCTCCAAGTACCGCCCGGCCAGGACGAACAGCGGTACGCCGACCGCGGCCTCCAGGTACAGATGCGCGGTGCCGCCCTCGGAACTGGGCAGCCAGCTGAACGGCATCCGCATGCCCGGATCGCTCGCCCCGCCGAAGTACAGGGCGTACCCCGACCACAGGTAGGACGCGATCACGCCCAGCGAGACGAGGGTGTCCATGGTGGCCGTCGCATGGCGAAGCCCGCTGAGCGCCCGGGCGTGGAAGGGGTGAGAGCTCCAGACGACGACCGGTCCCGCGAGGGTGAAGCAGAGCCACTGCCAGTAGTCGAACTGGAGGGCCGGAATCATCGACAGGACGAGGACCGGCACCGCGAGCAGGGCGGTGATCACCAGCCGTTCCCGCCCGTCGTCGCCCTCCTCACCGTCCCCGTCATGGGCCTCGTCATTGGCGGCGACCGGAGGGGACGGCAACCGGGCGGTGTAGCCCGCCTTTTCCACCGTGGAGATCAGCAGGTCCGTGCCCACCTCCGGCGGATGCGTGATCCGGGCGAGACCGGTGGCCAGATTGACCGTGGCGCTCACTCCGTCGACGCGGTTCAGCTTCTTCTCGACCCGCGCCACGCAGGCCGCGCAGCTCATCCCGCCGATCAGCAGATCCGTCACCGGCCCGCCCCCATGTCATGCATCCCCGGCATCCCGCCGTGCTCCTCGCCGCCGGGACCCTTCGGCTCCTCGACACGGTGCAGCCCGGGCGCCACCGGGCCGACGGCGCGCCCGACTGCGTACGAGAGTGCCGTCAGGACGAGCACCAGAAGCACGAACCCCACCAGGGCCGGTTGCACGGGTATCCGCGAAGTCCTCATGCGTCCATACCGTACGGGGGTATGAGCGCAAGGCGAACCCCCAATCGCTGTGAGGAAGAACAGTCCTCGGGACGGGAACCCCGGGGGCCGGTGGCGCGACTGGCGGTCACCGCTGCGCTGCGTGATCCTCGGGACATGAGCCCCACGATTCATCTCGCCCAGCAACCCGAGGCCGACGAACTGCTCGGCCGCAGTCCGCTCGCCGCCCTGGTGGGCATGCTGCTCGACCAGCAGGTCCCGATGGAGTGGGCGTTCTCCGGCCCGTACACCATCGCGCAGCGGCTCGGCGGCAACGACCTCGACGCCGCCGAGATCGCCGCGTACGACCCCGACGCCTTCGCCGAACTGCTGAAGGAGAAGCCCGCCGTTCACCGCTATCCGGGCAACATGGCCAAGCGGGTGCAGCTGCTGTGCCAGTACCTCGTCGACGAGTACGGCGGCGACGCGAGCGCGATCTGGCGCGATGCGGCGAGCGGCGATGAGCTGCTCGCGCGGCTGAAGTCGCTGCCCGGCTTCGGCGAGCAGAAGGCGAAGATCTTCATGGCGCTGCTGGGCAAGCAGTTCGACGTACAGCCCACGGGCTGGCGCGAGGCGGCCGGAGCGTACGGCGAGAAGGGCTGCTACCGCTCGGCGGCGGACATCACCGGACAGGAGTCACTGGCGAAGGTGCGGGCGCACAAGCAGGAGATGAAGCGCGCGGCGAAGGCGGCCAAAAAGTCCTGACGCGGCCGGATGCGCCCTTTGCCGACCCCTTTCGAGCGAATCAGCGGGGGCCGTGGACACCCCCCGACCCCGTTTGCTCCCTCTCGCGAGGGACTTGGATTTCCAGGTTTGCTTGGTTTTGCCCGGAATTGCACTCCACCGTCGTGGCTGCGCCCGGAGCCTCTTGACCGGTAGGCTTTCCGTGTGATCTTCAAGCGCATCGGTAACGGGCGGCCGTATCCCGACCACGGCCGGGAAAGCACCCGCCAGTGGGCGGACGTGGCGCCGCGCCCGGTCCGCCTCGATCAGCTCGTGACCACCAAGGGCCAGCTGGATCTCGAAACGCTGCTCGCGGAGGACTCCACGTTCTACGGCGACCTCTTCGCCCATGTCGTGAAGTGGCAGGGCGACCTCTATCTGGAGGACGGTCTGCACCGCGCCGTGCGAGCCGCGCTGCAGCAGCGCCAGGTGCTGCACGCCCGCGTTCTCGAGCTGGGCTGAGCCCGCGGGCCGGGTCTGAGGTCACGTCCCCCGGCTGCCTCCGCGACTGAGCCTTTCGGGCTCTTTACGGACCGTACGGAAGCAATCGGTTGATCGTTTAGTAGGCATCCGCACCAGGCCGCACTACGCTGCGCCCATGAGCATGCTCACCCCCCCAGGCATGGGCGGAAAGTACCGCATCACGGGCGACAAGTACCCACGAATGCGACGCCCTCGCAACCGCGGCAGGATCGTTGCGGCGGTCCTCGCCGCCGTGATCGCCCTCGGCCTCGCCGGCTGGGGAACACTGCAGCTCATCGACGTCTTCACCGGCGACGACGGCAAGAAGACGTCGGCGGCCCGGACAAAGGACTGCACGAGCGCACCGAAACCCTCCGCCGCGCCTCCGCTCGCCCTGAAGCCGGGCCAGATCACGGTGAACGTCTACAACGCGACCCCGCGCGGCGGCCTCGCCAAGGCGGCCGCCGACGAGCTGAAGAAACGCGGCTTCGCGATCGGCAAGGTCGGCAATGCCCCGGTGGCGTACGACAAGAAGGTGCCCGGCACGGGGATACTGCTGGGCGGCTCCGAAGCGCAACAGGGCGCGTTTCGGGTGCTGGCCACCCAGCTGAAGGGCAGCCGCCAGCAGACCGACACGCGCCGGACGGCGGACGTCGACCTGATCCTCGGCACCGCCTTCACGACGTTGGACACGAAGAAGGACGCCGACGCGGCGCTGGCCACCCTGGCCAGGCCCGCACCGGCGCCCTCCGGCGCGTGCTGAGCTGAAACCGGGCCCCGGGGCTAGGGCGTGTTTTAGAAGTGGCGCCGTCCGGCCGCAGGGCGGGCCCCGCGGCGTCTGGTGCGTGCAATCGCAAGGCGGAGGATCGCCCTCGTACTGGACGTACTTGGGCGACTCCGACAACACCGCGAGTGGGCGTGCCAGGCGTCGCGGGGCAGGCGAGACTTCTAAAACACTCCCTAGTCGGCCGTGCCGTACATCCGGTCGCCCGCGTCGCCCAGCCCCGGCACGATGTAGCCGTGGTCGTTGAGCCGCTCGTCCACGGACCCGGTGACGACGGTGACCGGTGTGCCCGCCAGTTCGCGTTCCATCACCTCGACGCCCTCGGGCGCCGCCAGCAGGACGACCGCGGTCACATCGTCCGCGCCGCGCTTGATCAGTTCCCGGATCGCCGCGACGAGGGTGCCGCCCGTGGCCAGCATCGGGTCGAGGACGTACACCTGGCGGCCCGAGAGGTCCTCGGGCATCCGGGTCGCGTACGTCGACGCCTCCAGGGTCTCCTCGTTGCGGATCATCCCGAGGAAACCCACCTCGGCGGTCGGCAGGAGCCGCACCATGCCGTCGAGCATGCCCAGGCCCGCCCGCAGGATCGGTACGACCAGCGGACGCGGGTGCGAGAGCTTCACGCCCGTCGTCCCGGTGACCGGGGTCTCGATGTCCACCTGCTCGGTGCGCACGTCCCTGGTGGCCTCGTACGCCAGCAGGGTGACCAGTTCGTCGGCCAGGCGCCGGAAGGTCGGTGAGTCGGTGCGCTTGTCGCGCAGTGTGGTGAGTTTGTGCGCCACCAACGGGTGGTCGACGACATGGATCCGCATGCGCCCAACAGTAGCCCGGGCTGGCATCAACGGTGGTTGCGGAGGGAAGGTGGTGGGAGTCCCCCAGGCCGCGGGGCCCGGGGGGCACGGAGCCAGCCGTGGGGTGGTGTGTGGCCGATGCGGGAGCGCGGACCCGAACAGCAGGAGATAGAGACGGACGCCGAGCGCAGAAGGCGACGCGCCCAGTTCCTCCGTGAACTCAATGAGGCCAAAGCACTGCGCGACCGCGTCCAGCCCCGAAGGGCCCGAGCTGCCCGGATGCGCCAGCAAATGCGCATGCGGACGTTCCGCTGGTAGCGGGTCCTGGCAGAACTGATGGCCGACGCAACGACGGAAGACCTCTCGCATCGCGCAGGTTTCTGCCACGATTCCGAGTGGGCGGGGCACGAAGCGTCGCACCGCCGGTCGTCACACCTCTGATCAGTGGGAGAGTCACGGTGTACTTCGCCGCACTGCTCGCGCGCACTCAAGACGGGTGGGAAGCGAGCGACACAGAGCTCGACGATGTGGAGACCCTGTCGGATCTGACCGACCTGGCCCGTGATGCCTCGGTGGACGAGGACACGGTGCTCGTCTTCATCGAGCAGGAGGACGCCTGGTTCGGAGTTCTGCGGGTGGAGGGCGAGGAGGACCCTCGTATCTTCGTCTCGGACGCGGCCGCGGCCGCACGCTCCTCGTACGGGGAAATCCTCACCAACGAACTGCTCGGCGGGGACGATGACGACCCGGCCGACGACCTGGACACGCTGGATCTCGACGGCACGGAGGACGGAGAGCCGGAAGACGACGACGCCGACGACGAGGTCGGCGAGTCGGGTTCGGCCGCCGAGCTGGTGCCCGCGGGACCCGTCGGCGATCGCGACATCCTCATGGACCTGGGGCTGTCGGAGAAGGAGCTGCTGGCACTGGACACGGACGCACTGCTGGAGATCGCGGACGCACTGGGCGCAGCCGAGGTGCTGGAGACCGTCCGCTAGTGACCGGGGGCGTACCTGATCCCGCATCCGGACCCGCAGGCGATCCGGTACGCGACCCGTGGAAGGCGCCGATGCGTCTCGCCATCGAGGAGGCGGAGCGCGCGGCGCTGTCCGGCGATGTGCCGGTCGGCGCCGTCGTGCTGTCCGCGGACGGCACGCTGCTGGCCGCGGGGCACAACGAACGCGAGGCGACCGGCGATCCGACGGCGCACGCCGAGGTACTGGCGATCCGCCGGGCCGCGGCCCTGCTCGGACAGTGGCGGCTGAGCGGCTGCACGCTCGTGGTGACGCTGGAGCCGTGCACTATGTGCGCGGGCGCGATCGTGCAGGCCCGGGTCGGCAGGGTGGTCTTCGGCGCCCGCGACGAGAAGGCGGGCGCGGCGGGTTCGCTCTTCGACGTCGTACGGGACCGGCGGCTGAACCACCGGCCCGAAGTGATCACCGGCGTGCTGGAGCAGGAGTGCGCGCAGCAGCTCACGGAGTTCTTCCGGGAGCGCTGACCGAGGGGGTCCTGATACGGATTTCAGAGCACGGCCCACCTTGGGCTAAGCTCTCTCCCGGTAGCGTGTCCGAGCGGCCGAAGGAGCTCGCCTCGAAAGCGAGTGTGGCGCAAGTCACCGAGGGTTCAAATCCCTCCGCTACCGCTCTTGTCGAAGGACCCCGGTGAGCGCGCCGGGGTCCTTCGACGTGCTCGGTTAGACTCACGCGACGCACGGCCAGGGGGCTACAGGGGCGCCAGGGAATCAATGGGGAGACAGGGGCTGATGGTGCAAACGAAGAAGATCGCTCTCTATGTTGTCGTCGTCTTCGTGCTGTACACGATCATCACCTCTCCGGCCAGGGCAGCCGATCTGGTGCAGATAGGGTTCGAGGGCATATCGAGCGCCGCCAAGGGCGTCGGAGACTTCATGACCGAGCTCGTGAACTAGGAGAGCCCCCTTGATCCGCCATCTGGTCCTCTTCAAGCTCAACGAAGGCGTCAAGCGCGACGAGCCGCGTGTCGCCGCCGGCGTGAAGGCCTTTCGGGAACTGGACGGGCAGGTGCCCGAGCTGGAGTTCTGGGAGTGCGACTGGAACTTCACCGACCGGCCGATCGCCTATGACTTCGCCATCAACTCCGCGGTGGCCGACCGTGAGGCGCTCCAGCGGTACCTTGAGCATCCGGCCCATCAGGAGGCCGCCGGTCAGTGGCGCGAGTTCGCCACGTGGGTGATCGCGGACTACGAGTTCTGAACCCCAGCCTTTCCAGGCCCCTCGCCACCACGG